>JBEIUK010000204.1:0-5219 GCA_040374415.1 Gemmatimonadaceae bacterium | reverse complement strand
CGGCGGGGGTGGCCTTCAGGACCTCTTGGTCATGATTGAGCCAGAGGCCGGCCCGCCAGACGCCGACCCCGTCACCGATTTCCGGCACATCGAAGACGGCGCGGTACTTGGCGGTCAGCTTGTCGGCCCAGGTGGTATCGAACGTGGCCGCGGGAGGCTGTCCGGTGAACGCGTCGGGCTCGCTGCATTCCGACCACGCGCTGTCGTCGGTCGGCAGCGCTGTCCGGCTGGGGAGCGCGTCCGATTGGGCGGGGAGCGCACTCAGCGCGACGCCGGAGAGGGCGAGGTGCCGGAGGAATTGGCGGCGGGGGGACGACATGCGAGCTCCAACTGGGAGGGGAGTGACGTACCGATTCCTGCAGATGATCGCTCCAAAGCCCCCATTTGTCACGCCGTGATTGGCGTACATTTCCGGGATGCGACTGCTTACGCTCCTGCCGCTGCAACTGGATCCCGCCGACTCCGTTGCCCGCTATCAGGGGGGCGGGCTCCCCAAAGGGTGGCTGATGATCATCATCGGCCTGATGCTCTACGCGCTCCCCACCATGCTGGCTTGGACGCGGCAGCGGCAGCGGCGGTGGCGCATCACGGCGATCAATCTGCTGCTCGGCTGGACCGTAATTGGGTGGATTGTCGCCCTGCTCATGACCTACGTCTACGAACCGCCGCCACCGGGGAGTGCGCCGGATCGGCCGCACATTCCTGGCGGCGGCAAAGGGCGCGGCGTTGGCGACTAAGGCAACCGCCGCCGCGCCGATGCGAACGCGTCAGTAGATACAGCCGGCGCGTGCAGGGATCGTGATCGTGGTCCGGCGTGCCGCCCCGCTCCCTGTCGACACCGGCGCACCACAAACGCCCAGCGCATCACGGGCCCCCACGGCCCCGTCCACCGTCACGGTCACGGGCGTGGTCCCGTTGTTGAGCGCGATCGTCGCCGTCTGTGCTCCCGTCCCGCGCCGATAGACAAAGGCCTGATCGGTGGCGAGCAGATGCGCCGTCGCGGCGCTCGTCAGTGCCGGGCGCGCCTTCCGCAGGGCCAGCAGCGTTTGCACATGCGCAAACACCGACTGTTCCTCGACGGTGCGCCCAGCCGGCGTGAACGCATCCCGCGCGTCACCAGACCATCCGCCGGGGAAGTCGCGCCGGTTGTCCGGATCGCCGCCGCCACGCAGTGCGATTTCATCGCCATAGTAGAGAAGCGGCGTTCCGCGAATCGTGAGCAGCAGGGTGTACGCGAGCTTGAGACCGGCCGCGGTCGCGCCCGTCTCGTGCATGAACCGCGGCACATCATGCAGGCCAAGCAACGTCACCAGCGCCGTCGGATCCTGATACAGCTGATCATGCGCGAGCAGCTGCGGAATCTGCCGGATCGACTGCCCTTCACCAAAGACCTTGCGGATCGTGAAGTGCAGTGGGAAATCGAACATCTTGTCGACGCCCGTGCGGAGCCCGTCAAAGCCCACGCGGCTCCCCTCGAAGAAGCTGATCATCGCCGGATCGCCATCGAGCACTTCGCCCACGACGCGGAGCGACGGATACTGCCGCTTGATGCTCGACATCCAGTCGCGCCAGAAGGTGCGCGGCACATAGGGCCACGTATCCTGCCGGATCCCATCGAGCCCGCTGATGCCCACCCACCAGAGGGTGTTCTGGATGATATACCGGGCCACCTCCGAATCATCCTGATTGAGATCGGGGAGGATGTTCACGAACCAGCCATCGAGCGTGTTGCGCCGGAGCGCCGCAGTGCCACTCGGGTCGGCCAGTGTCCAGGTCTGCCAGTCGTTATTCGGGTGCTGTGCCTCGGTGCCATGAAACCACGTCGGCGTCGGGGCATCCTTCACCCACGGGTGATAGGGGCCCGTGTGATTCGCCACCATGTCGAGAATGATCTTGATGCCATGCCGGTGCGCCGCATCGACCAGGTCCCGGAACTCCGCCACGGTGCCGAGATGCTCATCAACGCCATAGAAATCGATGGCGCCGTAGCCGTGATACCCGGTGGTCGTCTGCCCGTCGTAGACTTCCTTGGTATCTTCGCGATCGGTGTTGTCGTAAATCGGATTCAGCCAGATCGCGGTGATCCCGAGCGACTGCAGGTACGGAAGCTTCTGCCGCACGCCGGCCAGATCGCCACCATGATACCACCGCCCTTTCTGCCGATCGAGGATCGCGGGGGACTTCGGGGTCCGATCGTTCGTGGTATCACCGTTGGCGAAGCGGTCGGGCATGATGAGATACATCGCATCCTGCGGACCGAAGCCCTGAAAGCGGCCTACGCTCGCCAGCGGCGCACTCACCGTGAACGGGACCTTCGCCGAGCCTGATGCGGTGCGGAGCGTGAGCGGATACGCTCCGGGGCGCGTCCCTGGTGGAATCGTCACATCCACAAAGGCGTAGCTGCCCGCGGCGTTCGTGGTCGCGACACCGCAGCGGAGCGTGCCGCAGCTGAAGCGCGCGCCGGTGAGATGCGCACCATGCACCAGTAGCCGCACCGGATTGAGGTGGTGCGCCCCCCACCAGTTGGGCGGCTCGACCTTGTCGACCGTTGGGGCCTGCGCGACGGCGGCATGCGGGAGCAACAGCGCCAGCACCAGCGCCGCACGGTGCAGCGCGCGAGTCCGCATGGGGGCGCTCATGCGGCCACCGCGCTGGTGCGCGCTGCGTCTGGCTCCGTCTCCTGCACCCGCAGGACGAGCAGGGCCGCGATGGCCATGCAGATGCCACCGCCCACGACCGCCGCCATCCGATTGTTATTCAGCAGATGATTCATCACCCAGCCGAAGCCGAGCGACGCCACGATCTCGGGAATCACGATGAAGAAGTTGAAGATCCCCATGTAGACGCCCGTCTTTCCCGCCGGCAGGGCATTGGCGAGCAGTGCGTACGGCATCGAGAGCGTGCTGGCCCACGCGATGCCGACGCCCGTCATGGACAGGAGCAGCAGCGCTGGCGTGTGAATGACCGACACCGACGCGAGCCCTGCCGCGCCGGCGAGCAGACACACCGCATGGGTCCCTCGGGCCCCGAGACGGGTCGCGATGGGCGGCAGCAGAAAGGAGAAGGCGAAGCAGACGGCGGAATACGCGCCAAAGCAGAGCCCGGCCCATTCCACCCCCTGCTGGTAGAGCGGAGAGTTGGCATCGGGCGCGCCAAAGACATTCCGGGCCACCGCCACCGGGAAGTAGAGCCACATACAGAAGAGTCCGAGCCACGTGGCCAACTGCACGAGGGCAAGTTGGCGCATCGTGCGCGGCATCGCACGGGCTGCCTCCACAATGTCCCGCACCGCATGGCCGACGCCGGCCGTTGCCGCCTTCTGGCGGGTGAACGCGTCGAGATCGGCCGGCGGATGTTCACGCGTGGTCAACACGGTGTACAACACGGCGCCCAGAAAGGCCGCGGCACCAACGGTGAACGACAGGCGCACCGCCGTGGGAATCGTGCCCGGCGCACTCGGCGCGACCCCCATCCAGTTGGTGAGCATCCACGGCATCGCGGAGGCGATGACTGCGCCCAGTCCAATGAACAGGCTTTGCATGGCAAAGCCGCGCGGCCGGTCGGCTGGTGGCAGCAGATCAGAGACGAAGGCGCGGAAGGGCTCCATCGAAATGTTGATGGAGGCATCGAGGATCCAGAGCAGGCCGGCGGCCATCCAGAGCGTGCCGGCGCGCGGCATCGCGAGGAGCGCGAGAGAGCTCAGGATCGCACCTACCAAAAAGAAGGGTCGCCGACGCCCGAAGCGCGGCGACCAAGTCCGATCGCTCAGATGGCCGATAATCGGCTGCACGATGAGGCCCGTGAGCGGGGCAGCCAGCCAGAGCATCGGAATCTGATCGGCCGAGGCGCCGAGGTACTCGTAGATGGCGCTCATGTTCGCCATCTGCAATCCCCAGCCAAACTGAATGCCGAGGAAGCCGAAGCTCATGTTCCAGATGGCGCCAAAGCTGGTGGCGCGTGACGGACCGGTCTCGGACATGCAGTGACCTCAGCGATCGTAGAGCCGAATCAGGTCGCGCAGCCGCGCGGTCATCTCCGGCGTGAGTTGATCCCAGTGGAAACGGAATTGCCAGTTCCCCGCTTGGCGACCGGGGAGATTCATGCGGGCGTCGCTCCCCAGTCCGAGGATGTCCTGCATGGGGATCAGCACGGTGTCGGCCACCGACGCGAGTGCCGCGCGCATGAGCGTCCAGTGCATCTCCTGACCATCGGTGTTGAGATACCGGCAGGCGAAGGCATGTTCGCGATCAATGTCGTCCTGCGTGCGCGTGGAATCACCGCCGACGCCGGCCGTCCACCATCCGACGGTCGTGTCATTGTCATGCGTGCCCGTGTACACGACCCGTTCACACGGGAAGGTGTGCGGCTGAAATTCCTTGGCCTGTCCGTCGCCGCCGAAGGCGAATTGCAGGATGCTCATGCCCGGATAGCCCAGCGTTTCGCGCAGCGTCTCCACCTCGGGGGTGATGAGCCCCAGATTTTCCGCGACGATGGGGAGTGGGCCCAGGGCCGCGGTCATCTCCTGAAAGAGCTCGATCCCTGGCCCCTGCACCCACTGCCCGTGGACGGCGGTGGTCGCATCGCCCGGCACTTCCCAGTACGCCTCAAAGCCGCGGAAGTGATCGAGTCGGATCATGTCGAACATCGACAGCGCGGCGCGCATGCGGGCGATCCACCAGCTGTACCCTTGATCGCGGAGCACACTCCAGTCGTAGAGCGGATTGCCCCACAGCTGACCGGTTTCGCTGAAGTAGTCGGGGGGGACGCCGGCCTGCACGCGCAGCCGTCCGTCATCATCGAGCTGGAAGAGCTCGCGGTTCGCCCAGACATCGGCGGAATCGTGTGCCACGTAGATCGGCACATCGCCCATGAGGGCGATGTTGCGGTCGCGACAGGCGCGCCGCAGCGCGTGGAACTGGGTGAAAAACAGATACTGCTCGATCTGCACGCGGCGGATCACCGCCTGATGCTCGGCGCGGAAGGCGGCGAGCGCCGCTGCATCCCGCCGCGCATATCGGGCCGGCCACTGCGTCCAGGCGACGCCACCATGGGCGGCCTTGAGCGCCATGAAGAGCGCGTAATCGTCGAGCCACTCGCGTGCAGACGCCACGAAGGCGTCGAAGGCGGCGTCGGCGACGAAGGCGTCGCAGAGGGCGGCGAGCTGGGCCCGTCGGGCCGGGATGACGTGGGCGAAGTCGACGGTGTGGGCGGCATCTGCT
>JBEIUK010000330.1:0-1970 GCA_040374415.1 Gemmatimonadaceae bacterium | reverse complement strand
GTCGTGCAGCGCATCGAAGATGGCCAGCTGGTGACGGCCGCTGGTGTCATCGATGAAGGACCGATGCTGCTCGCCACGGGGAAACATGAACTGCATGGCGCGGCGCGCGATCCCGACGGCACGCTCAATGATGTCGTGGGCTTCAAGCAGTATCTCCGCACCACTCCGGCGCTCGCGCGGGCGTACCATGGCGTGGTAGAGATCGTGATTGTCGACGGGGGCTATGTCGGCGTACAATGCGTGGAGGGCGATCGCCTCAACGTCTGTCTCGTCATCACGAAGGCGCGCTTCAAGGCCTTGGGCAGCAACTGGGCGTCACTCTGGCGCGCGCTCGTGCGTGAACCCGCGCTTGAGCCGTTGGCCGACGCTGAGCAGTTGCTTCCCCGTCCGCTGACCATTGCCGGCGTCCCGTATGGGTATCTCGCCCACCCGGAGACAAATGTCCCGTGGTATCGCCTGGGTGATCAGGCGGCGGTCATCCCCAGCTTCTGTGGCGATGGCATGGCGATCGCGCTGCACAGTGGGCGCCTTGCGGCGAACGCCGTGGTCGCTGGCGCGACGGCCTCGGCCTATCAGGCGCAACTGTATGCCGACGTGCACCGGCA
Organism: Gemmatimonadaceae bacterium; assembly: GCA_040374415.1. GTDB lineage: Bacteria > Gemmatimonadota > Gemmatimonadetes > Gemmatimonadales > Gemmatimonadaceae > Gemmatimonas. The sequence continues at coordinate 1,365 of JBEIUK010000330.1, read as the reverse complement.
GGTGCGACTGGCGGCACGCTTGCAGCGGATCGTGTCCACACCGCTTGGCCCCTTTGCGCTCATGGCGGGGCTGCGAGCCATTCCCGGCGCGCTGCGCTATCTGGCGCACTGGACCCGCATCGCCCCTGCGGCCGTGACGCGCGCGCTCTGACGCTGCGCGAAAAGGCGCCGGTCCGGGACATTGTGATGAGGCGTATCGCGGGTGGTTATCGTACCGTGCCGCGGTGTCCTCGCCTCGTCTCCTCACCATGCTGCGCGACCGGGCCGCCGTCCGGCGATTCAGCCCGCGGACCGTGCAGGCGTACGCCCGGTGGGTGGTGGCGTATGTGCGGTTTCATGGCATGCGCCACCCGGCGGCGCTGCCGGGGACTGCGGTCCGTGACTATCTCACCCATCTGGCGGTGGAGCGCCGCGTGGCGGCGGCCACGCAGAACCAGGCGCTGGCAGCGTTGCGTTTCCTGTATGGTGAGGTGCTGGAGCAGCCGCTCCCAGCCATGATTGACGTGGCCCCGGCCCGCCGGCCACACATGCTTCCCAACGTGCTGTCGCGGGATGCCGTCGCGCGGGTGTTGGGCGCCATGCATGGGGTGCCCTGGCTCATGGCGTCGCTGCTGTATGGTGCCGGGTTGCGGTTGATGGAGTGTTGTCAGCTGCGGGTGAAGGATGTGGATCTGGATCGCCTGGAGATCCGCGTGCGTCGCGGGAAGGGCGCCCGTGACCGGGTGACGATGCTGCCGCAGTCGCTGGCGGATCCGTTGCGCGTGCATCGTGATGCCGTGCGGGTGGCGATGCAGCGCCGCTGGGCCCGTGACCGCGGCTACGTGGCGCTGCCGATTGCACCGGGCGCCAAGGCGGCTGGTGCCTCGCGCACCCCCGCGTGGTGCTGGCTCTTCCCGGCCACCCGGGAATACTGGGACGCCGAGGCGCAGCAGTGGCGCATGCACCATGTGCATCCCACGGTGCTGCAGCGCGCCGTGTCAGAGGCGGGGCGTTGCGCGGGGGTCGACCAGCGAGTGGGGTGCCACACCTTCCGGCATTCGTTCGCGACGCACCTGCTGGAGGCGGGATACGACATCCGGACCGTGCAGGAGCTGCTGGGGCACCGTGACGTGAGCACGACGATGCTCTACACCCACGTACTGAACCGCGGTGGGCTTGGGGTGCGGAGTCCGCTGGACCTTGACACCCCTGGCGTCCGGCCCTCCCCCTTGCGGTCCCCTCGGCGCGGCTGAACGTTAGACAGCAATCTCCGCAGTCTAATTCGGAAACGTCAGGCGACTGTCTGGGTTGCAACATGTTGCGTGCCAGCCGGTTGCGGGCTTTGAGGCTGCGGAGTCCCGTCGTGATAGACTGCGGGGAAGCGCG
>JBEIUK010000340.1:0-1630 GCA_040374415.1 Gemmatimonadaceae bacterium | reverse complement strand
GGTGATTCGCACCGTCGACAACGCCATCTCCCCCACCGGTGGATTGGTGGCCCTGCGCGGCAACCTAGCCCCCGACGGGGCGGTGGTGAAAGTGGCCGGGCTCGCCAGCCGACAGTTCAGTGGACGGGCGCGCGTTTTTGATTCGGAAGACGCCTGCTTTGCCGCCGTCATGGGTCGCCAGTATGCCGCCGGCGATGTGCTGGTGATTCGCTACGAGGGTCCATCCGGTGGTCCGGGGATGCGCGAAATGCTGTCTACGACGGCGGCCATTTACGGGCAGGGGATGGGACAAGACGTGGCCCTGATCACCGATGGACGCTTCTCAGGCGCCACGCGGGGGATGTGTATTGGGCATGTGGGGCCGGAGGCCGCGGTCGGTGGCCCCATTGCCCTCCTGCGCGATGGCGACCTGATCGACATCGATGGGGACGCCGGCACCCTGAACGTCCGTCTCAGTGATGAGGAGCTGGCGGCGCGCCGCGCCGAGTGGACCCCGCGCGCGCATGATTATCAATCAGGTGCGCTCTGGCGGTATGCACAAACGGTGGGCCCTGCCCGCTATGGGGCCGTGGTGCACCCCGGGGGGGTTGCGGAAACCCACTGTTACGCTGATGCTTGACGGATGTCCCAATGGATTTCCGCTTTCTGGACGCGGTGAATGGCGATGGATGATGCCGCCACGCCGCGTCGGACGCCGTCGCCGATTCCGTATCAGCCACCGGCCACTCAGCACACGCTGATTGCGCTGCTCCACGACCGGCCGGGGGTGCTCTACCGCACCGTGACCCTGCTCCGCCGGCGCGATTACAACATCGTTTCCTTGGCGGTTGGGCACAGTGAAGTGCCCGGGATCAGCCGGATGACGATCGCGGTGGACACGACCGACGCGCCCTTGGTGGTGCGGGAAATCAGCCGACTGCCGGACGTCCTCGGCGTGACCGACGCGACGGTCGCGCCCTCCATTCAGCGTGAAACGGCGATGCTCAAGATCATCACGGTCGGCGAGCAGCTATCCGTCGTGGCCAGCGAGGCGGTCGCGATTGGCGGACGGGTGCTCGAGCTCGCCGATCGTGAGATCATCCTGGAAGTGACCGATACCCCGCTGCGCGTGGAGGCCTTCATTGAGGCGATGCGCCCGCATGGGATCGCCGAGATCATGCGCACCGGTGCGCTGGCGATGCTCCGCGGCGCAGCGCCGCGGACCCTGGTGGCGCCGGACGATTTCCGGGAGCAGGCCGACGGGGCGCCACACGAAGAGGACGAGGACGAAGCGGCAGCCTAAGCCGGACGCTCCGTCCAGCGAACCACCAGCGCGCCAAGCGCCGCCGCAAGGACCGACGCCAGCAGTACGGCGCCCTTCGCGGCCTTCACTGTCTCGGGTGTGGTAAACGCGAGCGCGGTCACGAACAGCGCCATCGTGAAGCCAATGCCGCCAAAACAGCCGACGGTCACGATGCGACTCCAGGTGAGCCCCTCGGGCCGTTCGGCGAGGCCGCTCCGGATGGCGAGCCACGAGGCGGCAACGATCCCGACGGGCTTCCCCACGACGAGGCCGAGTACAATCCCGCTGAGCACGGGGAGTGGTGCGGTTGGCGAGAAGGCATCCCCCAGCACCACGCCGGCGTTGGCG
>JBEIUK010000065.1:0-13269 GCA_040374415.1 Gemmatimonadaceae bacterium | reverse complement strand
GCGAGCAATGCGGCGAAGAGCGCCACGATCGTCTTGCCACTCCCGACGTCGCCCTGCAGCAGCCGGTGCATGCGTTTGGAGCTGGCCAGATCCGCCACGATCTCGCGAATCGTTCGCACCTGCGCACCGGTGAGGGTGTACGGGAGCGCCTCGCGGAGCTGTGACGTCAGGATCCGCCGGTTCTCACAGGGCGGCCCGCGGCGCGGGGCACGCGCCAGCTGGTTGGCCCGTCGATGCAGCATCTGCACGTACAACAGCTCTTCGAAGGCGAGCCGATCGCGCCCGGTCAGCGCCTCCGCCACCGAACTGGGGCGATGCATGCGCCGGAGCGCCTCGGGGAGCGGCGGCACCGCCGCGTCCCGGAGGACGTCGGGTGGCAAGACCTCCACCGCGAGGGGCAACAGCGCGTCGAGATGCTGCTGCATCAGGGCCCGCAGCACCCGCACCGACAGCCCTTCGGTGGAGGGATACACCGCGAGGACCCGTCCTTCTCCGGTCCCTTCCTCCTCGGGCCCCAGATTGACGAACTCGCGCGGTTGCAGACGACGCCCGTGGAAGAAGCGCACGGTCCCGGTGCAGAGCAGCCAGTCGCCTTTGTTGATCGCGCGGTCGAGAAATGGCTGGCCGGGCCACGCGACTTCCAGCAGGCCGCTCGCGTCTTGCAACACGGCTTGGAAGACGCGCAGCCCCTTCCGCGTGGGGAGCACCCCTTTCGCGATCACCTGCCCCAGCACCGTTACTTCGGCCCCGACCGCGGCCTGTGCCATGCGGGTGACGGTCGTGGCGTCTTCGTACCGGCGCGGGACATGCCGCAGCAAATCGCCGGCCACCGTGATCCCCAGGCGCGCCAGCATTTCCGCGCGCACCGGACCGACCCCTTTGAGATACGCCACTGGCGTCTCGAGAGTCAGTCGCGGCGCGGTCCGCGACGGCACGCGGCTCACGCGCCCACCAACTCCCGCGCGTAGTCGCCCGCGTCGAACGGCTCGAGGTCCCCAACCTGCTCCCCGAGCCCAACGAACTTGATGGGCACATTGAGCGCCTCATGGACCGCGACCACAATGCCTCCCTTGGCGGTCCCATCGAGCTTCGTGATCACGATCCCGGTGACCGGGACGGCCGCCGAGAAGGTGCGGGCCTGCGCGAGCGCGTTCTGGCCAATCGTACCATCGAGGACGAGCAGCACTTCATGTGGCGCATCGGGTAACCGCTTCGCGATCACGCGGTGAATCTTCCGCAGCTCCGTCATCAGGTCGTCACTCGTATGCAGGCGGCCCGCGGTGTCGACGATGATCACGTCGCGGCCACGGGTGACGCCGGCATCGACGGCATCGAAGGCCACCGAGGCCGGATCGGCCCCCGGGCGCCCGCCGACAAAATCGGCCCCCGCCCGTTCCGCCCAGACCCGCAGCTGATCGATCGCCCCGGCGCGGAAGGTATCGGCCGCCCCCACCAGCACTGAGCGTCCCTCGGCTTTCAGCGCGGCGGAGAGCTTGCCGATGAAGGTGGTCTTCCCGGCACCATTCACGCCGATGACGAGCAGCACCGTGGGGCCGCTGGCCTTGAGCTGCAGCGCCGGGTCCGCGTTGCCGGCGCGCAGTGACCGCTCAATGCCGTCAGCAAGCGCCTGCCGGAACTCGCCTTCGGTTTTGACCTCGCCACGCTTGGCGAGCCGCTCGACTTCCGCCACCAGCGCCAACGACGGCGAGACGCCAAAATCCGATTCGATGAGCAGCGTCTCCAGCGCCTCGAGGGAGCCTTCATCGACCCCCCCGCGCAGCAAGACCCCAAGGTCCGTCTGGACGACGTCCTTGATCCGTTGCCAGAAGGACCGTTTCGGGCCTTCGTCTTTCCTGCGAAACAATCGAGACATGGGTGTCGAAAGAGATCTGAACACACAACGACGCCGACCGCGGGGCGCGTCAGCCGCGCCTGGTCCCGCCGTTCGTCAGCGCAGCCCGAGCCGCCGGCGCGCCAGCCATTCCCCACACAGTAGCAGCAACGCCACCACATAGGGCCACCACGCCTCCTGGAGCCTCGGCGCTACCCCCGTCACGGATCCGGCCCGCAACAGCCCGCTGCGAACGGTCGGAGCGCGAGGGACCCATTCCCGCGACGGGTTCACCACCAACACCGCACTCCCCCCCGCCGTGCGGACGTCATACACGCCAGGCGCCTGTGGTGCCGACACGGCGTCCATGGCGCCCGCCGGAAAGTGCAGCACGAGACTGTCCGCGGCGCCAGCGGTCGGTGTCCTGGCGGCGGCGGCGTTCCTGGCGCGGCGCGTCAGCGTCACCAACACCGTGGAATCGCTCCCGCCTCGCCGCCAGCGGACCGCTTCCCCCGCCCGCACCCAAGCGGTCGCTGGGCGCGCCGCGCGCGCATCGCCCTGCCCAGCGGCCAGCCAATCGAACATCGCTCCCCAGAGGGCGCCAAAGGCGTCGCCGCTCCGGCCGCCCCGCAGCGACCAGCCGGCGAAGCCCGAACCGGACACTACCAAGCGCCGGGCTCGACCGATCTCCTGCGCCGCGATCACCGGCTGCGCTTGTCCCTGACGCGCCAAGAGCGCCGTGAGCAAGGGCATGGTACCGCCCGCCGGTCCGGCCAGACTGATCGGCGGCAGACTGTCCCACGGGATCCCGGCGAGCGCCGCCGACAGCGGAGACAGGGGCGCGCCGATGACATACCACTCCGACGACTTCGGGAGCTCCCCGGCAGCCGCGATCGGCGTCACCGGGGCTGGGGTCCAGAGCGCGAGCGCCCCTTTCCGCGCGGCCGCGTCACGGGGGACCCACGACGTATCGCCGTGGACCAGCAAGAGGCCGGCGGCGGCCGCCTGCGCACGCACGGCCTCCTCGGACACCGCGCTGTAACGTCCCTCTTCACGCCAGACGCCAGGCGCCAGGCGGAAGAAGGCCCGGGTGGGGACAGCGAGGGCGCCACGCAGGACCGTCAACATTTCGCGAACGTCGAGGTCGGGGGCGGTGGAAATCAGGACGGCCGCCGGCCGGTCGGTAATGGTGAGGGCAGCCGACAGGGTGTCATTGCGCGGCTCGAGATCCCCGGCGAGCTGCAACGTGGCTTGGGCAATTGCGGTGTGGGCGCCGCGGGGGACGATCAGCGGGAGCGTCACCCGGGTGGTCCCGTCGGGGCCCAGCGGTGGCACGGCGGTCTGTCCCAGCAGCTGCCCATCGAGGCTGAGCTGCAGGAGCCCCGCCGGCGCCCCAGCCGCGCCGGCCGCGATCACCGCCGCGAGCGATACGGTATCCCCCGCCTGGGCCGACGCCGGCACCGTCAGGTCGGCGAGCGCCGCATCGGCGCGGGCGACGGCGTCGACCACCACGGCCCGGGACCCTGGTGGCGCATCGGTCAGCGCCTCGGGATCATCGAGGAAGCCGTCGGTGACGAGCGTGAGGGGTCGTCCAAGTGCGGCGGCGCGATCGACGGCGCCTCGTACCCGGGACGCGGCATCCTGCGGGACGAGCTGTGCGAGCGACGACGGGGTGGCCTCGCGCAACGAATCGCCGAACAGCACGAGCGGCACGTTCCCCGCCTGCGCGGCACGGGTCCATTGGGTCCGAATGGCGCGTACGGCGGAGGATTCCTCACCGGCGGCGCGGCGCCAGCTGGCTGAGACGTCGATGGCGACGAGTGGGTCGGCCTGACGGGGGGCGGCGAGCGGTGCGGCCAGGAGGAGCGCGGCGATAAGGGCCACCGCCACGGTGCGCAACGTGCCCAACAGGAGCGCCTGCCGCCGGAGCTGGCGATCCGCGATCCAGGCCCCGTAGCCGATCCACGCGGCGGCAAGACCGAGCAGGAGCGCCAGTCCCCAGGCGATCATGTCCGGTCCGTCATCGTCGGCGCGTCACCGGCCGGCGTCAGTTGTCGGCACCGCGACGCGCGGGCTCGCGCTGGACCGTCGGCGCCGGCTCCTGTGCCACAAACGCCCCACCGGTGGCCACGCTGTCCAGTCGGGCGAAGAGCCGCGACCGGAGCGCGGTAAAGGCCGGCCGGTCGTCGCCGGCGAGCGGCTCCCCCGTGACACTGCGCAGGGCGACCCGGGGATCCCGATGCTTCCCTCCGACGAGGACCTCAAAATGCAGGTGGGGCGCGGTCGCGAGGCCGGAGGCGCCCACAAAGCCGATGGTGCGGGAAATTGCGACCGACGCGCCGGCGCGGATCCCCGCGCCGAACCCGCGCAGGTGCCCATACCGGGTCACAAATCCGTTGCGATGTCGAATTTCCACAACGCGCCCATAGCCGCCCTTCCAGCCGGCATAAATCACGGTCCCATCGCCGAGCGCGCGGACCGGGGTACCAGAGGCGGCGGAATAATCGGTGCCCTGATGGGCCCGCCAGATGCCGAGAATCGGATGCTTCCGGAGCCCGAACACGCTGGAAATCCGGCGGAAGGCCAATGGGGCCCGCAGGAACGCCGCCCGCATCGATTTGCCGTCGGCATCAAAGTATTGCGCGCGGGCCGTACGGCCCGTGAAGCGGATCGCTTCGACGCGGCGGCCATCGACCGTGAGTCGGGCCGCGAGGATGCTCCCCGGCCGGACAAGTCCGTTGGGGGCACGCTTCCGTTCGAGCAGGACGCGAATAGTGTCCCCGACCTGCAAGTCCCGCGTCAGGTCGACGCGATACTCCAGAATGTCGGCAATGGCGTACGCCACCTCGGTACGCACCCCGGCCGGAAACACGGCGGCCGATCGCGCAATCGCTTCGGTGAGGGTACTCCGCACCGTGGCGGCGAGGGCCACGGTATCGGTGGTCCACGCGAGGCGCTCTTCGGTGCCGGCCCAGACATTCGGTGCGGAACGGTTCAAATGCAGCCAGCGATCGATGCCGAGTTGCAACACGATTTCGGCGGTGGTCGAATCGGCGTTGCGTCGCGTGGTGATCATGGTCCCGGGCTGCACTCGGCGTGCATCAAACCCCGGCGCCGACTGCAGGGCTTTGGCGGCATCCTCACGCCCCACACCGGCCCGCTGCAGCACGGCGAGCAACGGCTCGCCCCGCCGGACGGTGTCGACCCGTGTGCGCCAGCGCGCAGCCACGGAAGCACGAGACCCCGCGTCGAGCACGCTCGCCGCGGGGTGGATCTGGACTGCGGGTCCACGGATGATGAGCGCGACCCCGGCCGTCAATGCAACGACCGCCAGGATCAGCGTCAGCAGCGACCGCTTCAATCCATTTGTCTCCGAATGAACGTCGGAATCTCCATGTCATCAAGCTCGCTGCTGGCCGCCGGACGGGCCGGACGGAGCGGCGTCACCGTCGGCGGCGCACCGACCGGACGCACCGGCCGTTCACCGGGCGCCGGGAACGGCAGCACGGCGGGCGGACGCGGCGAGGCGGATGGCGCGGGCGCGGCCGGGCGACCGGGATGCGTGGACATTGGCGCATGCGTGCCCCCCGGGGTCCCCATCGCGGGGGCCACGCCAGGTGCGGCGCCACCTGCCACACCACGCTGCCGATCGAAGCCAGTCGCGATGACGGTCACGCGGATCTCACCGGCCATCGCCGGTTCATGCACCGCACCGAAGATGATTTCGGCGTCGTCGCCCACGGCATCATGCACGATCTCGTTGATCTGATGCACTTCACCGAGCGTGAGATCTTCGCCGCCCGTGATGTTCACCAGCACACCGGTCGCGCCGGTGATGGAGACGTTGTCCAGCAACGGCGAGGCGATCGCCTGCTGCGCCGCTTCCAGCGCGCGGTTCTCACCGCGCCCGATCCCCGTGCCCATCAGCGCCGAACCACCGCGCTCCATGACGGTGCGCACGTCGGCGAAATCGACGTTCACGAGTCCCGTCTCGCTGATGAGGACCGAGATCCCCTGCGTGGCGTGGAGCAGTACTTCGTCGGCCTTCTTGAGCGCTTCGTGGAACGCGATCCCCTGTCCGACCACGGCGAGCAGCCGCTCGTTCGGCACGACGATCATGGTGTCCACATGCTTGCGCATCTCGGCGATCCCTTCTTCCGCCTGCCGCATACGCCGCCGTCCCTCGAAGAGGAACGGGCGCGTGACAATGCCGACGGTAAGCGCGCCGGCTTCCCGCGCGAGTTGGCAGATGATCGGTGCGGCGCCCGTGCCCGTGCCGCCCCCCATCCCGCAGGTGACGAAGACCAAGTCCGTGTTGGCCAGGACCCGCTTCACATCCTCGCGGTTCTCTTCCATCGCCTGACGTCCCACATCGGGACGTGCACCGGCGCCGAGACCGCGGGTGAGTTGCTTGCCGATTTGAATCTTGACATCGGCCCGCGAGTTCAAGAGCGCTTGCGAATCCGTGTTGACCGAGATGAACTCGACCGCTTCGAGCTGCTCTTCAATCATGCGATTGACAGCATTGCCACCACCGCCACCAACACCCACCACCTTCATGCGGGCGTTTTGGGTGGCACTCTCTTCAAACTCGAAGGTCATCCGTGGGAGCTCCATCGGGGGCATGGGCAGGCGCGGGTTGGATGGCCAGCATCCCGACACCGTCGGGAGTGCGATCAGCAGGACACGCAACGTCGACGTGCAGACGACACGCTGGGTTGCGGGCCACAACGCGCATCATCGAGCGTCGTGGCGATGGCTTAGAATACACATTCGCCATGCGAGCGCAACCCACGTTGCGCAATGGAGTTGCGCGTTACATGGACACACTGTCACGCACGCCGCGGACAGCCTGTTTTTTCCACACCGCACACGACACCACAGGCTTGTGACATCGCGGCCGCCCGTGGGCCAAGTGTGTACACATCAGCCCACGCGGCGCCTCGCGGCCGTGGCGCCTAAAACCAGTCCTGGAACCAGGTCATGACGCGCGAGGCCAGCTTATCCACGCCCACCCCGGAGAGTGGTGCGCGACGGGAGACCACGCCGCCCTGCGCAACTTGCTGCGCCCCATGCAGCCCGAGCCCTACCACCGTGGCAAAGCGGGGATCCGCGACCTGTTCCACCAGGCCGTCGAGCTTGCTCCCGGGGATCCCCACCCGGACGCCCAGCCCAAAGACGTCGGCCGCCAGCTCGGTGATCCCTTCGAGGGCGGCCCCGCCGCCCGTGAGCACGATGCCGGCATTCAGCTTGCCCGCGAAGCCGGCCAGCTGAAGATCCTGCTGCACCTTGTCGAAGATCTCATCCATGCGCTGATGGATGATGTGCGTCATCAACTCGCGTGACAGATGCCGCTCGGCATGCGTGGACGACGCTGGGAGGGCGATCAGCTGATCGACGGTCATGAGCGGCTCATACGCGCAGCCATACGCTTCCTTGAGCTGTTCCGCGTCATGCTGCGTCACGCCCAGCCCCTGCACCAGGTCGCTCGTGACCGCGTTCCCGCCAAAGGGAATGGTGGCCAGATGCCGGATCTTGCCTTCGTGGAAGATCGCGAGATCGGTGCTCCCGGCGCCAAGCTCCACCAGCGCCACCCCCAGCTCACGCTCATCCTCCGTGAGCACCGCCATGGCACTGGCGATCGGCTCCAGCACCAGATCCTTCACCTTGAAGCCCGCCCGCTCGATGCTCTTACGCAGGTTCATCGCTGGCGCGCTGCCGATCGTGACGAGATACATCTCCGTCTCAAGACGCGTCCCGATCATGCCGACCGGATCGCGGATGCCGTCGGCCTTGTCCACCCGATATTCCTGCGGGATCGCGTGCAGCAGCTCCCGATCCTGCGGGATCGCCATGGCGCGCGCCACGTCGTTCACGCGCTGCACATCGGCCCGCTGAATCTCTTCGCCGCTGATCGCCACCACGCCCGACGAGCACATCGCCCGCACATGCTCCCCCGCGATCCCCACCGTGAGCAGCTCGGGGGTGACGCCCGCCACACGACTGGCTTCCTCCACCGCTTTACGAATGGAACGGGTGGCTTCTTCGATATCGGAGACCACGCCACGCCGCAGCCCCATCGTCCGGGTGCGGCCAACGCCGAGCACCTTGAGACGCGGGGCGCGCGGCAGGTCCCCATGCACCGCGCCGACGAGGGCGGTGGTGTGGGCGGTACCGATATCGAGGGCAATGACGAGAGGCTCGGTGCTCATGGCTGTCGGGCAATCACTTGGTCACGGAAACGCAGATCGAGCTCAACCGCGCGCAGATGATTCCGCGCGAGGTCCGCCTCCACTGGTAATATGTCCCGGAAGCGCGCTACGGTCACCTCGTTCGTGGTGCGCACCACCAACGTGTTGGCCATGGCAGGCCCGGCCGCCCCGACCGGGCTCCCGGTCATGGTGAACCGGAGCTCGTCGGTGCCCACCAGGTGCGCCTCGGCCACGCGGCGATACAGCGCCGGCGCCCCCTGGCGCATGCCGTCGAGTACCGACAGCACTGTCGGCTCACTGGCGCTGACGACGGGGATGTCCAGGGCCACCGTGGCGACATCGATGGGGAGGATGACCCCAGCCGCATCGACCGGGCGGAGCGTATCCGCCACGGGGACCAACGCCACAGGCTCCCGTTCCTGGACCGTCACCACCAAGGTGCCGGGGAGGTCACGGGTGACCACCACGCGGCGCAGCATGGGATGATCCGCCAACCGGGCGGACAGCGTGGTCAGCGGCTGCCAGACCGATTGCAGGGAATCGACGTGCAGCCGTTGCATTAACTCCGGGACCTTCGCATAGCGCACGCCTTCGAAATGCACAGTGCGCACATGAAAGAACGCGAACCGCGACAACGCCGAGGGCCCCCACCACGGCGCCGTCCCGACTGTGGTCACCCCGAGGAGGGCGAGCAGCAGGAGCGCACGGCGCTGCCAGCGGGGACGCGTGGGCCCGGGCGTCGCCTCCGGTGGCGTGTCCGTGCGCGCGCGCGTCATGCCGAGAGGGTGGCCAGCAGCTCGGGGCCGGTGCGTGTGATGTCCCCGGCGCCCATGGTCAGCACGACATCGCCGGCGGTGACGGCCGCGCGGAGCGCCTGCGCCACGGCCGGGCGCGGGCCGCTCCAGTGCAGCCGACCGGCGGGGACCCGATCGCCGATCAGTGCCGACGTCACCCCCGGCATCGGGGTCTCGCGGGCGCCGTAGATGTCACACAGAAAGATGCCATCGGCGGCGCCCAAGGCGGCGGCGAACTCCACCTGCAGATCGCGGGTGCGGGAGTAGAGGTGCGGCTGGAAGGCCACCAGAATCCGCTGCCCCGGGAACGCCAACCGTGCCGCGGCGAGCGTCGCCGCCACTTCGGTGGGGTGATGGGCATAATCGTCGATCACCTCGACCCCAGCGACGGCCCCGAGGCGCTGGAACCGACGTTCCACGCCACGGAAACCCGCCAGTCCGGGGGCCATCGCCGCCACGGTTGCTCCAAGGGCGAGGCCGCTCGCCAGTGCGGCAAGAGCGTTGCGCACATTGTGCAGCCCCGGCACCGCGAGCGTGACGCTCCCCAGATCGATTCCCTCGTGTTCGACCCGAAAGACCGATCCGCTCGAGGTCCAGGTCAGATCACGCGCCACCAGCTGCGCGGCCGCGGCGTGGCTGGCAGGGGCCTCACCGGGTGCGGTGGCCGAGTAGCTCAGCACCGCCACGCCAGCCGGCAGCGGCACCGCCATCGCGCCGTCATCGTCGGCGCAGCGCACCACCGTTCGCGCAGGCGCCGCAAACTGCGCGAAGGCCGCCGTGATGTCAGCGAGATCGCGGTAGATGTCGAGATGATCGGCCTCGACGTTGAGGATCACCGCGACCGTCGGTTCCAGCGCGAGGAAGGAGCGATCGTATTCGTCGGCTTCCACCACGGAGACCGCCTGCGCGGTGGCCGGTCGCCCCAACCGCAGGTTGCCGCCCCACAGCCCCACGCGCCCGCCCACGACCCCGGTGGGATCGATCCCGGCGGCGGCGAGCGCCTCGGTGGTCATGACCGTCGTGGTGGTCTTGCCATGGGTCCCCGCGATCCCCACGAGCTGCGTCCCCTGCACCGCCGCCGCGAGCGCCTCGGCGCGACGAATCAGGGGGAGCCCCGCCGCCCGCGCGGCCTCCATTTCGGGATGCGTGGCGGGAATCGCTGAGGAGTACACCACGGCGCGTGCCACCGCCACGCGGGCCGGATCATGTGGCGACACGGCCACGCCAAGCGCGGTGAGATCAGGGGCACCGAGCGGATTGCTGTCGGTGCCAGCCACCGGGACCCCTCGGCGCACCAGCAGTTCAGCGAGCGCACTCATGCCGGCGCCCGCGATGCCGATGAAGTGCACCGGGCGGGGATCCGTTGAATCGAGAAGCAGCGCAGTCATGCTGCAATATCGCAGCCGCGCAGGGGCTCAGCGCAACGGGAGATGCGTCAACAGCGCGCGGGCGATGGCATCCGCGGCCGCGGGGCGCGCCCGATCGAGGGCCGCGGCCTGCATGCGTGCCCGCCGGGCCGGATCCTCGCGCAGGGCGGTGACCATCGCCTCCAGGGCGTCCACGGTGAGTTGCCCCTGCGGGACATGCACCGCAGCGCCACTCGCGGCGACGGCATCGGCATTGTACGCCTGATGGTTTTGTGCGGAGGTCGGCAGTGGCACCAAGACGGACGGCACCCCCCAGGCGCACAGCTCCGCGATGGACATCGCGCCGGCCCGTGCCAGCGCAAGATCCGCCGCGGCATACGCGGTGTGCATGGGGCTCAGATACGGCCGCACGCGCACCATCGCGGACTCGCAGGCGAGATACGCCGGGGCCTGCTGGCGCCCCGGGGCCCAGATCAGTGCCACGCCATCGGGGAGTCCGCGCGCGCACCACGCCGCTAACACCTCGTTCAGGGCACGGGCCCCCGGACTGCCCCCAAAGGCGAGCAGCACAAACGCCTCGGGGGGCAACGCCCAGTGCTCGCGCGCTTCGGCGCGCGATGGCAAGGTCTCCGGCGGCGGTTCAATTGGGGCGCCGAGTGCCTGCACGTCGGCGCCGGGCGCGGTGGTGAGCTGTGCGGCCGCTTCCGGAAAGCCGAGATACACGGCGCGAGCGCCGCGGGCAAAGGCGCGGGTCGTGAGCCCGGGATGACTATCCGGCTCATGCAGGATGGTGGGAATACCGTGCGCCCGAGCCCACGCGAGCGCGACACCCGCGGCATAGCCACCGGTCCCCACCACGGCCGCGGGACGGGCGATGCGGGCCTGCGCACTCAACGCGCGCCACGCGCGCACCGCGCCGAGCAGCGTGCGCCCATTCCGCCACGGGGCCTGCCGATAGAGCGGATGCAAGTCGAGCAGGCGGAAGGGAAATTCCGTGGTGGGAAGAATCTCGCGTTCGATGCCGCGATGGGCGCCGATGAAGAACGGGGCGACCCGCGCATCGCGCGCTACGAGCGCGCGGGCAATGGCGAGCCCCGGATACAGGTGCCCACCGGTGCCGCCCCCGGCGAACCAGACGGTGACGGGCGTCATGCGCGCGACGCGGCCATGGGATCGGTGGCCCGCACGCCGTACACCCGCTCGCGTGCGCTGCCGATGTTCACGAGAATCCCGGTCATGGCGAGGGTTAACACGAGATTCGAGCGGCCATACGACACGAAGGGGAGCGTCAATCCGGTGTTGGGGAGGAGCCCCACCACCACGCCCAGATGCAGGAACGCGGTGAAGACGGTCGTGAAGGTCAGACCGATGGCCAGCAGCCGCGTGAAGGGGGTGCGCGCCTGCTTGGCGATGCGGAAGCCGAGCCAGCCATAGAGCGTGAACATGAGCACCAGGGCCAGCATGCCGAGGAAGCCGAACTCCTCACCCACCACGCTCCCCACAAAGTCGTTGTACGCGAGCGGGAGCCAGCCACGCTGCTGGTTGCCATTGCCGAAACCAACGCCAAGAATCCCACCAGACCCTACCGCCACCAGCGACTGGTATTGCTGATCGCCGGTGGGTGATTTCCGGCTGGCGTCGCTTTCTTCATGGGCCTGAAAGCTGCGAATCCGCTCGCGCACATAGTTGCTCGTCATCGCCTGTTGGAAGAGCAAGGGTGCGGCCAGCGCGATGAGAAAAAAGAAGTGCGCCACGCGCGCGCCGCCGACAAAGAGCAGCACGGCCATCAGCAGGCAGTACAACATCGCGACGGAATAGTCCGGCTCGAGAATGGCGAGCAGACTCAGCGTCCCGATCACCAGCACAAAGGGTAGCAGTCCCTTCCCGAGCCGGCGTACCGCCTCCCCTTTCTTCACGAGCAACATGGGGGTCCACACCAGCACCCCGAACTTCGCGAATTCGGAGGGCTGCAACGATCCATTGAAGAGGTAGCGCCTCGAGCCCAGCACGCGCCGGGAGATCGACTCCGTGCCCGGCAAAATGATGACGAGCATCATGAGCAAACTGATCAGCATCACCGGCCACGCCATCTTGCGCCACCATTCGGCATCGATCTTGGCCACGACCGCAAAGACCACGGCCCCGAGCAGGACCCCCGTGCCTTGCCGCAGCACGTAGAAGTGGCCGGGGCTGCCGGCATTCACCGCCACCAGCGCGCTGGCGCTGTAGAGCACCGCCAATCCTGCCGTCACGAGCATGGCGGTCACCAGTACGAGGGCACGCGACTCTAACCCCATCCGCCACCGTTCGCGCGTCCCGGCTGGTGCCGCCTGTCGCGTCGCAGCACTCGTCATGGCTGCCCCGCACCGGCGGCAAATTCGGCAAACTGCCGGCCACGCACTTCGTAGTTCGGGAACATGTCGTAGCTCGAACAGGCCGGTGACAACAGGACGACATCACCGGGCACAGCGAGCGCCCGTGCCCGCTCCATCACCGCGGAGAAGGTGGCGCCGCGTAGATCTGCGACGGGCACGTGTCCGCGCAGCGCGCGCAGATCCTCAAGGATCTGCGGGGCGGCTTCACCATACACCAGCACCGCTTTGGCATGGGCCTGCAAGGCCGGCACCAGCGTGGTGTATGGCTCGCCCTTGTGCCGTCCCCCCAGCAACACGATCGTCGGCCGAGTCATCGCCGCCACTGCGACCAGGGTGGACGCCACATTGGTCGCCTTGGAATCGTTGAGCCAGAGCACGCCATCGCGGTTCGCCACCGGCTCCAGACGATGGGGCAATGCGCCAAAGGTGCCAACGGCCGCCGCCAAGCGGGTCCGAGCGTCCGGGGTGGCATGCGAGGGATCGGCCACCATCACCGCCAGTAGGGCCGCGAGGGCATTGGCCACATTGTGTGCGCCAGGCAGCGCCACGCTGTTCCCCGGCACCAGCGGCGCCCCCAATACATGGAGCCAGCCGGTCTCCGGATGCTGATACGCGTCCACGTCGGTGCGGACCGTGGAGAACCGATAGATCGTCCCGGACACCCCCGCCATCATCGCCGTGACGTCCGCG
>JBEIUK010000093.1:0-10777 GCA_040374415.1 Gemmatimonadaceae bacterium | reverse complement strand
CGCTCGACTTGGCCTCGACGTGCAAAATGTTCGTGCACACGGCATCCATGAACGCGCGATCGTGCGACACCACAATCACCGTCTCCGCCGCCTCGGCGAGCCACTCCTGCAACCAGGTCGTGGTATCGAGATCGAGGTGATTGGTGGGTTCGTCGAGCAACAGCAAGTCGGCCGGGGCGATGAGCTGCGCGGCCAGCCCCACGCGTCCGCGTTCACCGCCCGACAACGTCGAGATCAACCGCGTCTTCGATTCTTCGGCGTCAAAGCCCAACCCCTGCAGCACGGCGTCGACGCGCGCATGGTATTCGTAGCCGCCCATGTCGGCGAACCGCTCCTGATCGCGCCCGAACCGTTCGAGGAACTCATCGGTGACGCGCTCGCCGAGTTCGCCGAGTTCAATGGCCTGTTCCGCGATGCGCTGCTCGAGCGCCATGACGTCGCGCCAGGCGGCGGCGCCGGCCTGCCAGACCGTGGTCGCCCCTTCGAAGGCGCGATGCTGGTCGAGGAGGGCGTGCCGGAGCCCCGGCTTCCGGGCAACGCTGCCAACGGTGGGGGGCAGTTCGCCGGTGATGACGCGGAAGATGGAGGTCTTCCCGGCGCCATTGCGTCCGATGATCCCCCACCGTTCGCCCTGGGCGACGGTGAAGGTGATGTTCTTGAACAGTTCCGTCGCGCCGAACGAGACGCCAACGTTGGAAACAGAGAGCAGGGTCACGCGGAGACGGAAAGAGATCGGAAAACGGACGGCGCCGCGGCGGACCGCGAGGCGCGTTGAAAGATAGCACCGGCAGGTTCCGGGGGTCATGCGGGGGAGGCCCTGTCGCCGCGTCCGGTACCAGCCGGCCAAAAACCTCGTCATATTGGTGACATGACTGGCGAAATACTCACCCGTGTCGATGTCGAAGACCGGCTGACCCCGTCCCGTTCGGCGATCTTCCGTCTGGGGGTCCGGCGGCTTGCGCTCTTTGGGTCGGTGCAGCGGAATGAGGCCCGTGCCGACAGCGACGTGGATGTTCTCGTGGAGTTCGAGCCGGGACAGAAGACCTTCGATCATCTGTTGGCACTCGGGGAACTGCTGGAGGCCACGCTGCGGCATCCAGTGGAACTCGTCACGGAGGAGTCGCTCTCGCCGTATCTACGGCCCTACATTCTCGCTGAGGCTCAGGATGTCCTTCGAGCCGCGTGAGTATCTGCGGCACATTGTGGATGAAGCCGCGTATCTGGAGTTAGCAACGGCTGGCGTGACCCGTGATCGGTTTCATAACGATCCCACCTTGCAGCGGGCTTGTGTGCGCAGCATCGAGATCATTGGAGAAGCAACAAAGAAGATTCCGATGGCGCTTCGCCAGCAGTATCCCGATGTGGAGTGGCGTGCCATGGCCGGCATGCGTGACCGCTTGATCCACGACTACTTTGGCGTGGATCTGGATCTGGTGTGGGATGTCATCACGACGAAGATCCCAGCGCTACGCACCCAGTTGGACCGAATGCTCTCAGCGGACGGGTAGCACAAGGCGGCGGCCGCGGATCCTCCGCATATCCTCCCGCCACTGTCAGACCCCCGCCCTATCCTCGGCGATATCCGGCCGTCCCGCGCCGGCGCGACCGATCCCCGAGGAGCTCCATGCAATACGCGCACAACGATCCGGCGTGGCACGATGTCGTCCCGCCGCTGGCCAACCACCGGCGTCGGCTCCTCGAGGCGCGGCTCCTCGCGACCGCCCACGGCAACGCCCATGGCACCGCCCAGGGCACCGCCGCAGCCCCGTCGGGGCGCGACTCAGGAATCCCGCGCGCCCTGCTCGACGACATCGACAACGGCATCGTCCGCGACCTGGCCACCGAATTCCGCTGCTCCGCCCTCGATCTCGCCCGGACCCTCCTCGCCTGGTACGACCTCCCCGCCGACAGCGCCCCACACACCCCGCCGTCAGCCAACAGCGTCACTCCCACGTCATTTTGCTTGCAAGGAATTGACGCTGAAGTGACGCTTGGGGGGCGGCTCCGCGAATTGCTGCAGCAGGAGGAGGCCGGACTGCTTCGCGCCCTGCTCCGGCGGATCGTCGCCGAATCCGACCGAACACGGGACAATCCCCGCACCGCTCGCGCCGCCGAGCGTTATGCTATCCGGTAATGCCCACCCCAATGCCTGCCGCCAAACGTCCCCCCAAGGTCCAGCGCTGGATTGATCTCGTCGCCGCGCTCCTCCGCTACCACTACCCGGTGGCGTTCGACACGCTCTGCGAGGAAGTCCCCGCCTATCGCGACCCGGCCAAGAAGCGCGACGCGGTCCTCCGCATGTTCGAGCGCGACAAGGACGAGCTCCGCGCTCTGGGCGTCCCCATTGAATCGGTCCTAAATGACGATGGGGTCCCGGATCGCTATCGGCTTCGCGCCCGCGACTTCTATCTCCCGTATCTGAGCGTCGTCGACGACGCGACCCCGCGTCGCCGCACCGCCGGCTACAGCTACCGCGCCCTGCCGATCCTCGCCTTTCTCCCCGACGAGCTGGAGCTGATCGTGCGCGCCGGCCAGCGGGTGCAGCAGCTGGGCGATCCGCTCCTCGCGCACCACGCCGCGACCGCGCTCCGTAAACTGGCCCACGATGTCGCCGTCGCGGCCGGCCCGTCGAGTGAACTGATCGCCGCCGAACCACCCCACGATGCCGCGCTCCTCGCGACGCTGGACGATGCGATCCGTCGGCGGAAGCGCGTCACCATGGCGTACCATTCCATTGGTCGCAATCACACCGGC
Organism: Gemmatimonadaceae bacterium; assembly: GCA_040374415.1. GTDB lineage: Bacteria > Gemmatimonadota > Gemmatimonadetes > Gemmatimonadales > Gemmatimonadaceae > Gemmatimonas. Next base: position 8,023 of record JBEIUK010000093.1, on the reverse strand, counting down.
GCCCGCACCGTCGAACCGCTGGGGCTCATTTTCATCAGTAGCGCCTGGTATCTCATTGCCAACGACCCGGACGCCAACGCGGTGAAGCAGTTCCGCGTCCGCCGCATCACCAGCGCCACCGTGCACAGTGCGCGCCCGCAGTCCCCCGACTTCACCGCCCCCGCCGGCTTCTCCCTCGCCCCCTACGCCACCTCCCGCCACCCGTGGGAGCTGGGCGATCAGGATGCCGTCGACGCGGAGGTCCGCTTCACCGGCAGCTCTGGGGCGGCAGAGGAGGCGCGGCAGCTCGGACAGCCGGTCGCGGCGCACCCCACCCATCGCCGCTTCCGCGTGCGACGCCCCGAGGCCTTCGCGCGGTGGCTCCTCGCGCTCGGGGGCGAGGCCGAACCGGTGGCCCCAGCCGCTGTGGTCACCGCCTGGCGGACGCTCGCGGCGCAAACCGCCGCACACTACGCCGAGGACGGGATGGCGCCGTTATGAGTCCGAGTCCACTCGTTGAAGATGCCGCGGCGCAGCTCCACCGGCTCCTCTTGGCGATCCCCACGCTGGCGGATGATCAGCCGCATCGGATCGCTGACGTTGCCGCACAGGTCGGGACGACCGCCGAAACGCTCGCGCGCGATCTGCGCACGCTTGTCACCCGCTTCGATGACGGAGCCCCCGGATTTATTGAGGGGGTGCAACTCTTTCTCGATGCCGAGACGGTGCAGCTGCAGTCGCAGCTGTTCCGCCGTCCCATGGGGCTCACGCGGTCGGAGTTGCGGGCGCTCGAGCTGGGGCTCGCGATGTTGCAGCGCGATGTGCCGCCCGACGAACGGAGCACACTCGACAGCGCGCGGGCGCGCGTTCGGCATGTCGCCATGGCGGCGCCCTCAGCCGATGAACCCGTCACGCGCGAGGGCACGCTCGTCACCACCCTCACGGGGACGATCCCCCGCGACCGGCTGCGCGCGCTCCGCACCGCGATTCGCACGCGGCGCCAGTTGCAGCTGGGGTATCAGTCGGCGCAGGCGGCGGCACCGAGTGAGCGCGTGGTGCATCCGATGGGACTCGTCTGCGCGCGCGGCCGCTGGTTTCTCATCGCGCAGCGTGAGGAAGACGACGGGCTGCGCGTGTATCGTGTGGACCGGATGACCTCCGTCGCGACGCTGGCTGCCCCTGCGGCACCGGCCGCCGCCGGCTTTTCGCTCGATCAGGTGCTGGATCAGGGGCGGGTGCTGGTCTCGGACGCGACCGAGACGCTCACGGTGCGCTACAGCGCGGCCATTGCGCGCTGGATCGCCGAACGCGAAGGGGGCACTGTCGCTCCCGACGGGACACTCGTGGTGGAGCATCCACTCACCGACGATCACTGGGCGGTGCGCCATGTGCTGCAATACGGCCCCGATGCGGAAGTGCTGTCACCCCCCCGCATTCGTGCAATGCTGCGCGAGCGGTTAGCCGCGATGGGTGGCGTGCCGTGAATCTGCCAGCACACGCGGTTCCACAAGGCACCCGCTATACCGGCACCACCTCAAAATCCAATGCGGCAGCGCTAACTCGAATGCGTTCGTCCAACGACAGAATGCTGATGGGACCGACATGCTCGCGCAGCACGACGGCGGTAGCGATATGCAACGCATCGAGGGCGCGTACCGGGTCGTTGGGCATGGGGGCACGCGCTCTGGTGAGTACCACATCCGTGAGGGCATGGATGTCCCAGGTGGTTTCCGCGGCATCCAACAGCTGGAGCGCCGCGAGCTCCTCGAGCCGAGTCAGCCGCTCCATCTGGCGGGCCCGGGTAATTGCCCGGGAACACTCCACGATAGTCAGCGCCGAGGTGCAGATGCGATCGGCCTGTGTGAGTAACTGGACGACGGTGGATGCTCCGCGCTCATTCAGCAGCCAAGCAAGAACGGCGCTGGACTCAACGTATAGAATCACCGGTCGGGATCGTCAGTGAGTCGGTCGGCACGCACCTCATCGAGCAGCTGTCGGGCCAAGCCGTCGGATGCCCGGACCGGACTGATTTGGTACGGCTCCCGGGCACGTTCGGCCACCCGCATGGCACCTGTTGAGGCCAATCGCGCAAAGACGCGATCGACCGGGGACGCGATATACGTGCCCCCGTCGGGGGCACGGAGTTCGGCGACCACCTCGCCCCGGTCGGTCACCAATACGACTTCGCCGGCCCGAACCTCACGGAGTACCCGGCTCAGCTGCGCCTTGAGTTCTCGTACGCCAATTGTCTTCATTGGTGCTAATGTAGTCTCATGTGACTACATTATCAAGGTGCGCCACCGCTCCAATACATAGCATGGCCACCATCCGTCTCCAGATCGCTACCGCCCCCGCCGCGCTCCTCGAACAGGCCGTCACCGGCCTCTTCCCGCTGCGCTCGGCATCGGCCGACAACCCGTGGCCCACCCTCGACGCGTGGCTCGTCCTCCGACAGGGCGGGCTCCGCGATGACCTGCACCGTCTCGCCGCCGCGCAGGGCGTCGCCGGCTGGTTCGATCCGCCGGTCTGTGTCTTCGGCGAGCTCGCAAGCCGCTGGGGCACAAACCCGCGCGCACCGCTCTCCACCGCCGAACGCATCGCGCTCCTCACCACGCTCGCGACCCGCGACGCCAGCGCCGTCTTCGGTGACCACCTCGACGCCTGGATCCCCCCGCTCGATCGCCTCATCGGCGAATGGATCAGTGAAGGGATCACCCCCGACGCGCTCACCGCGGCACTCACGGGCCACCCCGCAACAGACGCAGCGCAGCACGACGAATTCACCGCGCGTCGCAACGCCACCATCGCCGCGCTCTACTCCGCCTGGCACCACGCCCTCGCCGAACGCCAGCGCACCGATCCGCGCGCCGCACTCGTTCACCTCGCCGCCGACATCGACCGTCACCCGGACCGCTTCGCGGCCGCACTCGGCCACCGCCGCGACATCCGCATCGTAGGCCTCGCCGATCTCCGGGGCGGATGGCGCACCCTCCTCGCCGCACTCCATCGGTCATCGGTAGTCGATACGGTCACGGTCTTCACCTCGCACGCGCTCACGCTACCAGAGGGGATTCCCGACGCGCGCGAGGCAACGACCCACGAGCGCGCGAGCAGCGGCTCCGGTGCGCCGAGTGCAAGCGACGGTGCCGCCGCCTTCGCGCGCGCCCTCTTCACCAGCGAGACGCCGACGGCAGCACCAGTGATCTGCCTCGAAGCCCCCGACAGCGCGCGAGAAATCGAAACGATCGCCGTCCGCGTGCGCGCCCTGCTCGATCAGGGCGTGCCGCCGCATCGCATCGCCATCACCGCACGCGATGCCCGTCCGCGCATTGATGCGATGGCCGATGCCCTCGAACGCGTAGGCGTCCCGGTCACCGCACGCCGTCGCACCGGCCTCGCACACACCGGACCGGCGCGCGCGATCTCGGCACTGCTCACCGTGGCCATCGATGACTGGTCGCGCCACAGCATGGTGGAGCTTGCCGATTCCCCGCTGCTCTCGCTTGGCCTCGACACCGAGGTGCTCAACATCATTGGGCGGAGTGCGCCGGTGTCAGACGCAGCCGAGTGGAGCAACGCGCTGGCCGCACTGCGGAACCGCTGCGAGCTGCGCGATCGGCAGGAGGCCGGCGAAGCCGTTCCAGAGCGCGGAACGGCGGATCGCGCCACGCCAGATCGTCAGCGTCGCCAACCGCTTCCGCCCACCGCGCGCGTGATCGCGACGGAAGCCGCATGGCAGGCCCTGTCCGATGTGGTCGCGACATTGACCACGTCACGACCGGCAGCTGACTGGTTCGCGTGGATCATCACGCAGCTCACCGACAGTCGATGGGAGATGGGCGACCGCCTGCAACAGCCACCGGCCGGTGATCTCCCGCTCTGGCGCACCGATGGGCTCGCGCGCGATCGACTCATCGCGCTCGCCGCGGAATGGCAGCAGGCGTACACCACCATGCCTGGGCACGACGCGCCCATCACGGTCGCCGCCTTCGCCAGCCGACTGCGCCTCCTGCTCGATGAAGATCTCATCACGCACCCCGACACCGGCGCTGGTGTCATCGTGGCCGAAGCGCTCGCCGTCGGATGGCGCGCCGTCGACTATCTCTTTGTGCTGGGGATGAGCGCCGGGGAGTTCCCGCGACGGGTGCCACCGGGCGCCCTGCTGGGAACGAACGAGCGGCTCCGCCTGCTGCACGCCGGCCTCCCGGTCGATCCCCCCGATGCCTGGCGCGAACGGGAGCGTGAACTCTTTCGCGTCCTCTGTGCCGCCCCGCAGGTTCAGCTCACCCTCTCCTGGCCGCTCATGGGCGGGAGTGGACGCGCCGTTCCACGCTCGGCGTTCGCCGATGACGCGCTGCTCGTGGCCGGTCGTGCCGCCGGGCTCACGACGGACTCGGCATACCGGAGCGCCGGATTATTGGTAGCCGTGCGCGCGGAGACGGTGTGCACCCCGGGCTTTCCGCTCGTCACGCGTGAGGATCTGCCGGGTCGTACCACGGGGGCCACGGATCGCGCGATCGCCAACGCGCACACAGCGGCCACGCGTGAAGCCGGCCGCACTGTCGATCGGTCCCCGTGGAATGGCGAGATCACCGATCCCGCCTGGCAGGAATGGCTCGCCGAACGCTATGGTGATCAGTACCAGTGGTCGGCGACGCAGCTCGAGACGCTCGCCATGTGCCCGTGGCGGTGGTTCGCCGATCGCCTGCTCCGACTGGAGCGGCCGGACGAGCCCGATGACATGCTTGATAGCGCCGAACGCGGCACGCTGCTCCATCTCGCACTGCAGCGGTTCGTCGAAGCCGGGATCGCCGAACGCGGCGCACCATTGTATCTGCGCGCCGATGACCTGTCATGGGCCTCAGCACTCATGGACCGCGCCCTCGATGACGCCTGGCGCGAACGCAGTGCGGTGGCGTGGCTCGGGGCCGAATCGCTTCGTGAGGTCGCGCGCAACGACGCACGCGCCAAGCTGCTGGGCTACCTCGCCTACGAGATTGACTGGAACGAGAAGAGCTTCAAGGTCAACACCACGTCGAGAAGGCAGATACGCACCGGGGCGATGGCCGTGGAACGGTGGTTTGAGAATGTGCGCATCACCGTGAACGATCTCGCCTTTCGGTTGCGCGGTGCGATCGATCGCATCGATCGGGGATGCGACAGTGATATCCCCGGCAGCGAGCACTATCTCGCCGCCATCGATTACAAGAGCTCGAAAAAGAGCACACCAGGGAGTGGTGCCTCGAAAGCCTGGGACGATGGCATTGTGCTGCAAGTGCCGCTGTATGCCGAAGTACTGCAACAGCTGTATCCCAACGATCAGCTCGCGCGCATGGAGTACCGCACGCTCAACACTCCTGATACGGTGCATATGCTGTCGTTAGCCCCGGTGACGCGCACGAAGGCGTTTGTTGGGCTCAATCCCGAGGGGGCGCAGCTCGACAAGAAGACCGCGGCGCTCGAGAGCGCGGCACGGCAGGTGCGTCGTGTCCGCACGGGCGCACTCCCCATTGCCCCCACCGCATCGGCGGGCTGTTCATCGTATTGCGTGGCGCGGGATATCTGTCGCATTCCGGGTGGTCCAGTGAACGTGGAGGGGTGGTGAGCACCATGCCGAACGCTGACGCGCTGCCACTCACCGACGCGCAATTCGCCGTGGTCACGTCGACCGCGCCGCGCATGCTCGTTGATGCTGGGGCCGGCTCCGGGAAGACGACCACCGTCGTGCAGCAGCTCTGCTACTGGCTGGGCGCCCCGGTCCGTCGTCCCGATGGCACATGGATCCGCTGTCCCGACGCCGATCGTCTCACGCTCGATCAGATCGCCGCGATCACCTACACCAACGAAGCGGCGGCCGACCTTACCCGCAAACTGCGCGCCGCGCTGCAGGCGGCGGGGCTCCGCGAGCTGGCGTATGACGTCGACAGTGCGCGCGTGGGAACGATTCACAGCTTTTGCGGCGATCTCCTGCGCGACTATGCGCTGCGCGCCGGACGGTCACCGCGGCAGCAGGTGCTGACCGATGGCGAGGCCAGCGCGCTCCGTGAGGAGATCGCGCGGCGGGTGCTGCATGAGGCGATCGCCGCACAGGATATCGACGGGCTTCCCGCATTGCTCGCCGGGCAATCGCTCTGGCAAGTCGTACGGTACGTGGCCACGCTCGCCGACAACACCGACCGGCTCCAGCTGTACACCGAGCATCGCGGGGCGCTGCGGCCGCATGAAGCGGCGCTCTTGACGCTGGCGGAGCGGAGTGTGACGGTGCGTCGGCGTGAGCTGGCGGAGCGTGGGCAGGTGGATTTCGATGAGATGATTGTGGCGACGCGCGATCTGTTGCAGCAGCCCGGCGTGCGACGGGCCGTACAACGGGAGATCGCGTTGCTGGTCGTCGATGAATTTCAGGATGCCGATCCGGCGCAGCGGGATATCGCGCTGCTGTTGGGTGGCGTGCTGCAGGCAGATCCATCACCAACGCGCGTTGTATTGGTAGGCGATCCGAAGCAGAGCATTTATCGCTTCCGGCGCGCCGATGTTGCGATGTGGAACGATGTCGCGACACGCTTCGCCAATCCCATGGTGGGGCAGATCTACCGGCTCGTCGAGAATTTTCGGAGCCGCCCAGGGATCCTGGCCGCGGTCGATACGGTGATTGGTCCCCTCATGGATGCACCGCTCTCCCCCGATGGCGTGCGACAGCCCTATGAAGTGGCGTACGCGCCGTTGGTGGCACGCGCGAAAGCGCGCGACGGGGATCTCCCCACCGATGTCTGCGTGGAGCTGTTGGCGATTGCCGCAGACAACGACGGCGACATGGTGCAGGTGGAGACCGTCCGGGATACGGAAGCCGAGGCGCTGGTGGAACGGATCCAGGCGCTGCACGCAGACGGGACGTCGTACGGCGATATGGCGATTCTGCTCGCGGGATGGGGGGCGCTCGAGACGTACATGCACGCGCTCGAGGGCGCTGGCATCCCCTGTTATGCGCTCCGCAGCGAAGGCTTCTGGGAGACGCGCGAAGTGCTCGACGTGCTGCTCGCGTTGCGGGCGATCCGTGATCCGCAGGACACCGTCGCGCTCACCGGGCTGCTGCGCGGTCCCATGATCGGCGTGCGCGATGAGACGCTGCTCGCACTGTCGCGGGCGGGCGACAGTCTCGCGAAAGGATTCTGGTCAGCCACCATGTCGGAGCTGCCAGCGGGTGCGTCGTTGGCAATCGAGTGGCGCGCGCTGTGCGACGCCCGGGCGCTGCTGCAGCGTTTTGGCGCACTCCGCGACCGCATTCCGCTCGCCACCCTCATCACTCGGCTCCTCGAAGAGACCGGCTTCCTGGCCATGCATCAGCTGCTCGGGACGCACGGCGCGCAGGCGCTGGGCAATCTGCGTCGGCTGGTGCGGGTGGCAGAGGCCACACCCGATCAATCGCTGGGGGCGTTTCTGCAGACGGTGCAGGAGGCGCGTGCGCGCGGTGATCGCGTTGAGCAGGAACGGCTCTACCGGGAGGATGCGGACGTCGTCACCATCACCTCGGTGCACAGCGCCAAGGGGCTCGAGTGGGATACGGTGTTCTGGTGTGATCTGGTCCGCACGCTGCGTCCAGATAACAGTGCGCTCCTCACGGGGCGCACGCAGCTGTCCGTGAAATCCGCAGACGAGGGCGTCGAGGACGCCGAGCATAAGGCGTTGCGTGATGCGCTTTTCCGCGAGACGAAGGCCGAAGCGATTCGGCTCTGGTACGTCGCGATGACCCGGGCGAAGCGGCGGCTGGTGCTCAGTGGCGTGGCGTTGGGGAAGGGCCGATCGAGTGACTACACGCCCGGGCTCGTGATTCGCGCGGCCATGGCGCCCACCGCGATTCGCACAGCAGGGGCGTCGACGATGACCGCATCGGTCACTGCCGGACATCCCGTGGCGAGCGAGACGCTGCTCACGCGCCCACCGGTGCGTGTCGTGGCACCGACCGGGCGGTCCCGGTTGTCGGCGACGCAGCTCATGGCCTTTGCGCACGATCCCGCACACTGGTGGCGGAAGTACGTGCTGGGCTATG
>JBEIUK010000271.1:0-3548 GCA_040374415.1 Gemmatimonadaceae bacterium | reverse complement strand
GCCGCTCGAAGGCAAAGAGAAAGCCCTGCTTCGTGGGCGCGATGACGATGTCGGTTTGCTTGCCGTTCCGCGTGATGGTGACGAGGTTCGGCGGGGCAGGCAGATCGTAATCCCAGAGGCCATGGTGCGCCGTCTGGAAATGCCAGACGCGCTTCCCGGTGCGCGCGTCTAGGCAGAGCAATGATTCGCCAAAGAGATTGGCACCTTTGCGTTCGCCGCCGTACCAGTCGTCGCTTGGCGTACCGACCGGGAGATAGACAAGGCCGCGCGCACTGTCGACGGTGAAGGGCGCCCACACGTTCGTGTGTCCCATGTAGGACCAACTGCTGTCGCGCCACGTGTCGTTACCGAATTCCCCGGGGCGTGGCACGGTGTTGAAGCGCCAGACGCGCTTGCCGGTGCGAACATCGAACGCCTGAATGTCGCCGGGTGGATCCCCGCGATAGACGAGCCGATCACCAACCCCGTTGCCAAGGATCACGAGGTTCCCCCACACCACCGGCGGCGACGTGTTGGTGTAGTGTTCGCGACGGACCGCGCGGCTGAGCCCACTGGTGAGATCGATCTCGCCGTTCGTACCGAAGGACGGGATCGGCTGGCCGGTCGCTGCGTCGAGCGCGATGAGCCGCCAGCGCGAATTCAGGAAAATCCGGCGTTCCTTGCCGTTGGTCCACGTGGCCACGCCACGATGCACGAAGCCGGTGCCATTGCTGGGCTGCCCATACGTCATCCACACCTGCGGATCGTAGATCCAGTATGGGGTGCCCGAGGTGGCGTTCATCGCCACCACCCGATTGTAGGGCGTCGGGAAGAAGAGCGTGTCGTGAATGGCGAGAGGCGTTGCCTGGAAGTTGCCGGGGCGCGCGGCCTTCTGTCCCGGGCCGGCCGGAATCGGCGCTTCGTTGGCATCCCACGAAAAGAGTGGCCGCAGCTGTGCCACGTTGGCCGTTGTGATGTCGGCGAGCGGCGAATACTTGAGGCCACCGGCATCGTTGCCGTAGGTCGGCCAGTCCACCGAGGCGGCGGTCTGTCGTGAAGGCCGCGTGGGGCGCTGCGCCGCGGCGCGGTGCACCGTGGCGAGGTGTGCTCCGGTCAGGAGCAGGAGCGCGAGACGGGGGATAAACGTGCGCGTCATGATTTGAGGGGCAGGGTGGAACCACCTATGCGAACGCCCGGACTCGAACCGGGACGGGTTGCCCCACCAGCTCCTAAGGCTGGCGCGTCTACCAATTTCGCCACGTCCGCATCGTGCCCCACAAACATAGACGGCCGCGCCCGGAGATTCGAGCGCGGCCGCCATGGCCACCCGGACTGCCCTGCGGGTTACTCGCCGAGGCGCAGGTTCACCACGCGGTTGCCCCCGTTGGGGCCGCCGAGATAGACGAGGAGACTCACATAGTCGCCGGCCTTGAGCCCACTCAGCACCGCCTGCAGGTCACTCACCGACTTGATAGTCTTCTTGGGCGTCGGGTAGAGCACCTCGAGAATCACATCCTGTCCCGGCACGAGCTTATCCTTCGCCGGTCCGGTCTCGGAGACCTCGCCCACCCGCACGCCGCTTTCGCTCTTGAGCCCCAGCTGCTTCGCGATCTCCGGGGTGATCGGCTCGAGCGTGACCCCGAGCTTCCCGGAGACCGGCTTCGCCCCGTTCACTGGCGACGGCGACGACGCGTCGGCCACCTTCGCCAGCGCCTCCGCTTCCACCAGCTTCACCGTCACGGATTTCTTCGTGCCGAAGCGCACCAGATCCACCTTCACCTGATCGCCCACCCGGTGCGTGCGCACAATGCGCTGCAGCGCGCTCACGCGGTCCACCGCGCGGCCATCGATGGCGACGATCACGTCACCCACTTCAATGCCGGCCGCCTTGGCCGGGCCGCCATCCGGCGGGTTGAATCCTCCCACCTTCACCCCAGCGACCTTGGACAGCCCGTTGATCCCGGCATCTTCCGGATCAATCGCCGTCACCTGCACCCCCATGACGGCGAGCCGGATCCGTCCATCCTTGATCAGCGCGTCGGCCACCGACTTCACCAGCGACACCGGAATCGCAAAGCCGTAGCCGCTATAGGTGCCCGTCTGCGAAATGATCGCGCTGTTCAGCCCGATCACTTCCCCCCGCAAATTCACCAGCGGGCCCCCGGAGTTGCCGGGATTGATGGCCGCGTCGGTCTGAATGAAGTCGGAAATGGAGAAGCTGCCCCCAGGCTGCTGCTGTTGCTGCTGCTGCAACTCGCGACCGCGCCCCTTGGCCGAGATGATCCCCGCGGTCACGGTGAAATCGAGTCCCAGCGGATTTCCCACCGCCAGCACCCAGTCCCCGATCCGCGTGGTTTCATCGTTGCCCACCGGTAACGTGGGCAGCCCCTTGGCATCGATCTTCACCACCGCCACGTCCGTGGTGGAGTCCATGCCAACCACCTTCGCCTTGAACGAACGCCCGTCGCTCATGACGATCTGCACCTGATCGGCATCGGCGACGACATGATTGTTTGTGACGATGTAGCCGTCGGGGGTCAGAATGAAGCCAGACCCTTCACCGCGCTCGGTGCGCGGCTGCTGGCCGCCAAACTGCTGGAGGAACTCCTCCATGCCGGGCGGCACCTGTCCCTGCCCCCGGCGACGGTTGAGCATCGGGCGCGCCAGACGGGTGGTATTCACGGCCACCACCGCCGGTGTGACGCGCTCGGCGATATCAGCAAACGACGCGCCATCGGCCATCGGGCCCCGAACGGCGATCTGGGAGCCGCCCGGCGCCTTCTGGGCCCAGCTCCAGCGCGTCCAGTCCATGGCGGACGCAAAGTACACGCCCACGATGAAGGACATCGTGGCCGTCGCGGCAAAGCGGAAACGGGAGAATCGCACAGCCATGAGGTTGATCCGGTCAGACAGGGGAAACAGGAAACGCAGGGCCAACCGTGGCCCTGACCGCCTACGGGGATCGGCTCAATTTGGCGAGCCGATCCCCGTAATGTGAGACACCGCACAGCCCGCCAGAGTTTCCTGGCGAGCCGGTCCGGCTTACTTCTTGGTGTTGTCGTCGACGATTTCGTAGTCCGCCTCGACCACGTCATCCGCCTTCTTCTCGCCCTCGGCGCCCGCGTCACCACCCGCTGACGCCCCCGCCTGTTCGGCGGCGGCCTGCTGCTGATAGAACGCCTGGCCCGCTTCGGAGTACGCCTTGCTGAGCTCCTCCTGCGCTGCCCGGATCTCGTTCAGGTCGTCGCCGCGGAGTGCCTTCCGGGCCCGCTCAATCGACGCGTCGATCCGCGTCTTGAGCTCGGCCGGCACCTTCTCGCCCCACTCCTTGACGTTCTTTTCCACTTCATACGTCTGGGAGTCAAGACGGTTCCGCGTATCGATCTCCTCGCGACGCTTCTTGTCTTCCGCCGCATTCTTCTCGGCGTCCTTGACCATCTTGTCGATATCGTTGTCCGACAGGCCGCTCGACGCTTCAATGCGGATCTTCTGCTCCTTGCCCGACGCCTTGTCGCGCGCCGTCACATGCAGGATGCCGTTGGCGTCGATGTCGAAGGTGACTTCGACCT
>JBEIUK010000003.1:0-34650 GCA_040374415.1 Gemmatimonadaceae bacterium | reverse complement strand
GGCTCGACTTTCGGCGGGGCGACTTTCACCGGTTCCGACTTCGGCGCGTCCACCGCGACAGGCGGTGCCGGCTTCGCAGCCTCGACGGTGTCTCGAGGTGGCGCCGGTGCAACGGCAGGTGCAACGGCCGGTGCAACGGCGGGTGCAACGGCCGGTGCAACGGCGGGTGCAACGGCGGGTGCAACGGCGGGTGCAACGGCGGGTGCAACGGCGGGTGCAACGGAGGGTGCAACGGCGGGTTTGGTCGACGGCGTGACGGCCGAGGCCACCACAGTGGACTCGGTACCAGGGGGCGTGGCACTGCGGGACCAGCGCGGGAATTCCACACGCGTCCCCTCCAGCACCATGATTAACTGGGTGTCCGTCTCCGAGGTCCCGAAATAGCGCGGCGCATCAAGCTCCAGGGTGAGGCGTACGGTATCCGGGTGAGGCTGAGCCACCTGCACGTTCCGGATTGGGCCACGCACCAACCCATCGTACTGCGGGTTGGCGATCCCCAGTTGTGCGCCGATGAAGTCGAGCACCACGCGTGACTGCGCCGCGAGCGCCTTGGTCCGGAATCGCACACCCGGGGACACCGTCACGATGAGTGCCGCCGCGCCGGACTTTGCCGGAGCGACCTGCACGCGCGAGACCGTGCCGCGACGCGGAACCGATGCGACCGCCTGTGACGGCGAGACGCCGACGGTGGCCGGCGCTGCCGACAGCGTATCTGACGGCAGCAGCAGCCACGCGACTGCGACCGCACTCATCCATCCCTTCATGGCGTCCTCACTTTCGTCGAGTCACTGCTCAAGGGCAGTGTTTCCGTGCGATTGAAGCCGAATTCCTCAATCGTGAACTGTACGGCTTTCGGCTTGATGGCACTCACCCGTAACCGTCCCACCTGTTGTCCCACCCGTACGCGATACTGCCGCTTCGAAAACGCATCCCGCAGAATGGCCACCGACTGCTCGCCCGCCGGATCGAACACAATGACGGTTACGCGCAGATCACTCACCAGCGGACGCACCTCCCGCGAGGTCATCAGCGATCGAAAGGGATCTCGGCGCCCGCCACTGTTGTAGCTGAAGGTCTCGCGCTGGAGCACCAGTTCACGCGGCGTCAGGGGCTGCGCATGTGCGAGGGTCACCGGCACACCCAGCGTGGCGAGACCGAGCAGTACCCACCGACCCCATCGACCGACGAACGGCATCTGGCGGCGCGCGCTCACGGAGCACCCCCGGGCGACGCCGCAGCCCCAGGGCGTTCGACATACGTCTGCAGCAGGATCGTAGAGGTCAGCGCCGTCCGCTCATTGTCCTTGGATGATCCCGTGCGCGTGGTTGACGCGGCGGTGAGCGCGAAGTGGACGGGCGCTACGATTCGCGCCAGCGAACCGACATTCGCCAGAAAGGCACCGACTTCGTGGTAGCTGCCGGTGATGGTCACGGTATAGCGATACGTATCGTACTGGTCGCCAGCAATCACCGGCTCCGGCGTCACGCCACCAAGGTCCAGTCCCGCACGACGGGCCGCGGTGCTGACTTCTTCCAGCAACGCCGGCACCTCGTTGCTCTTCGGCACCAAGCGGCGCATCACCTCGAGCGTGGCCCGATCGGCGGCCGCGCGGGCGCGGAGCTCCGGCAGCGCCAGCGTCGCCAATTCGTGCGCCGACGCACTGTTGGTGCGTTCGAGCGTCGCAATCTGTTCGACCTCTTCTACCAAGGCGTCCTCCCCATGGCTGTAGGGAAAGAGCAGGTAGGCCGCCGCCATGGCGACGACTAGGAAGCCGGCAAGGAAGGTGAGCTGATCGCGTTGGGACCGTGGCAACAGCGCCATTTTTACGCCCCCCTCATCGCAGGGGCACCACAAGGCGCGTGGTCTGCAGCCGCGCCGCGCCAGGCGCTTCGTAGCTGGCCGTCAGCTGGAACTGCGTGACCGTCGTTCCATCCACGGCGACCTCTTCCGATTTGGCAAGCGTCACCCGCTGGATGAACGCCGACCCCTCCAACTGCCGCATGAAGAGCGTCAGCGCTTGAATGTCGACCGTCTGTCCAATGAGTCGGAAGGTGAGCGCCGTCGCGGTGGGCACCGTGTCCGCCACAACCACAGCGCGCGGGGTGTTCTTCGCGCCGCGCGCTGGCGCGCTGGTGGGCGTGGTAGGCGTGGTGGTCGGTGTCGACGGGACGCCACTGGTCTGCTCCAGGGAGGTCAGCCACGTGTACGCGGGAAGTGCACGACTGACCTCATCGAGCACATGCGCCCACGCATACCGGTTGTCGTCGATCGACCGGATGATCTCCAACTGACGACCAATCGCATCGCGCTCATCATGGAGCCGCCGCCGGGTCCCCAGCACGCGCGCATAGCGGTTCGCCTCGCGTTCGGCATTCGCCCGACGCTGCACCAGGACGTCACGACGCTGCTGTTGCTGCAAATGGAGGAGCACCACCGCAGCAATCGCCACAACCGACACCAGTGTGGTCCCGATAAACCACGGATAGCGGATGTTGACCCGCAAGCGGGACGCGATCGCGCGCCAGTCGGTCCCGGGCTCCGCGTCGACGGGCTTGACGAGCCCCGGCAACAGGTTCACTTGAATCATCATGCGGCAGCCCCGGTCATGCGGCTGCCCGCAGTGCCAATCCCACCGGCAGCATCAGCAGCGGGCCAATTTCCGCTGCGGACAACCCCTGCATCGCACCGGCCTGCATGGCTACGCGGGCGAGGGGATTGGCCGCCACGACACTGAGGCGTAAGCGCTCCGCGAGCAACGCGCGCAACCCGGGGACACTCGCACCACCGCCGCAGACGTACACGGTACGCATGGGGGTGAATTGCCGCGAGGAGGTGCTCAGGAACGTGCCGGCCCGTTCGATGCCAATCGCGAGCTCATCGGCCCGCGTGGTCACGAGACTGTCGAGCATCGAGGATCGCTCGGTGCCACGCAGCAGTGCGTCCGACTCCTCAAAGGCCATGCCGTAGTCGCGCTGCAGCTCCTCGCGAAGCGACCGCGTGCCCACGTTGAGATCGCGTGTGAGGATGGGGACCCCATCCTCGAGGATGTTCAGGTTGGTGACTTCGTTGCCAATGTTCAGCAGCGCGACCGTTCCGATCATCGCATCGGGATGATTGACGGCGAAGGCATTGTGCAGGGCGAAGGCGTCGACGTCGATGACGTGCGGCGTGGCCCCGGCGTCCACCAGCAGCTGCTGCTTGGCGAGCACCAGCTCCCGCCTGGCCGCGACCAGCAGCACCTGCATCTCCGGGCTCACGGCCTCGGGATCGAGAATCTGGAAATCCAGTTCGACAGAATCCATGTCGAAAGGGACATGCTGCTCCGCTTCCCACCGAACCAACTCACGCACCTGAGAGGACTTCACCCGCTCGAGGGTGATTTTCTTGACGATGACATCGCGTCCACCTACGGCGCCCACGATGTGCGCCTTCCGCAGGTCCGTCGTGCCCAGCGCTTGCCGGATCGCGTCAGCAACCATGGCGTAGTCCAGGATTTCGCCATTGACGATCGCCGTGTCCGCGATCGGAGCGAGAATGACGCGCGTGACAATGGGGGCCCCACCCGTGTGGTCGATAACGACCGCTTTCACGAGTCCAGACCCCACATCCAAGCCGACCGTCAGCTTCCTGCGACCGAGGAACGCCATGCCACCCTGCGACGTACGAGACGGCACCGATGCGACCCCATCGGGTGCCCGAAAACCAGCCGGACAGGGTTATCCGGCTGGCACGAACCGTTCAATCATCAAACGACCGGGGTACCGCGAGGTAACGCCATTTTCCGTAATACCTTGCCTCTGACGGCACATTGCCGCTGTGCCGCCCCCGTAACAGCGGTGGGTTGGATGTGAGCCGATCCCTCACGGTGTGTTCCAGCTGAAAAAGGGCTCCGGGCGCGGCTGGGCGATGGCCGCCAACGCCCGTCCCACCAGGCAGGGGCTGTAGCGGACGGCGGTCCCGCGACCGAGGAGCGCGTCATGGCCGGCGGGATCGGCGACGAGCAGCTGCCCATGGAGCAGGAGACGCCCCTCCGAGGCGTCCAGCCGACCACGGACGACCAGCAGCCCGTCGAGATGCAGCGTACCAGTGATGACGAGGTCCCCGTCGATGAGCAGGAGGCCTCGGATGTCCACGTCTCCCGTCAGCGTGGAGACCATGCCCGGCGCGCCGAGCTGCTGTCCCTGCCAGTGGGGGGCCTCAGGAAGTCGGCCGCCGGTGAGGGCGGGGTGTGCGCGCAGGCGGGTCAGCAGCAGCGGCTGCGCGACCTGGAGCGTGGCCCATGCCTGCCCAAGCTGCGCGGGACTCAGTGCCTGCCGCTCGCCCTGCACTCGCTCACCGTTGCCGGTGATGGCACGGGCCGCGACGGCCGCTCGGCTCGCGGTGTCGCGTTGGGCGCCACAGTCATCAGCAGGTTCCGGGTTACTCGCCGGTTGATCACGCCCGTCGATGGCAGCGCCAGCCAGTGTGAGGCCGCCGAGCACCGTGACGGCGGCGGGCAATGGCAAGGCGGGCGGCTGTAACCAGACCACCCGGGCGACGCGTCGGCGCACCGTCCACGGATCTCGGGGATCGCCTGTGGTCGCGACCTCGGTGCCGCGACGGCGTTCAGCGGAGGCGTCGACCACCGCAATGAGTGGCCCCGTCCGCATGATGCGCTGATGGGTGATCCAACCCTCTGGCCACAGCTGCACGGTATCGCGGAGGACCCCGATGGGTGTGGCGGCGACACGGTCCGGTGTCCAATCGGCCAGCCCGCGTACGACCGCAGCATCGGCGAGGGCGACCGCCTGCTGCATGTCCCAGCGCAGACGCGTGGCGCGGAGCTGCCGCGCGCTGACGGCGAGCAGCGACAGCGTGACGCCGGCGACCGCGGTCATGACGACGAGCGCCATGGGCAAAATGATCCCGGCACGTGGCTGGCGGCGTGCGGCGTGAGCATCGCCGTCGGCGGGAGCGGTGTCGATGGCCTCGGCGGTCATCGCGGCTCCAGCGTGGGGCGGCTTCGGAAGGCCACGGTAATGCGCGCGGCGTCCGTGACGCCGCTGATGGCGGCGGTGGTGGCCGTACGGCGAGGGGCTCGCAGCGTGATCTGCATGGCGGCGGGGGCGACGGAGTCACCGCTGGCCGAACGCGGCTGCGCGATGACGCCGTTACGCCAGTCCAGAACGGTCACGCGCATCCCGCCCTCGGATGGGGAGGCGAATGGACCGGCAACAGGCTGGACGATGTCCCACCCCGTTGGACCGAAGGTGCGTCGTCCGAGGTACCAGAGGCCGTCAGTGGCGCGGTAGAGACTGTAGCGGATCCGGCGCGTGAGTCGCACGGGCGTGCCGACGGCCGCGACGCGTGGTGCGTCCGCGGCGGGCGCGAGCTCCAGGCGAACGGCAGGCATACTGTTGGGCAGCGGTGAGGTCGCGCAGCCGTTGCCGGTCGCCACCGATTGGATACGGCTCATGGCGGCGATGGGGCGCGCCGATGGACCGGCGTCGGTCAGCGGCATCACCCAGCGGGTCAGGAGATCCCCGGGTTGTGGCGGCTCGTGCCAGGTGGCCGCTACGGGGTTGTCGACCGTCCCGGCGATCCCTGGTGGATCGGAGGCCACCACGGTCACCGAGGATCGGGTCCCATCCACAGCGCAGATCATGGCGAGTCCGACGAGCGTCTCGACTTCGAGCAGCGTGTCGCGCCAGGTGATGACCTCGTCCGGGCGGAGTCGTTGGAGTTCCGTACGGAGCGTCAGGGAGGCGGCGTGCAGTTCGCGGGTGGCGCCCACTTGTCCATCCTGTTCGCGCGCCGCTCGCACCGTCGTGAGCAGGAGCACCACGGCGACCGTGCTCAACAGCGCGATGAGCGGGAAGGCCACCAACACCTCGACAAGGGCAACGCCTCGTCGATGGCCACGGGGGGTATGCCGCCTCATAGCGGGCACCACCACGCCGCCTGCCATGGCAGACGTACGCGGAGCGCATCGGGCGGAGGCGCGAGCGTGCCCGCGGGGATCCGCGCCATGGCGAGGGTGGCGGCCCCGTGTGCGACCACCGCCTGATCAAGTGGTTGATCGTCGCGGGTCATCGTCACGCGCGTGGATACGGCGTCCGACGCAACCGCTGCGGCGTCGTCCAACGCCGTGGGCGCACAGTGAGGAATCGACCCGCTATCGGAGACCGCCATGACCCGGGCGCTCGCCTGCATCGTCAGCCGGTCGAGCTGTCCGCTCCAAGCGACCATGCTCGCCGAGGACACGAGGAGCAGGCTCAGGCACGCCAGCAGGGCGAGGGCGACGAGGCACTCGAGGAGGGCCGACCCGGCGCGCTGGTGTGCGGCGCGCGCGCGAGAATGCTCGCGGCAGATCGCGGGGGCAGGACGACCGGAGTGAGGCGTACGCATGGCCACACCATACCGCGGGAGTGCCACCGTGCATCACCGAATCATTGCACGACCGCACAAAAACCCGCGCCGACGACGCGGGGGTGGTGCGGCCGCGTGGTCGCTACGCCGGCGGTGCGGACTCGATGGGGGTGAAGCCGGTGGCGTGGAGCGGTAACAGGATCACGAAGGCGGCGCCGCCTTCGCGGGCGCGCTGGACCCAAATGGTGCCACCGAGGGTGTCGATCGTGCTGGCGACGATCGCGAGCCCGAGCCCCGTGCCTTTTCCCGGCTGCTTCGTGCTGAAGAACGGCTCGAAGATGCGTTCTTCGTCACCCGCCGCGACGCCGCCGCCGGAATCGGCGACAACGATTTGCAGGAACCGCTCGGGGGCATCGCGTCGACCGAGCCAGGCGAGCGCGCGTCGGCTGGGGCGATTGGGGAAGCGCTCCCGGTCGGAATCGGTGCGGCGCTTCTCGGAGGTCTCCCCGAAACCATCGGCGGTATTGATCTGGGTGCGGAGCACGACCAACCCGTCGGAGGGCATTGCATCCACCGCGTTCAGCAGGAGATTCACGAACACCTGCTCGAGGTCATGCTGCTCGGCGAAGACGAGCGCATTGGGGGCATACAATTCGGTGCGGACCCGGACGCGCTTGAGCACCCCCTGATCACTCAGCAACCGGAGGACATCCCCGATCATCGTGTCCACCACCACGGGGCGCGGCGTCATCCGGCGCGGCCGGGAGTAGTCGAGGAGACCACGGGTGATGCGATCGATCCGCGCAATCTCGCGCTCAAGGGCATCGATCGGTTCCTGCGTCCCCGGGACCTGCATGGTGCGCATGCGGAGCACATGGGCGTAGTTGGCGATCGCGGCGGCCGGATTCCCGATCTCGTGGGAGACGCCGGCGGCGAGCCGGCCCATGGTCGCGAGTTTCTCCACCCGCAGCCGTTGCTGGTGCGAGGCCAGCAGCTGGTCAGTCATTTGGTTGATGCCGGCCGCGAGTTTGGCGAATTCGTAGGTGGGCCCTTCGTCAATCCGGCGGGCCACCTCCCCGGAGGCCACCGCTTCGGTCGCCAGTACGATATCGGCGAGCGGGCGCGCCACGAGTTCACGCACCGTGCGTCGCACCGCAATGAACCACCCGACGGCGACCAGCACCAGCACCAGGAGCACCAGCGGCCACCGGGCGGCATCCGGGAGATACTCGGTCAGCCACATGATGGCGATGACCGGGACCAGCGCCAGCAGGCTTACCGTGGCGACGGCGATCGTCAGGCGGCTGTGGATGCGAAGTGCGGCGGAAGGGGGCATGGCAGAGGATGCGCCGTCGCGCCCGCTCATGCAACTGGCGTCCGCCCTGTTTGGCGCCCCCATGAGGGCACCCTGAACGCACAACGGGCCGGACCCGAAGGTCCAGCCCGTTGGCGAAAGGTCACGCGGGAGCGTGCCTGGACTGCGTATCCGACTTAGTCGCAGCTCGGGACGCCTTCCGGCTTGCTCGCCGTCGTGGCGGCCGTGCCCACATACACCTTGCAGGTCTTCGTGGTGTTCGCGCTGGTGGCCTGGGCCGACCAGCCGCGCGCATCGCCGCTCAACCGGGTCAGCGTGACGCCCGGCGAGGCCGAGTCCAGCGGGAACGCCGCATAGGTGCCGTTGTCCGCGAAGAACGACTCCGCAACCGCGATCGACCGCTTCAGATCCGAGCGCATGGCCGAGATGTAGGCCTTCTCGCGGGTGTCCGCAAACTTCGGGATCGCGACGGCGGCGAGGATACCAATGATGACAACAACGATCAGCAACTCGACGAGCGTGAAGCCTTTGCGCGAACGGGACATGATGCGATCTCCGGGAAGTTAGGTCGTGCGGGGGGCGTACAACTGCGCGGGAATGCCAGGATGACTTGCATGGAGTGGGCCACGCTGGCGGCGCAGAGCCAACCGTCGGTGTAACAAGCGTTTGCCATTCCTCTGCTGTTCGAAGAGGGGACGCCTGAGGCTCTCGTTTCGCAACAGCTCCCGCAGGCTGCGAGAGTCCGCGACCCGCATTCGTGACAGCGGTGCCGCGTCTGTGACGAATGGGTGTGATGGCCATGCCGGCAGTGTGACACGCTGCGACTGCCGGGACGACATGGCCGCGCATCCTCTGCGCGGCGATGCGCCAGCGCTCCCTCATGCACAACCTGATGCGGCATCGGGGGCTCGTGGGCCATCGATTTCACGCCGGTCGCATGCTTTTTGCGCGGCGCCCGCCTGCTGGCCGCCACGTGAGGCCCCTCGCGGGGGGCCGTGTCTCAGGGTTCGCCGTAGCGCGCGAGCTTCCGATAGAGCGTGGACGGATCGATCCCCAGCATCTCGGCGGCACGCGACTTGTTGCCGCCTTCATTGTGGAGCACCCAGTGGATATACGCTCGCTCGATGGCCTCGAGCGTCGGTGTGGCTGGCGGTTCACTGGTGATCAACGGCTCGGCGTGGCGGGCCGTGACACGGGTCGGCAGTGCGTCCGGAGCGATTTCATCGTCCGGCGACAGGATCACGGCCCGCTCCAAGGCATGTTCCAGCTCCCGGACATTCCCCGGCCACCCGTACCGACAGAGCAGCGCCAGCGTGTCCTCGCGCAGCAGCTTGGCCGATTCCCCACGCGCCGCGGCACTACGCGCCAGGAAGGCCTCGGCCAACACGGGAATGTCTTCGACCCGATCACGGAGCGGGGGCAGATGAATCGCGATCACATTGAGGCGATAAAAGAGGTCCGCCCGAAAGCGACCGCGTTTGATCTCCTCTTCCAGATCGCGATTGGTGGCGGCAATGACCCGCGTGTCCACCGTGATCGCCTCCGTGGCCCCGACGGGAATGACTTCCCGCTGCTGCAACGCCCGCAGCAACTTCACCTGCGTGGAGAGCATCGTGTCGCCGATCTCGTCCAGAAAGAACGATCCGTGCTGCGCGGCCGCGAAGAGGCCGGTCTTGTCCTTCACGGCGCCGGTGAAGGCACCCTTCACATGGCCGAAGAGCTCACTCTCCAGGAGCGATTCCGGTAACGCCCCGCAATTGATGGAGAGAAACGGATGCGCCGCCCGTCCGGATCGCGCATGCACATAGCGCGCGATCACTTCCTTGCCGGTCCCGGACTCCCCCGTGATCAGCACCGTGGCATCCGTTGGCGCGACCCGCTCGGCGAGCGCCAGCACCTCGAGCCACCGCGCATGACTGCCAACGGGGCGTGGTGTGGCACGGCGTTCTTGCCGGCGGATTTCCTGCTTCAGTACCGCATTCTCGCGGCGCAAGCGCCGGTGTTCTGCCGCCCGATGGAGGAGCGCGATCAGGTCGTCGTTGCGAAAGGGCTTCTGCAGGTAGTAGAAGGCCCCGTCATTGACCGCCTGCATCGCCGACTGCAGCGTCGCTTGCGCGGTCATCAAAATGACCGGCAGCTCCGGATCCAATTGGCGGGCGGCACTGAGCAGTTGCAGGCCGCCGACATCGGGCATCCGCACATCCGTGAGCACGACATCGGGGCGCGCACTGGCGAGCAGTTCGATCCCCTGGCGTCCGTTCTTCGCCGTCACCGGCACAAATCCCTCGGTGCGCAGCAGAATCCGGAGCGAGTCCAGAATCCCGGACTCGTCATCGACCAAGAGGACCGTCGTCGGTCCGTTCGGCAGGACCGGCGATCCCGTCATGCGGTGGCGTTCGTCGCGTCGAGATCCGCCAGGTCGTGATCCGCCACGTCGAGATCCGCCACGTCAGCGATGGCCACCTGGGGGAACGCCCGGCCGCGCCGCGTGCGGTCCACCGCCACCGCCGGCGACTCCACCGGCAGCAGGACCGTGAAACAGGTCCCCTGCGGCAACGCGTCCACGAGCACCACGCCGCCATGCGCTTCGACGGCACGATGCACCACCGGCAACCCTAACCCCGTCCCCCCGGAGCGCCCGGAGACAAAGGGTTCAAACAACCGATTCCGCAGGGCGATGGGGATCCCCGGTCCATCATCGATCACCCGCAGCGCAACCCACGGGATCTCCAGATCGCCAAAGGGCCGTGTGGTGGCCGTCTCCGCACTGGTTTCCCGCTGGAGCTGGATACGCACATGACCAGGCCCGCTCAACGCCTGCACCGCGTTCAGCGCCAGGTTGAAGACGGCCCGATAGAGCAGATCCTGATCGCCCGCGATGAGCGGCATGTCAGGCGCCACTTCGACCGACACGACGGCTTCCGGGTGACAGTCGGGATGCGCGGCGACAACGCGCGCAGCGTTCCCCACGAGGGCGCCAAGGTCCAACGTCGAGATTTTCGTGACGCGGGCGCGGGCGAGATCGAGGGAGTCGCCCAGCAGACGGCTCAACCGATCGGCTTCCCGCAGCACCAAACCATGCAGGATCTGCTCGTCATCATCGGCGGGCACCGCCGACTGTTCGCGGCGACGCGCCAACTGTTCCGTGGCACTGCGGATTGAGGCGAGTGGATTACGAATTTCATGCGCGAGCGAGGCGCTCAGATCGGCGACCGCCTCCAGCCGTTCGGTCCGCACGTGCAGCGCCTGCAGCCGCTTGCTGTCGGAAATATCCTGGAAGATCGCGGTCGCGCTGTGCCCTGTCGTGTCATCCGGCAAGGCCGCGACCGTCGTGGTCACGCCAATGTCGATGAAGTCCTCGCCCCGTGTGATGACGCCTTCCACTCGCGTGGCACGCTGACCATCGCGGACCGATTGCTCCAGAACGTCCGCCAACTGCCGCGACGCAATGCGCAGGGGACCGAAGACGGGGGTACCAAGAAGTCGGCTCAGATCGATGCCCAGCAATTCGCTGGCCGCCGGATTGGCGTATAGCAGCCGTCCCGACGCATCGACCGTCACGATCCCGGCACGAATCGACCGCAGAATGTCGGCGGCCTCCAATTGGACCTTTGCCAGCTGCGCCGCCAAGGCTTCCTGCCCCACCCCCTGCTGCCGCAGTCGCTGCGCCAACACGCCCGCTCCAAGCGCGACGGTGAGGAAGACGCCGGTCTGCACCAGCATCCCCACCATGACGCCCCCCGGACGGAACCAGAGCCCATCCGCGGCATAGAGCAAGCAGGCGCCGACCGCCACCAGCATCGTCCCCCGAAGCGGCAGTAACAGCGCGGCACTGGCGATCGTCAGCACATACAGCGCCGCGAACTGCGACCCCCAGCCGCCCGTGATATCGACGATGGCGGTCACGAGCCCGAGATCGGTCGCGCACTGCAGGGCGTAGAAGCGCGTGCCGGTCGGCCGCTTCTCAATGGCCTGATGCAGCACCGAGGCCACCGTGGCGATCATCGCGATCGTGAACGCCAGCGTCGCGACCAGAGTGTCCCGAGGTTCAGCCCGGTTCCAGACCACCACGGCGGCCACGAGAATGGCGCAGGAGACGACCAGACGGCTCAACCAGACCCAGCGCACAGTGCGGATCGGGTCCAGCAGGGCAGATTCGGACAGCGGCGGAGTCTTCGTCATTACCAGGAAGTTCGGAACATCGGTCCACGGAAGTGGGCGGGAATCTCATTCTCCCTACCCTGACGAACCACGCCGCACCTCGTTTCTTTTCAGTATGACTGTGGAATTGGCCGGACCCCCGGCTTCGTCCGGGGAGATGCTGTCAGGCGTAGGGGCCCGGCTGCTGGTGGTACTGCTGCTGGTGCTGCTGAACGCCTTCTTTGTGGCCGCCGAGTTCGCGCTGGTCTCCGTCCGCCGGAGCCGGATCGATCAGATGGCGGCCGATGGCGACCGCGCCGCCCACCATGTGCAGCGCGCCCTGCGACAGCTGGGACGGACGATCTCAGCGACGCAGCTCGGGATCACGCTGGCGTCACTCGCGCTCGGCTGGGTCGGTGAGCCGGCGGTGGCGGTGCTGGTGGACCGCCTGCTGCACACCGTAGGGGTGAATCCGGCCCCGGGCGCGCTGCACACGAGTTCTGGGATTGTGGTGGCCTTTCTGGTGATCACCTTCCTCCACATCGTGCTGGGCGAGCTCGCCCCGAAGTCGATTGGGTTGACCACACCGGAAGGGGTCGCGCGCGTGGTCGTCCGGCCGTTGATGATCTTCGGGCGCATCATGTCCCCCTTCATCGCGGTGCTCAACGTCTCGGCGACCCGCCTACTCCGTTTGCTGGGCTTCGAGCCCGTTTCTGATGAGGGACAGGTGCATTCGCCGGAAGAGTTGCGGCTCTTGGTGATGCAGGCGCGCGCGCACGGGACGCTGAACGAATCCGACTCCGCGATGCTCGCCGGCGTCTTTGATTTTCACAACAAGCGCGCGCTCGACGTGATGCGGCCGCGCACGGAGATGGTGGCGATCGCGGATGACATGGACCGCGAGGCGCTGATCGCTCTCCTTCGGCAGGAGCGGTACTCGCGCTATCCCGTGTATCACGAGACCGCCGACGATATCGTCGGTGTCTTCCTCGCCAAGGATTTCTGGCTGCATGAATTCCCCGAGCGCTTCGAGTTGCGGGAGCATCTGCGCGAACCCCTGTTCGTGCCCGCCTCACGGGCGGCGGAACGGGTCCTGGAGGATTTACGTCGGACCCGCGCACACTTGGCGGTGGTCCTCGATGAGTTTGGCGGGACCGCGGGCATCGTTACGATGGAGGACCTGATCGAAGAAGTCGTCGGGGACATCGCCGACGAATACGATGCGCTGTCACGTGATGCGTTGCTCTTCGATGGCGTGCTGGAGCTCGCCGGTTCGATGTCCCTCGTGGATGTCCGCTCGAATCACAAGATCGCGATCCCCGAGGGGGACTGGACCACGCTGGGTGGCTACACCTTTGCCATGCTCGGTCGCCTGCCGCATGTCGGGGATCGCACCACCTTTCCCGGCGGCGAACTGGAAGTGGTCGCCATGGACGGCCGTCGGGTCGCCGCGCTCCGCGTCCATCATCGCCCAACGTCAGACCCTGTGCGGACCCCATGATGCCTCGTACTCTGCCCCATTCTCGTTCATGGCTCGCCGCCATCCTCCTTGCCGGGTGTAGCGCGGCGCATGCCGACGGCACCGCAACGACGCAGACCAGGGGGCGGACGACCGCGTCGGACACGCTCCGGCCAGTGGCGCCAGCCGGGATGCCTGCGGATTCCTTTCCGGCACCGTCGCGCTCCGTCGCGGACATCGTCGCTCCGCGTTGGACCGCGGAAGACGACCGTGACAACGTGGGAGAATTCACGCGCGTGGCCACGCTGGCCGGCGTCACACGAGGGATGACCGTGGCGGATATCGGCGCGGGCGATGGCTACTATGTGGCGCGCTTATCTCCCATGGTGGGTGCGACCGGACGCGTCTTTGGGCAGGACATCATTCCGGCGTATCTCGAGCTGCTGGCGCGGCGGGTCCAAAGCGATGGTCTCCGGAATGTGACCGTGGCCCTGGGGGCGCCGCATGATCCACAGCTGCCAGCCAACGCGGTGGAGCTCGCCTTCATGATTCACATGTATCATGAAATCGAGCAGCCGTTCGCCCTGCTGTGGAATCTGGCGTCGTCCATGCGCCCCGGTGGCCGGTTGGTGATTCTCGATCTGGAGCGGCCCACGTTTGGCCATGGCACCCCCACGCCCTTGCTGCGCTGTGAATTGCGGGCCATGGGGTATCAGGAGCGTTCCTTCACGCGCACGGGGGCGGAGGAGTACGTCGCCATTTTCGAGGCGCCGTCAGTGAGCGCGCGGCCGACCCCGGCCGCGGTGCGCGCCGCGTTGCAGCGCACCCCCTGTCGTGCATCGTAAACCAACCCGTCGCAACGCATGAGTGAGCTCGAGGCCCTCGTTGTCGCGCCGGGTGTGGTGATCGCGGCGCAGGAGCTCGAGGTGCGCGCCATTACCGGGAGCGGCCCGGGCGGACAGCATGTGAACCGGAGCGCGACCCGCATTGAACTGCGGTGGAACGTGCAACATTCACGGGCGCTGCGGGAGGATCAGCGGACCCGCGTGCTGACGAAGCTGGCCACACGGCTCGATGCCGAGGGGACAATCCGGATCGTCGCTGGCGAATATCGGAGTCAGCAGCAGAACCGGCGCGCTGCCGTTGAGCGCCTCGCGCACCTGGTGGCCCGGGCGCTGATCGTGGCACCGCCCCGGCGGGCGACGCGACCAACTCGTGCGTCAGTGGAGCGGCGCCTCGACACGAAGCGTCAGCGCTCGGATACCAAGAAACAGCGGCGTCGCCAGCCGGACGAGTGAGCGGCGACCGGTCGTCGGGCCGCCGCGCACGAACCGTTAGGGCACCAACCGCCCGTCGCCGACGGCCACCTGCAGTGACGCGCGCACTGCCACGAGCTTGCCTTCCAGCGCCGCGAGCTTCACCGCTTCATCCAAGACCAAGCGCTCGCGCAGCGTCACCACCAGCAGCGTGCTCTCCCCCGCGATAAAGCGGGCCTGTTCCGCATCACGCAAGCGCATGGCCAGCTGCACCGTCGCACGCTGCGTCCCCAGCACCTGCTCCAACAGGAGGACCTCGTTTAACGCCACGCGCAGGCCGACGACGAGGTCCCGGCGCACGCGGTCACGATCGAGCCGAGCAAACTCGGTTTTTTGTGTGCTGCGCGCCGCCTTCCCGCGCTCTTTGAGGAGCAGCAGCGACGACTCGACCGATAGGCCGGCCTTGTAGTTCCCATCCCACCGGTCCGTGGCCGTCAACAGTCCGGGATCGGCACGATCTGCCAGGGCGGCGAGCGAGGCTTCCGCCGCCGGGAGTAACCCTTGGCGTGCAAACAGCTGCTCCGCCTCCGCCGACCGCACTTTCGCCTCGACCTTTCGGAGCTCCGGATGCCGCTCGGTGACGGCCGCAATCCACGTCGCCACTCGCGCGGTGTCCGTTGGCGTCCGCTCTAACCCCGAGAACCCCGGACGCATCGTCGCCGTCAAATCCACCGGGGCCCCGCGGGCATCCCACAGGAACGTCTCCGCGATGAGACGTGCGGCACGTGCCTCCGTCTCGGCCTCAGCCAGCGTGACGGTGCGGCGTTGCCACTCGAGGGTGGCTTCCAGCGTGTCCACTGGGGCACTTTCGCCATTCCGTACCCGCAGTTGCACGGCATCGGCACGGAAGCGGGCCAGTCGCACCCCTTCGACGGCCACCTCGCGGCGCTGCTCGGCGGCGTACCAGGCGCCGTACGCCTTGGCGGCGTCCAGCAGGAGCTTATTGATCAGGCCCTGCTGTTCGGCGTCGCCGAGATCGCGCTGGGCCCGCGCAATGGTCAGCGCCGTACGCCGTTCGTCGGTGCGGATCCGCTGCCCAAGGGGCACCGTAAGGCCCAACGACCAGATCCCGCCGGCCGGCGTGGTGAGATCCGGGCTGATCTTCGGCCCCGTGCTCCGGTCGTACGCCAGCTTGACGTCGGCGCCGAAGGGGGTGGGCACCTTCAGCGCCGCATCGACATACGCATAGTACGGCGCGCTCTTGTACGCCTTCTGCGCCATCGAGAGGGAGACCTTGGGATCGAAGCCCCCCCACGCCTCCTGGACGGCCAGTCGCGCCTGCGACGCCACCAACCGCGCCTGTTGCGCTACGGGATGATTGGCTTCCACCTGCGCCACGAACCGAGCGAACGTAAGGGTATCCACGACGGCCGGTGCCACCGGGGAGCTGGCGCCGGACTGCGCGGCGCTGGTGCCCCACGGCACGATCGCGCAGCCGACCAGCACGGCCACTCGCCACATCGGGGTTGGAGCGGGCGTCATCCCTTGCCGCCGCCCTTGCCGCCGCCCTTGCCGCCGCCTGAGCCGTCACCCGTGCTGCTGCCCTTCTCGCCGTCCGTGCCGGCGGCGCCCGCCGGGTCAATCGTCGGCGAGAAACCATTGAGCTGACGCCAGAGTTCGAACCACACCGGCACGGTGCGGAGGGCGGCCCACCCATGCACGCCACTGCCCAGCCGCAGCTGGGCCGGCCACGGCTCATCGCGGGGATCGGGGGTAACGAGCACCCGGAACGAGCCATCGGCGCTGGCGACCTGATCGATCACGGCGATCACGCCGCCGAAGGTTCCCACTGACACACTCGGCCACCCGGAAAATTGCAGTGCCGGCCATCCATCAAATTCCAAGCGTACCGACCGGCCCACTTGTAGCAGCGGGACGTCCACCGCACGCACCGACACCGCCACGGCGCGCTCGGTCGTGGCCGGTTGAATCGTCACGACCGGATCGCCTGGCTTCACCAATTCCCCAACGCCCTGTCGCATGGCCTTGACGACATAGCCGTCTTGCGGCGCCCGAATCTGATAGAAGCCACGCCGTACCCCCAGCGCGGCGACCTTCGTGCGCAGCTTGCTGATCTCGCCCACCCCGTCCTGCATGTCCGCCAACGTGGCTTGCCGCTCGCTGCGGGCCTTCTGGATCTTCTCGCGGTACTCTGCGTCGATCGCTTCGAGGTCCACCTGCGCGTTGGCCAACTCATTGCGCTTTTCGACGAGCTTCGCCGACGTGGCTTGCGCCTTAAGGCGCGAGGCCTGCAGGTCATTCAAGGACGTCAGCCCCAGCGGCGACGCAAAGAGTGTTTCGCGGCGCCGGTACTGATCACGCGCCAGCGAGTCATCCAGCACCGCCTGCTCCACGGCCGCGGTGTATTGCGCAATCTTGTTGCGGACCTGCTGACGTTTGAACTCCAGCGCAGTGGTGAGCGCCTCCATCTGTTGCGCATAGGCGTCGGCCTTCCCGGCCTTCTCCGCATTCGCCTGGGTCTTCGCGGTCAGCTGCTCACGGGTACGCTCCAACAGCTGCGGATCGAAATACTCGTCTTTGACCTCACTGATCTCGACGATGGGCGCGCCCGCTTTGACAAAGGTGCCCTCGGGGACGAGCCAGCGTTCAATACGACCATCGATGCGCGAGGGCAGCACCTGCGGGCGCTCCTGCGGCGACAGCGTGGAGACCGTGCCGTTCCCCTGCACGGTTTGCTGCCATGGCAGGACGAGGAGCACCACCAGCCCGATCCCCATGCCAGCGAACCACCGCCACACGGTACGGTAGGAGACTTGTTCTTCGAGCAGTCGCTGCGTCAGCAGCGGCAAAGGGGCCGCGGACGGTGCCGAGCGCGGCGACGGTGCGTTATGCGCCATGCGTGCCTCCAGGGCCCTGCGCTGCGGGAGCTTCCACATCCACGAGATGCTGGACATAGGCATTGTCACCGAGTGCCGTATAGGCGGCATCGGCACGCACCGTGCCATTGTCGAGCACAATCACCCGGTCCATCGCCGCCAGCAGCACGGGATCATGGGACACCACGACCACGGTCCACGGGCGTGCGCGATCGGTCAACAGCGCCACGAGGCGCGCCCGATCCTCGCCGTGCAGGTTCTGGAACAGGTCATCGATCACCAGCAGGCGCGGAGCACCAGCCACCGTTTGTGCAAACAGCAATTTGATCGCTATGTCGTGCGAAAGCTGTCGGCCTCCGAGCGTGACCGGGGTATCGACCCCATAGGGAAGGTCCTCGATGTCGCGGGTGAGGCCGACCGCATCGATGGCGGCTTGGACCGCACCCGCATCAATCCCGGGGCGTCCCACGGCGATGTTTTCGGCGATTGTGCTATCGAAGAGATCGGTGGCGGACAGATACTGCCCGATCTGCTCCCGGAGCAAGGAACGGTCCAGGGTACGCAAAGGCTGGCCGTCCATCAGCAACGTCCCGTCGTAGGCCCCGAGCATGCCGGCGAGCAGCTTGAGCAACGTGGTGCGCCCTGCGCCCTCGAATCCGGTGATTCCGATACGTTCGCCGGCCGCAATGCTGAAGGTCAGATCTTGCAAAGCGGGAGGAAGGTCCGGCTGATACCGATAGGTCACCGAGCGCAGGGTCAGCGCCATGCCGGCCGTGGTGGCTGGCAGCATGTGGCCATGACCATCGTCTTCCAAAGGCAGATCCGCGACATGCCCCGCCTTTTCTGCGGCGGTCAGGAGATCATAGATCGTGCTCATACTGAGGATGAGCTTTTCCACTGAAGCGAGCACGGCCACGATGACAAATTCCGAGGCCACGAATTGGCCCACGGAGATCTGCCGATCGATAACGAGCCGGACACCCAGCACGAGGAAGCCACCAACAATGATGGTGCGGAAGAGCACGATCGCGATGGCCTGTTGCATCAGGACTGAGAAATGCTTCGCCCGATAGGTCAGATAGCCAGTCAGAATCTCATCCATCCGTTGCACGCCCAAGGGGGATCGGCCGGCAAACTTGAAGGCATGGATCGCCCGGGCCTGCTCTTCGAGCCAGTGCACGGCCCGGTACTTGTACTTTGACTCCATCAGGCTCGTTTCGAGCCCGCGCGGGCCCGAGAACCACAGGATCCCGCCGAGCACCGCCAGCAAGAGCAACCCGAAAAAGGTGAAATACGGGTGATAGAAGGTCAGCAGCACCAGACCGGCGAGGACGGTGAGCATGGCGGTGGAGGCATCCAGGAGGAGCTTCGAAAGACTCTTCTGGATGTTGACCGCTTCGAAGAGCCGGTTCATGGTCTCCGGCAGGTCCTCCTGCAACGCCGTTTCGTACCGGATGCGCGGGACACGAAAGGTGTACTCCAGCGCCAAGCGCGCGAACACGCGCTGCTGCATGCGCTCCACCACCCCGAGTTGCAGCAGCTGCAGGCCGCCACTCGCCAGCGTCCCCACCACGACGTAGCCGATCAGGATGATGACCGGTTGCAGCACCAGCCCACCCTGCACGAGCTGCACGATGGCGCCAACGGACAGGGGCAAGGTCAGGGCGAAGACGCCGGCCAATGCCGCGTAGGCGAACAGGATGACAATGTCGCGACGATCCCGGGCCAGCAGCTGCCAGACCCGCCGGAACACGTTGCGCGTCGGTGCGGCCGCCCCAGCCCCCGGGAGGGCCGGCGTTGCGACCACGTGCTCGCGCGTCGTCCGCAGGGGATCCTCAAGCGGTGCCAGCACGATGGGGGCGAGCGCCTGCGGGGTCGGCCCCACCAGCGTGGCGATTTGACCGGCCAGCGCGTCCGCATCGCCCGCGAGCGGTCGGACGGCGCCGTTGCCATCCACGGTCACGACCGCCTCACCCCGCCGTCCGAGGCCGAGGAGCACCACATTGCCACCTGGTCCCAGCAGCACGATCGGCGCAGTGGTCGCAGCAATCCCCGACCGGATCCCCTCCCGATCGAGGGTCCGGGGCACATATCCGACGCCGATGGCGTGGCCCAGCGCCAGCAGACGATCGACCAGCGGCCCCTGATCGGGGCGGCGCGCCAACACCGCGCGTCGCTCTGGCGGAAGCTCCATCGCCAACCCTTCGGCGATGTGTGTGGTAATGACAAGGTCCTGACGCATAGAGAGCACTGAAGCGGGGTCAGCGAAACGACGGGGCCAGGGGACAAAGATAATTGGCGACTCTTTTTATCGGTATTACCGCCACCGGGAGCCGCTCCCCAGTTGAACGCCAACCGCGTGGCAAAGTGCCCGGGGACACGGAATCCCGACCTCCGAACTGGGTATATTCCCGGGGTGGGCGTGTCCGTCGCCCGCATGTGGTTCCCGTTCGTGGTGCCCGTGCGTGGTGCCCGCTCGTGGCACCGCCGACCACTCCCTCGCCGCACCCGACCCGCGCCCCGTTGCGTCCACTCCCCGTGTTGGATCCATTGTCCCAGATCGCCCACCATGGGGCCCGTCTGGTGGCACTCGACTGGTTGGCGCGCCTGTCCGCGGCGCGTGCAGCCTACGCGGAGGCGGTGCAGGCCGACCCCGCGGTCGACGACGGGGCGTTGGACGGGATGGCGACCGAGGCGCCAGCGGTCGACGCCGTGCACGACGCCCGGGTGGCCCTCCGGCGGTTACGCGCCACGCTCGCAACCTACCGGGAACCGTTGGCGCTGCGAGTCGGCCGTCGCGCACGCGCCGCGCTCCAACGGCTGAGCGAGGTGACCGGGGCGCTCCGCGACCGTGATGTGCAGTGTGCCTGGCTCGCCGCCGAAGGAGCCAGCCTCCCGCCCGAGGCCCACGCCGAAGCGACCGCGTTGCACCTCGTGCTTCGACGCGAAGCGCTCGCGCTGCGCGCCACGGTCGCCGAGGCCTTCCGCGACGAGTTCGATCGCACGGCGCATCGGGTCCGCCGGCGCCTGCAGCATTACACGCTGACCGGCGACACCGCGCACCCCCTGCCATGGCGGCCCTATGCCTGGGCGCTCGCCGACGCGATCACCGAGGACATGGACCACCTCGTGCGCGATCTCTTGGCGGCGGCGGACAACGAACGGGCCGCCCTGCATCGGCTCCGCTTGGACTTCAAACGACAGCGCGCCTTGTTGGTGCCCTTTATCGACCGGCATCCGGCAATCGCCGGCTGGGTCCAGCAGGCGACCAACGGCCAGAATGCGTTAGGGACGCTGCGCGATCTCGTCGTCTTGCGAGAGGTGGCCATCCAGGCCGATGCCCCGGCGCTCGCGGCCGCGCTGCCTGACCTCATTGCGGCGCAGGCATCGAACCTGCACGGCGCCGCGTGGCTGCAGCGCGACACCGTCGAGCGGTTGGTCACCGAGGCGGCATCGGCGCTGCGAACGCTCGGCGGACCGGCAGGCGCTACCGCAGCAGCTCCTGCACCCCTACCGGCTGGCGTGCCCCTCGAGATCGAACGCAAGTGGTTATTGCATGGATTGCCGCCGGTGGCGGCGAAGGCGCCCGCGATCCGTATTGAGCAGGGATGGCTGCCCGGGGTGGCCCTCCGCGAACGGTTGCGCCGCACCGTGGCGGTGGACGGCACGGAGACGTTGACCCGCACCGTCAAATTGGGACCGGCGGCCGCCCGCATCGAGGTTGAGGACCCCACGTCGCCGACGCTCTTCACCGCACTCTGGCCGCTCACCGCGTCGGCACGGATCCGCAAACGGCGGCATCTGGTCGCGGCCGGTGACCGAAGGTGGGAGATTGACGTCTTTCTGGACCGGGACCTGGTTCTCGCCGAGATTGAACTGGCCGCGCTCGACGAGCCGGTGACCATGCCCGACTGGCTCGCGCCGTTTGTCGTGCGCGAGGTCACCGACGACCCGACTTACCTGAACGTTTCCATGGCGCGTCCTGATCCCGCGCTGGACCCTGCCCGCTGATGTCGACATCGCCCTCCCGCTTACCCATCGTTTCGCTGCTGCCGGTTCGAGATCCAACCGAACGGGTGGTCAGCTATCTCGTCTCCGTGTTCCCCGCCAAGAATGAGGCGGGGGTCGTGGAGCTGGATCTTGCCGCACGGGGGGCCATGGAGGCCTCCCCCGCCCTCTCCCGTCAGGTGGGGCTGCCCGTGCTGGTGCCCATCACCCCCGCGCTGCTGCGCGATGGCTCCGTCACGCGCTTTGCCTCGGTCAATGCGACGTGGATTGTGCCCGGTGAAAGCCTCGCAGACAGTGCGACGCTGCAGGCGGTCGAACGGCTGCGGAACATCGGGATTGACGTGGCCTTCGCGGGATTTCCGCCGTCGCTCGAACAGATCCCCGGTCGCGCCCGGACGAAAACGATGATTGTCCTGGAGGCCGGACAGACCCCCCCGCAGCGGCTGCACCAACAGGTGTGTGCGCTGATGGATGGCGGATTCCGCATTCTGGTCCGACAGGTGGACGATCGGGCAACGCGGCAGCGTGTAATTGATTCGGGACCGGTCTACTATGCCGGGCGCCCACTGCTGCGCCGGGTGCGGCCGCTGGACAGCACGGCGCTGGAGCAGGCGGCGCTGGTCGCGCTCCGCGTCCTGGCGACGTACTCCGATGGGCGGCCGCCGGATTCCGCCTTTGGTGATGCGCTCGTGCGCGATACCACGCTGAGCGCCGCGCTGATGAAGGCGATCCAAACCTCCATTCCGCGTGCACCGAAAACACTGCCGCTCTCGCTGCAGATTCTCGGCCGCGAAACCGTCCTCGGACTGCTGGTGCCCGTCACCGCGCAACTGCTGGGGGATTTTGCGCAGGATCCGGAGGTCGCGTTTGCGGCGTTGCGCTGCGCACGCACCGTCGATCGACTGGCGACGGCCCTCACCCAACCGATGCATCCCAGGATGCGCGTGGTGGCGGGCTTGCTGGCGGTCGCGCAATCGGCTCTTGGGCTGCCCATGGATCAGCTCTCCGATGCACTCGACCTGCCCCGCCCGCTGCGCGATGCCCTCGGCGAGCGCGCGCTCCCACTCGGGGAGCTGCTTGATCTCGTTGACGCCTTCGAATATGGATGGTGGGAGGATCTCGCCGTGCGCTGTGAGGCTCTCAACATCACGCCGCAAGTCGTGAGCGGCACGTGGAATTTCGCATGGCGTGCCGTGAAGGATGAACTCAAGAGCATCACCCCATGACGTCCCCTGAGGCTTTCCACTCGTGAATCCGCGCGCGTATCTGCTGGAACGGTTCGAAACCGACGCCGCCGTACTCCGCGCGCGCGCGACGGCCTTGCGCGCGGGCCCACCGCAACCGGGGCCCGACGCCACGACCTCTGACCGGATGGCCGAAGCGTGCGAAGATGTCGTGGCGCTGCTGCTGTCGTGCGCGCCGCATGACGATGAACAGGAGGCCGTGGCCGCACTGGTCGAGCTACTGCCAATGCTTGAGCAGCGGGCATCGGCCGTGGATGCGGCGGGCCATTGTGCCACCGCCCGCGGGGCCAGTGCCCCGGTCCGTGCCGTCTACCTCGGCGCGGCGACCCGCATTCGAGAAGTGCGCGACACCGTGGCGCGCCATGTCGCGCATGATGGCGAGCACGACGGCGACGATCACGACCTCGACGACGGCGACGACCAGGACGCATGAGCAAGCGGCATGCGCCACCGCCGATCGCCGACGATGGCGACGACGCGCCACCCGGGAAAGTGCGTCTCGACAAATGGCTCTGGGCCGCGCGCTTCTTCAAGACGCGCGCGCTGGCCGCCGAGGCGATTGACGGCGGGAAAGTTGATGTGAACGGCGAACGCGCCAAACGCTCGAAACTGCTGCAGTGTGCGGATCAGCTGCGCCTGCGGCAGGGCGCGTACGAATGGCAGCTCACCGTCCAGGACATCGCCTCACGCCGCGGCTCGGCGCAGATCGCGCAGCAGCTCTACACGGAATCCGCGGAGAGCATCGCGCGACGCGAGGCGGTCCGTGCCAACCTGCAGTCGATGCCCACCGCCTTCGCCTATGGCGAGGGAAAGCCGGGGAAACGCGATCGTCGGGAGCTCCGCCGCCTCAAAGGCGATCACTGACAGCTTCCAGCACCATCGCCACCGTCCACGACGGATCGGCCGCCATAAGCCATCGCCCCGATCGCTGCGCCGCCGCCAGCCGGACCGCCTCGGCATCGGTGGGCGCGTCCAACAGCACCACCCCCGCGACCGACGGATCCACGAGCCACTTGGCGGCCTCCGCCGCCCGCGACGACCGATGGACCCGCACCCCGTTCCCCCAGTGGCCCTGCAGGGCGGCCGCCACCGCGGCGCGCCGGTGGGGCGATCCCCCATGCAGCAGGATCGCGAGCCGCCCGGTCGCCCCGGTCGTGTCCATCACCGGAGCGCCGCGATCGCGGAGACTTCCACGAGAATGCCCCGTAGCGACGCCCCAACAACGGCGCGCGTCGGATAGGGCGCCGAGAAGACGGTCTTGTACACGTCGTTGAAGCGCCCCCAGAGCTGTTCATCGGCGAGATAGACCGTGACGCTGACCACATCGGCCAGGGTCGCGCCGCCAGCGACCAGCACCCGCTCCAGATTGGCGAGGACCGCCTGAGTCTGGGTTTCGATGGTCTCCCCGACGAGCGCCCCCGTGGCGGGATCCCGCGGCACCTGGCCGGAGACAAAGAGCAGGTTGCCGGCGCGCACCCCGGGGGAGTAGGCTCCCACAGGCGGCGGGACGTCCGAAAGGTGGACAGGCGTCCAGTGACGATCGATTGTTGTCATACGGGCAGCTCTCGGGTAGGACACTTTGGCGGAGGCGGCATGGCGACGTTCCTGGAACATCTTGAAACGCCGGTGCCGGTCGTGGACCTCGACCGGATGACCACCAATCTGGACCGAATGGCCGCGTACGCCACCCTGCACGGGCTGCTGTTGCGTCCGCATGTCAAAACGCACAAGTCGCCGCGCATCGCCGCTGAACAACTCCGGATGGGGGCGACTGGGTTGACCTGCGCCACGTTGCGGGAGGCGGAGGTGATGAGCGAGGTGTGCGCCGACCTGCTGGTGGCCTACCCGCCAGTGGGTGCTGCGCGCCTGGAGCGTCTCGCGCGCATTCGGCCAGACGTCCGGGTGGCCGTGGCGGTCGATGATCCGCAGGTGCTCCCCGCACTCGCGATGGCCGCCCGCATGGGTGGGCGCACTTTCGGCGTGTACGTCGAAGCCGATCTCGGGATGCATCGCGTTGGCGTCGCCACGCCGGAGCGCGCCGTGGCGGTCGCGCGCGCGGCGGCGGAGTTGCCGGGGCTGCATTATCAGGGGCTGCTGTTCTATCCGGGGCACATCCGGCAGGCCGTCCACGATCAGGGCGCCGCGCTGACCGAACTGGGCGCGCAGATCGCCACGTTCACCGGCGCCCTCACCGACGCGGGGCTGCCGCCGGCGGTCGTGAGCGGCGGCTCCACACCGGCGGCGTGGCGCATGCACGAGGTGCCCGGTGTCACCGAGGTGCGCCCCGGCACCTATGTCTACAACGACCGCACCACGGCGATGATCGGCGCCTGTGACTGGGAGGATTGCGCGCTGACGGTGCTCGCGACCGTGGTGAGCACCGCCGTGCCGGGACAGGCCGTCGTCGACGCCGGGACGAAGGCGCTCGGACGCGAACCGCTGCGCGCCGAGGGCGACGGCTACGGTGCGCTGCTGCACCACCCGGAGGTGATCGTCTCGCGCATGTCCGAAGAACATGGCATCCTCGATCTCTCGAAGACCGACTGGCGGCCGCGGCTTGGCGATCAGGTCCGCATCGTGCCGAACCATGTGTGCATCGTGGTGCATCTCTTCGATGAGATCGTGGGGGTGCGGGGGCAGGCGGTGGAGACGCGCTGGCCCGTGGAGGCGCGTGGTCGTGGCACGACCTTCGACGAACCGGCCCCGGCACAGCGCGGTCCGCGGGCGGTGTGATGCCGTCGGCGTGGCGCGGCTGACCGTCGGTCGATGACCCGCCTCACCACGCGCGGCGCCGCCGTCACTCCCGGCGCGGCCCGCCGCATTCTGCTCATTGACGCCGACGCGTTTTTTGTCGCGGTGGCGCGGCAGGAGGATCCAGAGGGCGCCGGTCGTGCACGCCTGCTCATTGTGGGCGGAGCAGCCGGATCGCGCGGCGTGGTGTGCAGTGCCTCCTACGAGTGCCGCGCCTTTGGCGTGCGGA
Source organism: Gemmatimonadaceae bacterium (assembly GCA_040374415.1). Taxonomy (GTDB): domain Bacteria; phylum Gemmatimonadota; class Gemmatimonadetes; order Gemmatimonadales; family Gemmatimonadaceae; genus Gemmatimonas. The sequence goes on along the minus strand of JBEIUK010000003.1, from coordinate 9,003 downwards.
GCGCGATGCCGATCGCGCGGGCCCTGCAGCTCTGCCCCGACGCGCTCTGCGTGCCCGTGCCACGGCAGGCCTGCGGGGCGCGCAGTCGCGACATCCAGGCGGTCCTGCGCCGATTCATTCCCGTGGTCCAGCCGTCGAGCATTGACGAGTGGTATGGCGATCTCGCCGGCACCGAAGCGCTCTATGGGCACGAACCGCTCGCCACCACGGCGCAGCGCATTCGGGAGGCGGTGTGGGACGCCACGGGGCTCCACGTGTCCATTGGCGGTGGCACGTCGCGCCTCCTCGCGAAGATGGCCGTCGAGCGGGCCAAGCCGAAGCCGGGCACGGGGGCGACCGGGGTGCACATCGTCGCGCCTGGGGACGAAGTGGCCTTCCTCGCCCCCTTTCGTCTCGCCGAGCTGCCGATGGTCGGGCCGCGTCTCGCCGAGACGCTGGCACGGGTGGGGCTGCTGACCGTGGCCGATGCGCAGGCGTGGACAACGGAGACGCTGGTGCGCCGGCTGGGGGAGCGGACCGGCCGATGGCTCGACGCGCGGGTCCGTGGGGTGGACCCCAGCGTGGTATGGCCGGGGGATCAGCAAAAACAGGTGAGCCGCGAGCGAACCTTTGCGGTGGATCTGGCGACCGACAGCCAGATGGGCCGGGAGCTGTTGGCACTGGCTGTCCGGGTCTCGGCGGATCTGCGGCGGCAGGGGCTGACGGCCCGCACCGTCACGGTCAAGCTCCGGGACACGCGCTTCGACACCCGCACGGCGCGTCGGACACTGCGGCAGCCGATTGCGTCGGAGCGCTCGGTGGCCCGGGTCGCGTCACAGCTCCTGGCAGCGCTTCGGGAGCGACGCGGCGGGAAAGTGCGGCTGCTGGGGATCTCACTCTCCCATTTCGACGGGCCACCGCCGGGCGCTGCCCAGCTGGGGCTTTTTGCCCGTGAGGAATCCCCGGCGGCCCAGGCGGGAGCGTCGCTCCCCGACCCGGTGGAAGGGGACCGGGACCGGGCGCTCACGCAGGCGGTGGACCGGATCCGGAACCGATTCGGGTCCGCGGCGATTCTTCCCGCACGGTTGGTGCGCGGCCCAGTGGCCGATCCCCCGCCGCTACCGGGCACGCCCCGGGACGCTTAACTTCCGCCCGGTTGGGTCCCCGTCGATCGGGGACCGTGCGGTGTGGCCATTGATGCGTGCCCTCGGGCGTTAGTCCGGGAGGCAGCAATCCTGACGGAGTCATCTCATGAGTGCTGGTTACGATCCGAACAAGTTGGGGTGGGGCGCGGCGATCATCACCTGCGTGCTGACGGCGGCACTCGGGCTCACCGCCTACACGATCCACAACAACACGTACCGGCATCCCCGTGATCCGATGAACGTGCAGGTGTATCACGCGCAGGATATGGCCAAGGCGGAAGGTGGCGAGCACGGTGCGGCGAAGGCAGAGGGCGCCGAGCACGCGGAAGGCGCCGCCAAGGCCGAGAAGGCAGAGCCCGCCGAGGCGAAGCACTAGCAGCGGCCGTGATTGACGTGTCGGCGACCTGCCGACACGTGTCACGCAGGCCATGGTGACAGCGCCGGGTGATCCGTGATCACCCGGCGCTGTCATTTTTCGACGTTCACGAGCCGGTCCCGCTCGGGGATCACCCGATGGGTGCTTTGTGCAAGGAGGCGGGAACCGTTACGACTTCGCGGGCGACGGCCGCCCGAAGCGCGTGGGCCTGCTCTTCGCAATCGACGCCACTGACGAGCTCTTTGAGCAGGCCGTCGTGCAGGTCATACACCACCCCATGCAAAATGGGTGACTGACCATTCCGCCACGCATTGCGGACAATCGGGGTGCGCGAGAGCTGAAAGACCTGCTCCAGGACATTGAGTTCCACCAAGCGCTTGAATTGCGCTTCGTCCGTCGACAACTGATCCAGCTCGGCCTGGTGCCGGAGTTGGACGTCCCGAACCACCTGCAGCCAGTGATCCACCAACATGTGGCCCGGCGGGCTCATGGCCGCGCGGACGCCGCCACAGTTGTAATGACCACACACAATGACGTGGCGGACCTTCAGCACCTCGACCGCATACTCCAGCGCCGAGAGCATGTTCATGTCGGTGGGATCGGCCTGATTGGCGATGTTGCGATGGGTGAAAATCTCGCCAGGCTTCGCGCCGGTCAGCACCTCCGTCGGGACGCGCGAGTCGCAGCACCCGATGAAGAAGAAGTGCGGTTCCTGCCCAGCAGACCGGCGGGTGAAATACGTGGGATCTGCTGTACGGACGTGCGTCGACCACTCGCGGTTCTGGGTGTACAGGTCCAGATAATTTTTCATGATCCTGGGGGTGGGGAGGGGGAACTGACGGTCGGCGGATAGCCGGTTCGGTCAGACCGGGAAGGCGCCCCTCTGCGCGGCGGAAAGTAGCCACGGGAGTAAACGCGGGTAAGCTACCGGGGGTGCCCAGATCGCAGTGCTGGCCGCGCCAGTCGGTTCCCGCCGGCGGCACCGATGCGCCAGCCGCCCGTGCTATTCCGGCAACGGCAGCGTCACCGTGAAGGCGCTGCCGACGCCTACCGTACTCTCCACCGAGACCGTCCCGCCGTGCGCTTCGACAATGCCCTTGACGATATACAGGCCCAGCCCCGAGCCAGAGCGTAGCAGACGCGGTGCCTGCCAGTAGCGCTCAAAGAGCCGCGGGAGATCCTCGGCGGAGATCCCTGGCCCGGTATCGCGAACCGTGATGGCAACCGATGTCGCGTGTGCGATGAGCGCGCACTCCACACGACCGCCTGCCGGCGTAAATCGCACCGCATTGGCCAGCAGATTCGATAGCACCTGCCCCATGCGCACGCGATCGAGTGGACACGGCGGCACTTCGCGATCCACCGTGCAGGTGAAGTGCAGCCCGGCCTCTTCCATCGTGGGCCCAAACAGATGGGCCATCTCGTCGATCAGTTCGTCGAGAAGCACCGGTCGTTGATCGATGCGCAGGCGCCCGGCAGAAATCCGCGTGACGTCCTGCAAGTCCTGAATGAGCCCATTGGCCTGCCGCGCGGCGGCACGGACATGCTCGACTTCGGTGCGATCGAGCAACGTCGGCGCGTGGCCGGCCCGCTCAAGCGCCGCACCCGTCAGCAGCACAATGGCATTGACCGGATTGCGCAGGTCGTGCGACACAATCGCCAGCATTTCATCGCGCTCCCGCACCGCCTGACGGGCTTCCTGATAGAGCCGCGCATTTTCCAGCGCGAGCGCCGCGAGACTGCCATACTGATCGGCGACCTGCACTTCATCCGACTGGAAGCGCGGGGCGTCCGTCCCCCGCACGAGGTGGAGGACGCCGAGGGCGCGTCCACCTGCACGGAGCGGCACGACGAGCACCGCGCCCTCACCAAGCGCCGCAACGCGGGCCTGATGCGCCGCCTCAGGGAAGTTTGCGGCGCGCCACGCGGCGACATCACTCACCGCGAGTGCCTGCGGTTCATGCACCAGGCGCGCGACGCCCCAGACGGCCTGATCGTTGGCCACGAACGGGGTCTGACGCGCGACCAACCCAATGGCCGTGTCCTGGTGGCCGGGATCACGATGCGCCGCCGCCATCCGTCGCCACTGGCCCTCCGGCGTCACCAAGTCGAGCAGACACCAGTCCGCCAGCAGGGGGACCGGCAACTCCGTGATCGTCGCCATCGTGGACTCGACATCGAGCGACGACGCGAGCACCCACCCGGCCGTGCCCAGCAACCGCTGCCGCTCCTCGCGCTGCCGCCGCTCACTGGCATCCCGCAACACCACCATGACAGTGAGCGCACCGTCCATCACCACGCGGGCAATCGACGCCTCCGCGGGGAACGATTCGCCCGACCGGCGCAGTCCGGAAATCAGTCGACGCTCCCCCATCGGCCGCGCATCGGTGGCGCCGTCGGCAAAGCCACGCAGATGGCTGCGGTGCACGGATCGGGCCGCCATCGGGAGCAACCGATCTAACGGCTGCCCCAGCATCTCCGATTCCGTCCATCCGAAAATCTGTTCCGCGCCGCGATTGTAGCGGATGATGCGAAACTCGGCGTCCAGCGCGATAATGGCGTCCGCCGCGATGTCGATAATGGCGGCGAGCGCGGCGTGCGATTGCAAAGGAGACGTAGACACTCCGAACTCCGTGACGACAGGCCATTTAGATTGGCACGCCCGCGTGCCTATCTTTCGATATGCGCGGGCCCCGCGTATAAGCTAGTCGTCGGATCCTTCCGCTCCGAGCGTCTGCCATGCGTCCGTTCCCCATGCCCCGTCGTCCGCTCTGGACCCTGGCCGTTCTCGCGGTGGGCGCCGCCTGCCAGCTGCTCCCCAATGGAGCACCCTGGCGAGATCGGATCTGGCTGACCGGGCTGGTCATTCTGGGCGCCCCACTCGCTTGGCACACGATCCGCGGCATGCTCCGCGGGCAGTTTGCGAGCGATGTGGTGGCGATGCTCGCCATTGTCGGCGCCGTGGGCCTACAGGAGCCGCTTGCCGGCCTGGTGGTGGTGCTCATGCAGACGGGCGGCGAAGCCCTTGAGACCTACGCTGTGGCACGGGCCTCGAGTGCCGTGGCGACACTCGAAGCGGACGCGCCACGCCGCGCGCATCGGGTGCAGGATGGCGCCGTGACGGACATCGACGCCGTGGCCATCGTGCCCGAGGACATTCTCCTGGTGCGCCCAGGGGAGATGGTCCCCTGCGATGCGACCGTGACCGATGGCGTCTCGCATGTGGACACGTCGCGGCTCACCGGTGAACCGATGCCGGTGAAGGCTATGGCTGGCACGCCGCTGCTTTCGGGGAGCGTGAACCAGGAAGGGGTGCTCACCCTGCGGGCGCTGCGTGCGTCACGCGACAGCCAGTATGCGCGGATCGTGGATCTGGTCCGCACGGCGCAGGCCAGCAAGAGCCCGTTGCAGCGCACCGCGGATCGCTTCGCCGTCTGGTTCACGCCGCTCACGCTGGCGGTGTGTGCGGCAGCCTGGTGGATGTCCCACGACGTGAGTCGCGTGCTTGCGGTCTTGGTCATTGCCACTCCCTGTCCGCTCATTCTCGCGGCACCGGTCGCCATCATTGGGGGAATCAACCGGGCGGCGCGTCGCGGGATCATCGTGCGGAATGGCAGTGCGCTGGAAGGGCTCGCGCACATCACCGCAGCCGTTTTCGACAAGACCGGTACGCTCACGGTGGGCCGTCCCCGCATTCATCGCATCGTGACGGACGGCGACGTCTCGGCCGATCAACTCCTCGCCCTCGCGGCCAGCCTTGAGCATGGCTCTGGGCATTTGCTGGCCCGGGTGGTGGTAGCGGAGGCGGAAGCGCGCGGGCTCGCCACCACGATCGCGAGCGCGACGGTGGAGACGCCGGGGCGCGGCGTCCATGGCGAGGTCGGCGGGCGCACCGTCGCGGTGGGTGCGCCGGATTTAGTGGCCGCGCAACTGCCGGCGCTCGCGGCGCGCCTCGAGGCCATGGCGGTGGGCGCCGACGGGCTACAGGCCTACGTGGGGAGCAGCGATGGACTCGTGGGGCGGATCGAGTTTGCCGATGCGCTCCGCAGCGACCTCGACACCTTCCTGCAGGATCTGTCGGCACTTGGCGTCCGGGAGATCAGCCTGCTTTCCGGGGATCGGCCGGAGAATGTCGCGCAGATTGCGGCCCAGGTGGGGATCACGACGTGGGCCGGTGGCCTCTCACCGGAGGATAAAGCCGTTCGGGTGAGCGGACTGCAGCAGCAGGGGTTCCGCGTGCTCATGGTGGGCGACGGGACGAACGACGCGCCGGCACTGACTGCGGCGAGCGTCGGCGTCGCGCTCGCGGGGCATGGTGGCGGTGTGGTGACGGAAGCCGCCGACGTGGTGCTGCTGGTAGATGAGCCGGCGCGCGTCACGGCGGCCATTCGGATTGGCCGCCGGTCGATGCGCATCGCGCAGCAGAGTATTGGGGTGGGGCTCGGACTGAGCCTCCTGGGAATGGTCGCCGCCGCCTTCGGCCTGATCACGCCGATCGCCGGGGCCTTGACCCAAGAGGCGATCGACGTGGCGGTCATTCTTAATGCGCTGCGTGCCAGCTTTGATGAGCGGTGACCCCACGGCGCCGCATAATGACCAGAAGCCCCAGCAATCCCGCCGCCATCAAGGCATAGGTTGACGGTTCCGGCACCACCGACGACCCGCCAAACCGGATGCGCTGAGAATCATACTGCTCGCCAGCCGGCTGGGAATGTACGCCCACCCCGATGGGCGTGGCACCCGTGAGCGTGAACGACACCATCGCAGACTGTCCCATCTGAATGTCCGGCCCGCGCACGAACTGCACGTTGTCGCCCATGACGCCGAGCACGCCCTCGTACCACGAACTGCTGCTCGGATTCTGCGCGCCGCTCTCGAGCCAACCGGTTGGCGTCGAGGACACCCCCGAGACCACGGGCGTCCCACTCCCAAAGTAGAGGTAGAGCTCACCAAACTTTTGCGTGGGCGTGGTGGACGTGTTCGTGATCCCCAACGTCCACAGATCCCCACTCGTGTTTGCCAACGACCACGTCGCACAGGTCTCGTAGGCGCCCATGAAGCACCCTGAGCCGGAGAGCTGGGCCGACAGGGTCGCCGGCAGGCTGATCGCGGCGAGCGCGATCCAGGATGAAAGTTTTCGCATCGGTACCGTCCACGTAAAATTGCCATCAAGCCTTCGCGCAGCGTCGCGCAGAGAGTCAATGGCAAACGGAGTGCCGCCGGTGGGGCACGCTGTCAGGAGGTCTCGGGGTCGCGCGTAACCGTTGACGGCCAGACGGGTTACATCGCCTTCGCGGCTGAGTACGACGACGCCCCCTGTCGGGCGAGGTGCCGACAGGGGGCGCAGCGGATGTCAGGGGATTGTCAGGAATGTCGCGGCGTCACTGCGACAGCTGCCGATTGCCTGCGTCAGGCCGCGTGCGGTCGGGGCTGTGGATCCGCCACGACGACGCGCTCAAACCCATTGTGCTTGGCCTTGTAGAGTGCGGCATCGGCGCGCGCCTTCCACATCTCCGCATCTTCAAGCGGCTGCAACTGCGCCACGCCAACGGACACACCCACGCTGAACTCCATCGCCGGATGCGGCGTCGGCAGCGCCGAGAGCGCCTCCTGCAGTCGCATCGCGAGCGCTTGGGCTTGCGACCACTCGGTGTTGTTCAGCAGCACGGCAAATTCATCACCGCCGTACCGGCAGATGGCGTCCGACTTACGCAGGAACACCTGCTTGAGCGCCGTGCCCAACGTGGCGATGGCCGCATCGCCAGCCATGTGCCCGTACATGTCGTTGACCATCTTCAGTCGGTCCATGTCCATCATGAGCAGAACCACCGGCTGTCGTGACAGCGAGAACATGTGCACCGAGCGCACAATCATCGTGTCGAAGAGCTTGCGGTTGCCGACGCCGGTCAGCGCATCGGTCGTGCTCTCCCGGCGCGCTTCCTCCAGCTGCTGCCCCAGCGTCTCCAGCCGGGAGGCCAGTGACTGGAACTGATCGGCCTGTTGGTTGCGCCGCTCCTGCATCGCCGACTCAATCGCGGTGATCGCCGCCGAGACTTCCTGCTTGATCGAACCGGTCTGCAGCCGCTTCATCGCGGTGCGCGCCTTGTCCATGTGGCTCTGCGTTTCCAGCTCCGAGCGCTGATCGATCCGCACCGCCTGGTGCACCGTTTCCACGCAGGACCAGAGCGCGTTCCGCAGCTCCGTCACGGTGTTCGTGTTGTGCTGGTGTTCGTCCTTCCGCACCTCTGACACAGCACGGACCAGCCCGTCCCAGTCGCGGTCGACCACATGGAGGGCCGACGTTTCGGCATCGGGGGTGAGCGGAATACCGAGCGTCGCATGCTGGCGCCAGCGCATCAACTCGAGCGCTGACTCCGTCGCCGGCACTTTAGCCCGGTCGAGGGGATAGCGCGCCAACGCGGCGAGCAGTTCGCCCATCGCGTCCAGGACGAGGCCCAACCCCACCACACCTGTGGGATCGACCGGACTGGCGAGCGGAAAGCTGGCACCTTCCCCAGACTGGGACGGCGCCGTCGTCGGCGTGTCGGTGCTGCGGCGATTGGTCGCCGCGCGGAATTCCGCGGAGAGCGTTTTGAAGAGCATCGCAGGATAGGATCAAAAGGGTTGACCCCCTCAAGACGATCAGAACTCCTCAGGCGCAACGGCCATGATCGCACCGGCCCCGGATTGGATCGCCGCCAGCAGCGTGGCGGCCTCCGGGAGCAACCGCGCCATGTAGAAGCGGGCCGTCTTGATTTTGGCCGCGAGGAACCGGGGGTCCCCGGTGCCGGCCGCCAGCTGGGCCGAGGCCACCGTGACCATGCGGAGCCACTGCCACCCGACGGCGACGTAGCCCATCAAATGGAGATACTCGGTCGCCGCCGCCCCGGCTTCATTCGGATCCGCAAAGCCCCGCTCGGCCAGCGTCATCGTGGCCTTCTGCAGCTGATAGAGCGCCGCCCCCACCGGCTTCGCAAACTCCTCACGCGCCGGATCCGCCGCGGCCGCATCGACATCGGCTTTTACCAGACTGAAGAAGTCGCGCACGAGCCGCCCGCCTTCCATGGGGAGCTTCCGCCCCACGAGATCGAGCGCCTGTACGGCATTGGTGCCTTCATAGATCTGGGCGATGCGGGCATCGCGCACATACTGCTCGAGCCCGTACTCCTTGATGTAGCCGTGCCCGCCCAGCGTTTGCAGCGCGATGTTCGTGTTATCGAACCCTTTATCGGTCAGAAACGCCTTCAGGACTGGCGTCATCAGCGCCACGATGTCGCTGGCCGCCTGGCGCACGACCGGATCCGGATGCCGGTGCTCGAGATCAATGCGGATCCCGATCCAGTAGGCGAGGGAGCGCATCCCTTCGTTGAAGGCCTTGATGCGCAACAGCCCCTTCCGCACGTCCGGGTGCACGAGAATGGGATCGGCCGGCCCGGCCGGATTCTGCGGCCCGGTGAGCGCGCGTCCCTGCAACCGTTCCTTCGCATAGGCGAGCGCGTTCTG
>JBEIUK010000058.1:0-14090 GCA_040374415.1 Gemmatimonadaceae bacterium | reverse complement strand
TCGCGGCTCCACGCAACCACCCGCGCCATCGGCTGCGGCAGCTGCGCCGCCCAGCGCGGATCACCAAAGCCCACGAGAATCACCGGGCGCTGCAACGCCGCCGCGGCGTCCAGCAGCTCCTGCACTTTCTCGACGGTATCCGGCCGGAGCTGCGTGCGCCCCTTGCCGGCGTGATAGTCGGCAAAGAGCGCAATAACGAGCGGTCCACCACTCGCAGCCCCCGGATGCGTCGCCGGACGGGCATCGTGCCCCGTCGCGCGAAGCGCCTCGGCGAGCCCCGCCGTATCCGCACCGGGTTGGTCGACAGGCTCATCGTCATCGACCACGACGACTTCCGTCACGGCGCCCAGCGTCGGCAACGGCCCCTGCTCCACCCGCAGCACCTTGTCCGCCACCAGACCGCCCCACGCCGTGTCAGCACCACTCGGACGACGCCATTCGTTGGGCGGTGAGGCCCACTGCGCCCATTTGAGACGACGGCGCAAGGACAGGCGAAGCTGCTCGGGATCGAGCGTGCCATCCGCCAGCGCCGTTTCCAGGGCGGTGAGCGTCGTCTCGAGATCCCCGGGATCCAACACGAGGTCGCAGCCGGCCCGCAACGCGCGCACGACCGATTCCGCCACCGTCATCCCCTCGAGTGCGGCCGCCATACTGAGTGCGTCCGAGACGATGATGCCGGTGAACTTGAGCTGCTGCCGGAGCGACCACTGCAGGAGTTCGCGGGAATGCGTCGCGGCGACACGGCTGCCATCCAAGGCGGGATAGGCCACATGCGCCGTCATGATACTGGCCACACCGGCCGTGATCGCTGCCCGGAACGGCTGCCCGTCTTGTTCCTTCAGCTGGTCCGCGGGATCGGTCACGACCGGCAACGCCTGCGACGGATCGACCGTCACGCGACCCATGCCGGGAAAATGCTTGGCACACGCCAGCACCCCTTCCCCCTGACAGGCTTCAATCCACGCCGCCACCAGCGTGGCCACCGCACGTGGCTCCTGCCCCAACGTCCGCGTCCCCATCACGGGATTCGTATCCAGCCGATCGAGATCCGCGACGGGCGCGAAATTCCAATTCACCCCCATCGTGCGTGCCTCGCGGGCCGTCAAGCGCGCGGCGCGACGCAGCGACTCCAGATCCCCGAGCGTGACTAACGCGGCGAGCGGTGGCAATCCGGTAGCCCCACGAAACTGCTGACCCGCACCACGCTCGAGATCGGCGGCAATCAGCAGCTTCTGCGCCGACCGTTGCTGCAGCTCCTTGGCGAGCAAGCGGACCGCATCCTGCTCCCCACCGACCAGTTGGAATCCGCCCACACCCAACGCCAGCGCGGCATCAATGCGCGCGCGTTCGTCGGCGAAGCCACTGCCCGGAGCCGCCCGCACCACCGGAATACACAGCGCCGCCAGATCGCGACGCGTTAACGCACCCATGTCATCCTGCCGGTGTGAAATGGCCGAGCAGTCGGCCCGTCCGCGCACCTGTCGCGTGCGGCACGTTCCCCGATCGGCCTGTGAGATGCAGATAGCCCAAGAGGGCAAACGCGACGGCCTCCTTGGCCTCCGCATCAAAGAACAACGTATCAAATAACCGCACCGGTGGCGCCGACTGACCGCGCCCCGCGGCAGACTGCTGCAGCGCCACGGTAATGGCGTCTACAAGCGTCGGGTTGCGAGCCCCGCCCCCCGAGAGCACCACCTCCCCCACCGGCCCTTCCAGAAATCGCGCATACTGGTCGGCGATCGTCCGCGCCGTGAGCGCCGTGGCCGTTGCCACGATGTCGGTGTCATCCACGGGCCGCGTCTCACTGGCCAGGGCGCGGCAGCGCTCGATGAAGTCATCGCGATAGGCGGTCGTGAACAGCTCGCGCCCCGTGCTCTTCGGGGGATGCTGCGAGAAATATGGCGCATCCATCAGCGCCGTCACGACCGGTTCCAACACGGTGCCCGCACGCGCCAGTCGCCCGTCACGATCATAGGACAACGTGGGCCAGAGCGCCCGCGTGACCCCATCGATCAGCACCACCCCGGGCCCCGTGTCAAACGCTTGCACCGGCGGCACCAGATCGGCCGCATGGGTCGATGACGGCGGCACCAGCGTCACGTTGCCAATCCCCCCCAGATTCTGCAGGGCGCGCCACGCCGTGGGATGCGCAAAAAGTCGCGCATCCGCCATCGGCACCAGCGGCGCTCCCTGCCCACCCACCGCGACATCGCGCGCCCGGAAATCAGCCACCACGGCACACCCCGTCACCTCCGCGATGCGCGCCGCATCACCCATCTGCCACGTGCTGTGTCCGGCTTCATGCCAGATGGTGTGGCCATGCGACGCAATGGCGGTCACCTCGCTCGGCGCCAGCCCCGCCTGCTGCATCGCGCGTCGCGCCGCATCGCCCAGCCATTCACCGAGCTCCGCTTGCAGCCGGCAATACGCCTGTGCCGTGTCACCCTGCATCGCGCGCTCGAGTCGCGTCCGCTCCGCGGCGGCATAGGGACGATGCGCATGCGACAGCAGCGTGGGCGTAATGCGCCCATCGTGCGCTTCGGTGAAGCGAACCGCCGCGGCCGTGATGCCATCGAGCGACGTGCCGGACATCACGCCCACCAGCACCGTGTCATGCGACGCCTGCAACAACCGGCGCGCCAAGGCACCGGTGATCCCTGCCGTCATATCGCCGAGACAGGCGGTGGCGCCTGCGACACCACCTGACGAATCACCCCACCAGCCGCCGCGAGTCGCTCCGCGGCCTCTGCCGCCTCCACCCCCAGCTGGTGCATCACGATCGCCCGCTTCACTTCACCGCCAGAGGCCGCCAGCAGGGCCTGTGCCACCCCCCGGTCAATGCGGCACACCTCCATGAGGATCCGCTCGGCGCGATCCGTAAGCTTCACATTCGTGACGCGCACATCGACCATCAGATTGCCGTAGCTCTTACCGACGCGGATCATCGCCCCGGTGGTGATCATGTTGAGCACCATCTTGGTCGCCGTTCCCGACTTGAGACGCGTGGATCCCGTCAACACCTCCGGACCCACAATCGGCAGGATGCACCACGCCGCCTCCGCCCGCATCGCATCGGGCGGTTCCGAACAGGCAAGCAGCACCGTGGTCGCGCCAACGACGCGCGCCTGCGCCAACGCGCCGCGCACGAATGGGGTGGTCCCCGAGGCCGCAATCCCCACCACGACATCCCCCGCCGTCACCGCGTGCGTCGTCATGATCGCCGCCCCTTCCGCCGGATCGTCCTCGGCGCCTTCGATCGAATTGCGCAACGCGCGATCGCCACCGGCGATGATACCGACCACCATACGCGGATCGCTGCCAAAGGTCGGCGGGCATTCGCTGGCATCAAGCACCCCCAAACGACCCGAGGTGCCCGCCCCGACATAGAGCAGACGATGCCCTGAGCGGAACGCTGCCTCGACGGCGGCAATCGTGCGCGCGATTGGCTCCGCCTGGGACGCGACGGCATCGGCGACACCACGATCATCGGCCACCATGAGGGCCACGATCCCAGCCGGTGAGGCCAGATCGATATCCACGGTGCGGGGGTTGCGGCGCTCGGTAGCGCGGGAATCCATGAGAGGGGCCGTCACGACACGATGGGCGAGAGAATCGGAGAGCGAGATCCGAGCGGGCGACCGGGTGTGCGACTGTCGCCTGAGAGGGGCCGAGACTAGCTTCTGACGATATCCGGCTGTGTCGGCACCCTGCGCCTTTCAAAGCTAGGGAATCGTCGACGCGACTCGCAAGCGATGGCCGCCGATGCTGCGGTCGCGTTGCACGCGTGCGGGCGCCACCTCACCGCGACTTTCGCACTGCCTTCGATCGCATGCCTGCCTCGATCCTGCGTGTTCCGCAGCGCCGCGCTGTGCGCGTGCCCCGTTCCCCCGCCGCTGGCGTGGCCGCCGTGGCCGCAGCCCTATGCATGCTGACCGCCTGCAATGGGGGGAGCAGCGGGCAGACCGCCACCCCACGTGTCGACGCAGCGACCAGTGGGACCCGTGCCGCCGCCCTCCCCGCACGCGTACCGGCCACCTTCCCCGTCGACTGGCATCTCCCCGCCGGCGCCAAAGCGACCTTTGCCGCGCAGGCGATGGCGGTGAGCAATAGCCCGGAGGCGAGTGCGGCCGCCGCCGAGATCATGAAGGCGGGCGGGAATGCTGTGGACGCCGCCGTGGCGCTTGGCTTCGCGCTGGCCGTGAGCTGGCCCGAAGCCGGCAACATTGGCGGGGGCGGCTACATGGTGATCGCCCTGGCCGACGGCCGGACCGCGGCCATCGATTATCGCGAGATTGCCCCGCTCGCCGCCACACGGGACATGTATCTCGATGCCAACGGCAAGCTGACCGACAAGAGCGTCGTGGGCCATTTGGCCTCGGGCGTCCCGGGAGCAGTCGCCGGACTCTCCGCCGCGCTCAAGCAGTACGGCACGATGTCGCTCGCGCAGGTCATGGCGCCGGCGATTCGCCTCGCGCGCGATGGCTTCGTGATCGACACCGCGCTCGCCGGTTCGATCAGCCGAGCCACCAGCTATGTCACCGGGCAGAGCCGCAACACCCCGTATTTTCCGAATGGTAAGCCGCTCGCCGCGGGCAGCCGACTGGTGCAGCCCGATCTGGCGCGGACGCTGCAAGCGATCGCCACGCAGGGGCCGGCCGCGTTTTACGAAGGATGGATTGCCGATTCCCTTGTGGCGGAGCAACAGCGCGGTGGCGGGATCATCACGCGCGCCGACCTCAAGCGCTATACGCCCGCGTATCGCACCCCCATCCGGACCACCTTCCGCGATGTGGGCCTGATCGCCATGCCCCCCTCGTCCTCGGGTGGCGTGACCATGACGGAGGCGCTCAACATTCTCAGCCAGTATCCGACGCTCCCGGCGTACGGGTCCACGCGCTGGTTCCATCTGTTGGCGAGCGCATACCAGCGCGCCTTCATCGATCGCAACAGCAAGCTGGCCGATCCCGACTTTGTGCCAGTACCGCTGGCACAACTCACCAGTCAGTCATACGCCAAGGCGCTGCAGGGGACCATCAACGAGACCCGCGCCACACCAACCTCCGAAGTCGAGCCGCTCATGACGCAGGCCGCTCGGGAACCGATCCACACCACGCATTATTCGGTGGTCGATCGGCAGGGGAATGCCGTGGCGACCACCACGACCCTCAACAACTCGTGGGGATCGGGGGTGTGGGTGCGTGGGGCCGGCTTCATGCTCAACGACGAAATGGATGACTTCGCGGCGCAGCCGGGGAAGCCCAATATGTTTGGCTTGGTGCAGGGTGAGGCGAACGCCATTCAGCCGGGCAAGCGCATGCTGAGTGCCATGTCCCCCACCATCGTCACCGATCGGCGGGGTCAGGTGTTGCTGGTCGTGGGGGCCGCTGGTGGACCGACCATCATCACCGGCACCAGTCAGGTGATCCTGAATGTGCTCGTGCACCGGATGTCGCTGATGGATGCGATGCGCGCGCCGCGCGTGCACCATCAGGCGCTGCCGGATTCCTTAACCTTCGAAGACGGCGGCCTGATGCCGGCGGTGCGCGATTCGCTCACCGCGATGGGGCACCGCCTGCGTCGGCTGCGGGCGCTGGTCAATGTGAATGCCATCATGCGCGTCCCGGGCGGCTGGGAAGGCGTGCCGGAACCGCGGCGCTCTGGTGGCGCCGTGGGGTATTAACCGAGGGTCATGAGTACACTCCGTCGCCTCCTCCCCTACTATCGCCCGTATCGCCTCACGGTTGCGACGGGATTGACGTCGGTGGTGGTGGCGGCGGGGCTGGCGAGTGTGATTCCCTCCATGCTCCGTCGTGGCCTCGACGCCATGCACACCGGCGCGAGCCCACGGGCGCTGTGGGGGGTGGCGGGACTCATGCTCGTCACCGCGGTCGTGAGCGGCACCCTGCGCTTCACGATGCGGCAGTTGCTCAATGGGGTGAGCCGCAAGATCGAAACCGACCTGCGACGGGACGTCCTCGCTCGCCTGTTGACGCTCGATGCGGCCTGGTATCAACAGTGGCGCACCGGGGACCTGATGGCGCGCCTCACGAACGATCTGAGCGCCGTGCGGATGGCGGCGGGCCCCGCCATCATGTATCTGCTCAACACGATCGCTGGCGGCCTCTTTGCGCTGGCAATGATGCTGCGGATCAGCCCACTCCTCACCGGGCTCGCGCTGCTCCCCATGATCGGCCTCCCCATCCTGATGATCCGTCTGGGGCGGCGCATCCATTCCCGCTTCGAAGCGGTGCAGGCGCAGTTCAGCGATCTCTCCACGCGCGCCCAGGAGAATGTGGCGGGGGTGCGCGTGGTGCGCGCCTACCAGCAAGAGGGGGCCGAGGCCGGACGCTTTGCCGCCTTGGGTGAGCAGTATCTCACGGCCAACATGCAGTTGGCGAAGCTGAACGGTCTCATGAACCCAGGCTTCGCACTCCTGGCAGGGCTTGGCATGGCTGTGACGATCGCGGTCGGGGGCCGACTGCTGCTGCACGAAACGATCACGGTCGGCGGCTACGTGGCCTTCGGCATCTATCTCACGATGCTCACCTGGCCCCTGATCGCGTTAGGATGGACGACGAATCTGCTGCAGCGCGGCAGCGCCTCCATGGCGCGCATTCTCGAGTTGCTCGATGCGACACCGCTCCAGGTGCAGGACGAGGGACAGCGCACGTTGCCCGTGGTCACCGGTGGACGCACGATCGAATTCCGGAACGTCTGGTTCCACTATCCCACGACACCATCAACGCGTGACGCCGCGCCGCGCTGGGTGCTGAGGGATGTCTCGTTCACCATTCCGGCTGGGCAGACGTTGGCCCTCGTTGGGGCGACCGGATCGGGGAAGAGCGCGCTCATGGATCTGATCCCGCGTTTCTTCGAACCACAGCGTGGTGAAATTCTGCTGGATGGGGTCCCTATTCGCGAGCTGCCACTCGCCACGCTGCGCGCGGAACTCGGCTATGTCCCGCAGGAGTCGCTCCTCTTCAGCGAAACGATCGGCGCCAACGTCGCCTATGGCCTCTCCGCATCGGCGAGGCATGAGGCCGTGGAGATGGCCACTGCGCTGGCGCAGTTAACCGAGACGGTGGCGCAGCTGCCGGCCGGGCTCGACACCGTCCTAGGCGAACGCGGCATCAACCTCTCCGGTGGGCAAAAGCAGCGGACCGCGATCGCCCGTGCCTTTGCGCGGCATCCGCATGTTGTGCTCCTCGATGATGCGCTGTCGGCGGTGGACACGCAGACGGAGGCCGCCATCCTGCAGGGGCTACGGCAGGCGTTGGCCGGCCGCACGGCCGTGATCGCCTCCCATCGGATCAGCGCGGTGCGCGACGCCGATGCCATTCTCGTGCTCGAGGATGGCGCCATCGTGGAGCGCGGGCGGCACGATGCACTGGTCGCGCACGAGGGACGCTATGCGCAGCTGCTGCGGCGACAGCAGCTGCTGGACTCGATCGAAGCGGCCTGACCGCCGCCCGCGTCGCGCTAGAGTCGCTCGACGAGGAAGGCGGGCGTAAAGGGCTGCAGCCACGTGGCCAGCCGCTCGAACCAGCCGGTGAACATCAGCACGCCGACCACAATCAGTAACGCGCCAGCCAACCGGTTCACGAGCCCGAGATTCTTCCGGAAGCGCTGGAAGAAGGCGAGGAACCGTTCGAGGGCGAGTGCGCTCAGCAGAAAGGGCACTGCGAGCCCCGCCGAATACGCAGTCAACAGCCCGATCCCTTGCGCCACCCCCGACTGATTCGCCGCGAGCAGCAGGATCGCGCCTAGGGTTGGGCCGAGGCATGGCGTCCATCCCGCCCCAAAGGCGATGCCCACGAGGACGGTGCCGAGATACCCGATGGGCTTATCACTGAGATGCACACGCCGTTCCTGCTGCAACGCATCCAGCTTGAAGATGCCCAGCATCCACAGGCCCATGAGCACCATGAGCACCCCACCGGCGCGCGCCAGCCAGACGCGATAGGCTAGCAGGAGCTGGCCGAACGCGGTCGCTCCGGCACCAAGGGCCACGAAGATGAAGGAGAAGCCGAGGACGAAGAGGATGGCATGCAGCAGCGTGGTGCGCCGCGCGTTGCTGACATCTTCGAGGCCAAGCCCCGTGATGAAGGTCACGTAGCTGGGAACCAGCGGCAGCACACAGGGGCTCAGGAAGCTGAGGAGTCCTGCCGTGAAGGCGACAAGCACCGTGAGGGATTCAGGGGCCACGGGATGCTCCCGGCGTACGATGGCGTGGGGCGCCTCGGCGACAGGCCCCACAGAGCCCGTAGATCACGAGTCGATGGCGTTGCCGGGTAAAACCTTGCGATTCGGCGAGCAGCGTCGTCATGCGTTCCAAACGTTCATCGCGGAATTCCGTGACCGCGCCGCAGGCGGTGCAGAGGAGATGTTCATGGTGTGGGATGCCGCGGGCCGCTTCATAGCGCTTGAAGCCTTCGCCGAAATCGCGTTCGACCACGAGCCCACTGCGGACGAGGACCTCGAGCGTCCGATAGACCGTGGCGGTCCCGGCGCGCGCGCCCTGTGCGTCGAGGGCGCGCGCCACCTCGTCAGCCGACACGTGTCGATCGGTGCCAAGGACCACCTCAGCGATCGCCATCCGCTGCGCCGTCACCGGGAGGTTGTGATCCCGGAGGTAGGCCCGAAAGGCCTCACGATCCTCGGCCGCCTCGTCACTCACGGCAGACGGAGCGCCTTCGCGAGCTGGGCGGCCGAGTAGCGCACGATCTCTGATTCTTCGCCCGCGCGGCGCTGCACGCCCCGAACGACCGCTTCCACGGTGATGAGGGGTGCATCGGCTTCGGCGACGACATCGGCCTCCCACTTCCCGCGTTCCGGCCCCTTTTGGACAAGGCGATAGCGTGCGGTGTACACAACGATCGGCACCGAGGGAGCGACGGTGACCACGGCGGGCGCCTCTTCAGCCGCGTCCCCGGTATCGACCGGGTCGACCGCGTCGATCTCCTCGAGATCAAGGAGCTCTGGTGCCGTCGGTTCAATGGGGGCCGGTGTCGCAGCGGTCACCGCCACCACGGCGATCCCGGTTTCCACCCCGCCCTGACGTAGCGGCGAGAAGAGATGCAACTCCTCGATCCGCTCAAGGGGAATGGCGGCGATCACCGTGCGCAGGAAGCGCTCGGTGATTTCCGAGACCGGCGCATCGGCACGGTCGGGTACCACTACGTCCATCGGTGTCCCCGTCTCACCGGGTGAGAGGGGCCCTTCAGCGTCAGCAGTCACGTACCACTCAGGTAATGGGGAGGAACGGGAACGGATTGACCGGTCCCGTGGATTTGGGGCGCGGCGCTTGGCGCTTGCGGGCCTGCGCCTCGCGCTCGACCACCAAACGCAGAATGTGCAGGAAGTCCTGGGCGTTCGTGACCACCCCAAAAGCCTGCTGGGTGCCGCGATCCTTGAGCTTCGACACCACAAACTCCGACGAGTCCACGCAAATCGTGGGGAGTTCGCGCAATGTGCCGTCGGGCTCCATCACAAACGATGGGAGCATGTTCCCCGTCGCGATCGCATGCAGCGCCGTCGCGATCATGACCACCATCGTGGCTTTCGTGGCGTGTGCGCGCATCGCGCCCTGCGCGGCGACCGCGTCGGTGATGACATCCGGCAGCGGTCCATCATCGCGGATCGATCCACAGAGCACATAGGGCACCTGACGCTTCACGAGCGCACGCATGATGCCGTTCGGGACGAGCCCCTGCTCCACCGCCGCCGCAATCGAACCCGCCCCGCGCACCGCATTGATCGCACGCATGTGCAAGCCATGTCCCCCCTCGCTGGACTTCCCCGCGCCGGTCATCCCAAGCGTCGTCCCAAACATCGCCGCTTCGATGTCATGCACCGCGACGGCGTTGCCAGCCAGCAACACTTGGACAAACCCCTGTTCCACAAACCAGGTCATGTCAGTGCGCGCGCGCGAATGCACCAACGCCGGCCCCGCGACCCACGCGACATACCCGGCCCGCTCGCGCTCATCGAGCAGCAAGCGCGCCATCTGCCCGTAGTCGATCGGCTTTTCGCGGGAGACCTCACTGGTCATGAAGCGGAACTCCCCGTCGGCCTCGTCATCCACAAACGCTGTGGCATGCACGAAGACCCCTTCGGTCCCATCCTCCGCCGCCGCCACAATCACCGGCTCCCCCGCTCGCACATTCCGCCCTTCCCGCACCCACAAACGACCGTCCGCGCCTAGAACAATCGCGGAGTCCATGCGCGGCTCCAACGGCAGATGCCACGCCCCCTGCCGCCGCACATACGTCGGCAGATTGGTCGTGGAAAAGAAACCGTCTGGGAGGACGCCATCGGCCGGGGCTGGCACGAAGCGAGCGTCCGGGGCCGTAGCCAGCGTCGGGCGCGTAAAGTCGGGAGGGGTGAAGTGCGACACCCTCCCAAGATCACAGGAGCAGGGACCCGTGAACAAGGCACGAATCACATCACCTGTTGATATCTCAGTACTGTACTATTCGAATCACGCCCAGAGGCCCAGTCCAGCCCCGCCGGGTCAACCCAAACGGTCAGCCCAAACGATCAGCCCAAACGATCAGCCCGCGGAACCGCCCTGCCCCGCGATCAGACGCGCCGCCTCCGCCAAGGCTGCCGGCGGCTGCACAAACGACACCCGAAACTTCCCCCGCCCCGCATCACCAAACGCGATGCCGGGCGTGACCACCACCCCAGGCCCCTGCATCAACGCATCCACCCACCCCCAGTCGTCGTAACCACCGGGGACATCGAGCCACAGATACATCGTGGCCGCTGGAGCCTCCACCGCCCACCCTGCGGCACAGAACGCCGCCACCATCGCATCGCGACGCGCGCGATACTCGGCTACCACCGGCGGGATGATCGTCGCGTGATGCGTGAAGGCCGCCGCACCGGCCCGCTGCGCCAACGTGCTCACGCCATACCCGATGTTGGCCCGGTACTGATCGAGCACCGCCAACGCCGCCGCGTTCCCCGCCATGAACGCAATACGCACCCCGGCCATGTTGAAGCTCTTGGAGCAGGTGTGCAGCTCGACGGCCACCTCACGAGCCCCCGGCACCTGCAACACACTGGGCACCACAAAGCCGTCGAACGACAGCTCGCTGTAGGCGAGGTCACTGACCAACAGGATGCCATGCGCCCGCGCAAACTCCACCAGTCTCGCCAGCTCTGCGATCGGCACCGACGCCGTCGTCGGATTGCTCGGATAATTCACAATGAGGATCCGCGCCCGCGCGAGATCCGACGGTGCCAGCGCGTCGAGATCCATGCGGCCATCGGCCAGCATGGGGACGCACACCGGCGTCGCCCCCGCGAGCTGCGGCGCGCGCGCATACACGGGATAGTGCACCGCCGGGATCAGCACCACCTCGCCCGGATTCACATGCGCCAGCACCAACTCGGCGATCCCTTCCTTGGAGCCGGCCAGCGCCAGCATCTCGCGCGTGGGATCAATCGCGACCTGAAACCGGGTAGCCATGTACGACACCACCGCCTCGGCGAAGGCCGGATGCGCCCGAAAGTACGGATACCCACTCAACGCCGGCTCCCCCACCGCCGCCCGCATCGCCTCCTGGACCACGGGCGCGATCGGCTGATCCGGACTGCCAATGCCCACATCAATCAGCGTGCGCCCCTGCGCCCGCAACGCCGCCCGCCGAGCATCCAGCTCCCAGAACACATAGGGGGGAATCGCCCCGAGCAGCTGCGATGGCACCGCAGGCGACACCACGGAATCGGACGAATCAGCAGACATGGCAACCGATGGACGACAGGGTGAACAACGAACCGGCCGGACCCGCGACAATCTAACGGGGCCGAATTCGCTAGAGCAGCGAGACGGGATCCCGATCGACAATGAGCCGGAGGTCCGCCTGCCGGTATCCGGCCTGACGCGGCACCGGACACCGCTCGGCGATGTACCGCGCCACCCGGCTCATCGTACCAGGACGCGCAGCCTTCAGCAGCAGATGCCACCGCCAGCGGTCCTTGATGCGATCAATCGGACACGGCGCCGGTCCAATCATCACGACATCCCGGACGCCACTCCGCGCAATCAACGCAGCAATCCACGCCGCCGTCGCCTGCATCGCCTCGGCCGTCACCACTTGCGCCGTGCCACTGAGTACGACGTTCGCCAGCGACACGAAGGGCGGATAGATCGGCATGCGCCGGTGCCCCAACTCCTCCTGCACAAACGCCGTGACATCGTGGGTCAGCGCATGTCGCACCGCATGATGCGTCGGCATGCGCGTCTGAATCAGCACCTCGCCCCCTTTCTCACCGCGCCCCGCACGCCCCGCCACCTGGCTGAGCAACTGAAAAGTCCGCTCGGCCGATCGAAAGTCCGGGAGATTGAGCCCGGTGTCGGCATCGATGACCCCCACCAGCGTCACGTTGGGAAAATCCAACCCCTTCGCAATCATCTGCGTGCCCAGCAGGATATCGATCTCGCCGCGACCCACACGGTCCAAGATCGCGGTGTGCGCCCACTTCCCGCTGGTGGTATCCACATCCATCCGCGCCAACCGCGCCGACGGAAAGCGCTCCGCCACCACACGCTCCACCTGCTGCGTGCCAAGCCCACGGCGACGCAGCCCATCGGCACCACACTGCGTACACAATGCGGGCACCGATGTCTGGTGCTGGCAGTAATGACAGACCAGCGATTCCGGCACGCGGTGATAGGTGAGCGAGATGCTGCAGTGCGGACAGGCCTGCACATCGCCACAGCTCTGACATTGCACAAACGAGGCATAGCCACGCCGATTTAACAGCAGGACGCTCTGCTCCCCGCGCACTAAGCGCGCTTCAACGGCTGCGGCCAGCGCCGGGCTCAGCACGCCCATCGTCGGATCATACGGTGCCCCCATGGGACGCGCCGCCACTGCCTCCCGCATCACGGTGCGCAGGTCCACCACGTGCACATCTGGCAACCGCGCACCCGCCGCTCGATCGGGCAGCGACAACTTGATGGCCTGCCCGCGCTCCGCCCGTTCCCAGCTCTCGAGACTCGGCGTCGCACTGCCTAGCACCACCACGGCGCCTTCCGCGCGCGCCCGCACAATCGCCGCTTCCCGCGCATGATAGCGCGGCGCTTCGGCCTGCTTATAGCTCGCCTCGTGTTCTTCGTCGACGATGACCACGCCGACCCGCTCCAACGGGGCGAAGAGCGCCGAGCGCGCGCCAACGGCGATCCGCCGCTCGCCGCGCCGGAGTGATTGCCACGCATCATGCCGCTCGCCATCGCTCAGCGCCGAATGCAGCACGGCCACGTCATCGCCGAAGGCCCCACGAAAGCGATCGACCGTCTGCGAGGTCAGCGCAATTTCCGGCACGAGGACAATCGCCGTGCGTCCCGGCTGCGCCAGCACCGCGCGCAGCACTTCAATGTAGACGAGTGTCTTGCCGCTGCCTGTGATCCCATGCAGGAGAAACGTCTGCCCAGGCGCCCCGGCGAGAATCGCCGCAATCGCGGCCTGCTGCGCGGGGGCCGGGGTGGGTGGCGGCGCGACGCCGGGCCGCGCCGCAAACGGATCGCGGCGCACCACATCGTCGTGCACCACCACAATCCCGCGCTTCACCATCGCGGCGAGTACGCCCGCCGAGCACTGCGCCTGTTCACGAACGGCCGTCAGTGCGGCGGTGCCGCCTTGCGCCTCCAGCAGCTCATACACCGTGCGCTGCTGCGGCGATCGCGCAAACAACCGCTCCCGTTCCAACAGGGAGGGCAGCTCCTGCTGAATCGTGACAAAGCGCTGACGCTTTTCCGCCGTGGCCTTGGCGCGAGGGGTCCCCAGCGTCGCGGGGAGCATGGCCCGCAAGGTGATCCCGAGTGGGGCCGCATACCACTCGGCGATCCACCGTGCCGTCGCCAGCAGCGCCGCGGGGACGGCCGGTACACTGTCGAGCACACGCAGCAGCGGCTTGAGCGCAATGCCGTCTGGTGGGGACGTCATCCCCAGACAGATCCCGACTTCCTGGCGGCCGTGAAAGGGAACGAGCACCCGACTCCCCGCCGGGATTGGCACGGCGATCCCTTCCGGCACCTGATAGGTGAATGTCCGGAAGAGTGGGACGGGGAGCGCGACCTC
>JBEIUK010000273.1:0-3524 GCA_040374415.1 Gemmatimonadaceae bacterium | reverse complement strand
GGCGCATGACCGGAACAACCAGAATGTGTTGGTGGTAGGGCCGTGGTGGCATGGTGGGTGGAGCAACGGCCCCGGGCAGAGTATCGGCAAGATCGATTTTGGGTCACCGACGGGTGAGTTCTACCGGGCGAAGATCCAGGCCCCGTTCTTCGCGACGCATCTGAAGGACCGCGGGAGCTTCACGGCGGCGGAAGCGACGGTCTTTGAATCGGGGAGCAATCAGTGGCGCACCTTCACGGCATGGCCGCCGAAGGAGGCGGTCACGCGATCGCTCTATTTCCGGCCGAACGGGTTGCTGTCGTTCACCGCGCCGCCGGTGGCGGAGCAGGGGGGCGTGGATGCCTTTGTGAGTGATCCGGCGAAGCCCGTGCCGTACCGGAAGCGCCCCATCGAGCCCACATATTTTTCGAAGGGGAGTGGCTGGCGGACGTGGCTCATGGAGGATCAGCGGTTTGTTGACAACCGTCCTGATGTCCTCACGTGGCAAACGCCTGTGCTGACGGAAGATGTCGTCGTGGCTGGGGACATCACCGCCAAGCTGTTTGCCAGCACGACCGGCCAGGATGCCGATTGGGTGGTGAAGCTGATTGATGTCTATCCGGAGGTGACGGCGCCGGATCACACGCTGGGTGGCTATGAACTGATGGTCGCAAACGATGTGTTCCGGGGCCGCTTCCACAAGAGCTTCTCGCAACCGGAGCCGCTGGTGCCGGGGCAGGTGACCCCCTTCACCGTCGATCTGCACACGCAGAGTTACCGCTTCAAGGCGGGACACCGGATCATGGTGCAGCTGCAGAGCAGCTGGTTCCCGCTTATTGATCGCAATCCGCAAACGTGGGTGGCGAACATCTTCACGGCGTCGGCGAGTGACTACAAGGCGCAGACGCATCGCATCTGGCGCACGCCAGCGCAGGCCAGTCGCGTGGAGATTCAAACGGTGCCGCGGTAGGGGCGCAGCGCAACGATCAGGGGCCCCGTGACGATTTCGTGACGGTTACGAAACCGACGGGCCGCCGAGACGGGGTTGTGACCAATTGGTCGTCGCACCGTTGCAGGTGTAACGGATGATGGGGGATGCTGAAGGTCCACGCATTCCCCTGACTCGTCCACTCATGCGATTCGCCGCGTCATCGTCCCGCCGGTCCACTGTGCGCCGGCATTGGGCACCCCTCTGTGTGCTGCTCCTTGGCCTCTCCGGTATCACCGCCTGTGCGGACAGCACGGAACCGCTGGCAGTCACCACGGTGGAGGTGTCCCTCCCCGTGGCCTCCCTGCAACCGGGACAAACCACAACCGCGTCGGTCAGCGCTCGGGACCAGAATGGTGGCTCCATCGCGACGGGTCCCGTCACCTGGTCGAGCAGTGCGACGAGCATCGCGTCGGTGGATACGCGCGGGGTCGTGACGGCGGTAGCGGCGGGCACGGCGAATATCATCGCCACGGCGAATGGGAAGAGTGGGCAAGCGGCCATGACCGTCACGCTGCCGCCGCCGGTGGTCACCACGCTGACCGTGACGGTGCCCGTCACCACGCTCGCCTTTGGACAGACCACCACGGCCACCGTGGCCGCGAAGGATCAGTACGGCGCGGCGATTGCGAGTGGGACGGCCAGCTGGACGAGTGGTACGCCAGCCGTTGCCACCGTGAATGCGACCACGGGTGTGATCACCGCGGTCACTGCGGGAACGGCGACGATGACCGTCACCGCGTCGGGGAAGACGGCCACCGCCACCGTCACGGTGAAGGCGCCGGGTGTGGTGATTAACGAAGTGGAGTCCAACGGCGGCACTCCGGGGGACTGGGTTGAACTGTACAACCCGACGACGAGCGCAGTCGACATCTCGGGGTGGGGCTTCCGGGACAATGACACCACCCATGTCTTTTACCGGATTCCTGCCGGCACGAGCATTGCCCCGGGTGGCTACTTCCTGGTCGAAGAGGCGCAGTTCGGTTTCGGGCTCGGTGCTGCTGACGAGGCGCGGCTGATCAATCAGTACAATGCGCTGGTCGAGGTGTACGCCTGGACCGCGCACGCCACGATCACCTACGGACGCTGTCCCGATGGGACTGGCGCCTTTGCCAGCACGAGCACGTCCACCAAGGGGGCGGCGAATGTCTGTGGCGCTCCGCCGCCACCGCCGACGCCGACCAGTGCACCCTGGCCGGGAACGGATGATGTGCGGACGGTGGATAGCGTCAATGTGTTCATGACCAATGGCAGCGGGCTGACGTATGAAGGGGCGAGCGGAAGCACTCCGGCCGTCCTCTGGGCGGTGCGCAACAACCCCGGTACGCTCTTCCGGATGATCAAGACCAACGGTCTCTGGAAGCCGGACGTTGCGAATGGCTGGACGCTCGGCAAGGCGATCAAGTACCTCGATGGCACCGGCAACCCGGACACCGAAGGGGTGACCTTCGCCGCCGGGGGATCGGCCGGTGGTATGTATGTGTCGACGGAACGGAACAACGACGCGAGCACGGTCAGCCGCAGCGTGGTCATTCGGGTGGACCCCACACAGGCCGGTACGACGCTCACGGCCACCAACCAGTGGGATCTCACGGCCGACCTGCCGGCCACTGGTGCGAACCTCGGCATTGAAGCGATCACCTGGATTCCCGACAGCATGCTGGTGGCCAATGGCTTCTACGATGAAGCCAAGGGCCGCACGTACGCCCCCGCCGATTACGCGAATCACGGCACCGGGTTGTTCTTCGTCGGACTGGAAGCCAACGGCAGCATTTACGGCTACGCGCTGAATCACACGAACAACACCTTCACGCGCGTCGTGACGATTGTCAGCGGTTTCCTGCAGACCACCGGGACTTCCAGCATTATGGATCTCGCCTATGATCGCGAGAGCGGCTACCTCTGGGGCGTTTGCGACGATACGTGCAATGGCAGTCATGCCGTGATCGAGATCGATAAGACCCCGGGATCGGCAACGCTCGGGCGGTTCCGCACCACGCGGTTCTATGGGCGTCCGAGCACGATGCCAAACATCAACAACGAAGGCTTCACCTTCGCCCCGAACGCCGAGTGCGTGGCGAACAAGAAGCCGGTCTTCTGGGCCGATGATAACGAGACGGGCGGGAACACGATCCGCAGTGCCTCGATGCCGTGCGGCGTGATCCCGCCGGTGGCGCCGACGCGCATCCTGCGGCCAAGCGTCCCGCGGTAACGCATCTCGCGGTAACGCGTCCTGTCGCGCTCTGAAAAAACGGGGGCCCGCCGGATCATCGGCGGGCCCCCGTGTGCATCTCAGCGGTATCGCGGGCCGCTTAGTAGCGCGGCCGCGTCTTGCGCGGCACCTTGCCGCAGTTCGCCGGCCAGTTGGCCGGCCACGTCCCCGGCGAGCGGTCGCGCTTGATGAACTCGGGGTCTTCCGAGGCGAGATACACCATCAGCGCCGCCAGCGTCGCGTTGTGCTTCACGTCATCCACCACGAGCTTGTCGAAGGTGTCGCGGTTGGTGTGCCAGGTGTACGTGTTGTAATTCCAGCTCACCGCGCCCATACCGAAGGACG
>JBEIUK010000064.1:0-13451 GCA_040374415.1 Gemmatimonadaceae bacterium | reverse complement strand
GGTCGCAGCCACGCACCGATGCGGTCGAGACGGCTGCCGTCCGCTCGGCGCAGTAGCCCAATGCTCGTGAAGAAGAAGGCGGGATAAGCGAGCAGAAAGACGAAATCCACACCAAGGCTCACCTTCGCCGCTTCGATCACATCAGCGGAGCGCCACGCGTCAATGATTGGTTGCGCACGCGACGGCGACCAGGCGAGCTCGTACCCCACAATGCCACCGGGCGTATCAGTGGTGTGCAGGGGTTCATCGAGGCCGCGGAGCTGCAGCATGAGAATCGCGGAGAGCGTCGCGCAGAACGCCCAGGTCAGGAGACGCATCAGACGCTCGGCTTGGCGACCATACACCAGATCGCATACAGGAGCGGGACTGTGGCGATCCAGCCGACCACAGTCCAGCGGCGAAAGGCGCGCGTCCACTCGGCTTCGATCGCGGGGGTCGCCCGTAGCATCGTGCGCTGCGCCGGCACCAGTAACCCCAGCCAGAGGACCGTCGCCACCACTAATGCGAGCAGTGCTTGACGGATCCACGGCGTCCCCCAGATGGGCAGGCCGCGCGACATCGCGAGGGCGATGCCACTCGCGGTCAGCAGCGTCCCCCCGCCAAAGGTGAAGACCCAGTCGGTCACCACAATCGCCCGCGCCGCCGCCCGGAAATCATGGGTCTCGCGCAGCCGAAAGAAGAGCGCCGACCAGACGCCCGTGACGACCACATTGCCCACGAACAGGACCGCCGACAGGACATGGGTGGTCTTCAGGGTGGCATCGAGAGTGGGTGACATCCCTGAAATCTAGACGGGCACCGGTCCCGTCAGGGCGTTGGGGGGACCGCAGTCGTGGCCCGCGTCCGCTGCAGCATCCAGCGGTAGAGCCCCATCACCAACGCCACAAAAGCCAGCGCCCCCAGTGGCTTCGCCGCGGCGAAGTCTTCCGGCACGAGCGCAATGGGCGCATCGCTGCTGAAGGCGACAATGAGCCCCGCATTGAGCACGCCAAAGAGGCTCTCGCCCACAATGAGCCCTGACGCCACAAGCGTCCCCAGTCGCTCGGCGCGCGCTGGCTCCACGGCCCGTGCGGCCCGCTGGTTGTACCAGTGTCCCACCACGGCGCCCACGACCACCGCGAAGGTGGCAGACATGGGGAGATAAATCCCGATCCCCACCGCGAGCGGGGAGAGGCTGCCGATCTTCCGACGAGTGAGGACTTCATTCACGACGATCAGCACGGCCCCGATGGCCGCGCCAATGCCAATCATCGACCAGTCGAGTCCTCCGCCAATCACTCCCTGCGCGAGAGCGGAAACCAGCGTCGCCTGGGGCGCCGGGAGCGGATTCTGCGAAATCACGCCAACGTTCGCCGCGCCGGCAAAGCCATAGGCATGCGCCAGCAGATTGAGCACGAAGGGAATGACCGCCGCGCCGGCCGCCACACCAACAATGAGGGCGATCTGCTGCTTCATGGGTGACGCGCCCACGAGCTGCCCCGTCTTCAGATCCTGCAGGTTGTCATTGGAGATCGTTGCGCAGGCGAAGACGATCGCGGTGACGAAGAGCGCGAAGGCCACCAGCGCCTGCCGGTTCTCCGCGGTCGGCGTGACCGCAATGGTGAGGATCGACGCACAGGTGACGATCCCGAGAATGCCGATCCCGGAGATCGGGCTGTTGGAGGCGCCAATCAGGCCGGCCATGTACCCTGCCACGCCGGCGATGAGGAACCCAACCACCAGCACGAAGGGCACCGCCACGAGCGTCAATCGCAACGCCTGCGGCGCGAGCACCGACTCGCCGGCAAAGGACCAGGCCAGCGCCCCGGCAATCATCAGACAACCAACGGCGAGTGTCACCATCCACACCGGCGCGAGATCGCGATCCTGATCGGACCCCTGTGCAGCCACCTGCGACGCACGGAGTGTGCTCACGAGACCACCGAGTACCGGCTTCGCGAGCATGCCGAGCGTCCAGATCGCCGAGAGGCCAATGGTGCCGGCACCAATGAAGCGCACCTGCGTGCGCCAGATCGTCATGGTGTTCGATGCCAGCGAGGCGGCATCGGGGGCCGGATGGAGCGCCGTGAGGATGGGCACTGCGCCAACCCACGCAATGAGCAGCCCGGTCAGCATGGCCATCCCGACGGCGAGTCCCACGAGATGCCCGGCGCCGAAGAGGGCGAGCGACCAGGCCACCGTGTAGCCGCTGGCGGCGGAGGATCCCAATCGGAAGACGCTGCTGATTTCGGTCGCCAGCAGGCGTGTCGCGCCGGTAATGGCAAGCCCCGCCGAGGCGACGGTGCCGAGTGCGACGGCGGTGAGCCCTTCGCGGGCTTCGCGCGGATCACTGGCGGCATCGCCGCGGGCGCTTGCGCCCACCTTCAGCACTTCGGAAGCGGCGACCCCCTCGGGGTAGGGGAGATCCGAGTTCGTGACCAGCGCGCGTCGGAGGGGAATCGTGAAGAGGACGCCCAGCACGCCACCACTGAGGCAGATCAGGAACGACTGCCAGAAGGGGAAGCCGGTCCACCATCCGACGATCACGAGTCCTGGCAGGACGAAAATGATCGCCGAGAGCGTCCCGGCGGCGGAGGCCACCGTTTGGACGATGTTGTTCTCGAGGATCGAGGCGTCGGCGAGGGCGCTCAGGATCGCCATGGAGATGACCGCCGCCGGAATCGATGACGCGAAGGTGAGCCCGACCTTGAGGCCGAGGTACACGTTGGCGGCGGTGAAGACGGTGGTGAGGAGGGCGCCGAGCGCCAGTCCGCGGAAGGTGAGTTCGCGTTGAGCCATGGGGGCAAACATACCGGCCGGTTTCCGCTGGCGCTTCGGGGCGGGAGCGGCGAGCTTCCGCCGCTTCCCCCCGCCGAGTGCTCCCGTTCTGATCCTGTGACTGCCTCCGTCCCGACGTCTCTGTCTGATCCGGCCATTCGCAACCGTGCCCAGCGTGCCGCGTGGGCAGCGGCGGTGGCGAGCGTCTGTTTCGGGGCGTCGGTGGTGGCGACCCGGTATGTGGTGTCGCAGACCACGCCACTGTCGCTGGCGTTTTTGCGCTATCTGCTGGCGACCGCTTGCCTGCTGCCGGTGGTGGGATGGCGCGCGGTGGTGGCCGTGCCGACCGCCGATCGGTGGCGGATGGCCGGGTTGGGGGTGCTGTTTTTTGGGGTCTTCCCATGGAGCTTCAGCGCGTCGCTGACCCATTTGCCGTCGGCGCATGTGGCGATCGTCGTCGCCACGAATCCGCTGGTGACGTTGTTGCTGTCGCGGCTGCGTGGGGTGGAGCGCATTGGGGCGGTGCAGCTGATGGGGCAGCTGTTGGCCTTTGCCGGGCTGGTGGTGGCGCTGCCGATTGTTGCGTCGCCCGTGCCAGCGGCGGCCGATGCGTGGATCGGGTATCTCGAGATCGGGACGACGGTGCTCTGCGGGTCGATCTACAATGTCTTTTCGCGCCCCTTGCTGGGGCGGTACCCGCCGTTGGTCATGACGACGGTCTCCATGATTGCCGGGACGCTCTTTCTTGCCCCGCTCGCGGCCTGGCAGGGGCTTTTTCAGGCGGTGCCGGTGTTCACGCCGCTTGGGTGGGCGGCGGTGGCCTTTCTCGGGATTGCCGGTGGGGCTGTTGGTTTTGGCCTGTGGATCTGGGCATTGCAGCGTTCCACGCCGTCACGCGTGGCGGTCTTTCTGGCCATTAATCCGATCACGGCGATTTTGCTGGGGGCGCTGCTGCTTGGTGAGTCGGTCACCCCGCGCCTGCTGGTTGGGCTGCTGGCGGTGATTGGCGGGATTCTGTTGGCTACTCGGCGACCGGTGTAGCATTCGGGATGCGTGATCGTTTTGCCACCGGGGCTGAAGCGACTGTGACGGATCCGTCGCGGCTCTCGCGCCGTGCCTTTCTGGCGCGGGGCGGGGCAATGTCGGCGGCCTTTGTTCTGGGTGGACCGCTCTGGTCCCGCCGCTTTTACGAGTTCACCTTTGCGCGGCTGCGCTATGATTCCGGCGACTGGGACTACAATCCCAAGGTGTGCGCGAATCTACTCGATGCGCTGGTGCAGTACACCACGATCCCGGTGAACCCGCGCGAAGTGGTGATTACGGCGGATTCAGCGGAGCTGCAGGCATTCCCTTTCCTGTTCATGACGGGACACAAGCTGGTCCGGTTCAGCGATCGGGAGCGGCGTGGGCTGGTGCGCTATGTCGAGGGGGGCGGCTTCCTCTTCAGCGACGATTGCAACCACGATGTGAACGGGTTGTACGCGAAGACCTTTGAAGCGGAGATGGTGAAGACCTTCGGGCCGAACGCGATGCCGCGATTGCCCAAGACGCATCCGCTCTATTCGAGCTTCTTCGCCTTTCCCGAAGGACCGCCACGGACGTCGCACGAGCTGAACGGCTGGGGCGACAATGTGGTGCACGATTATCTGCGCGGGGTCGAGCGCAACGGCCGGCTGGGGGTGCTGTATTCCAACAAGGATTACGGCTGTGAATGGGACTACGACTGGAAGAACAAGCGGTTCCGGTCGAAGGACAACACGCGCTTTGGGGTGAACATCGCGGTCTACGCGATGACGTGAGCGGTCCGCGGGGTCACCCGAGCGCGCTGAGGGCCTCGATCAGGCGCGCCCGCACGCCACTGGCCCGCGCACTCAACGCGCGCTGTCGCTGCTGATATTCGTCGCGCCCCGCCGGCGTTTCGATGCGCACCGGCTCGACGTGCAGGGCCGAGAGATCATACGGACCCGCCTCCATGTCGAGCACGCGCAGCGCCACAGCGAGTTCGAAGCACTCCCACAGCAGATCACTGCCAATCCACGGCATTGACGTGTAGGCCCAGCGGTACAAGTCCATGTTGGCGTGAATGCAGCCCGGCTGCTCGTGGTTCACGCGGGTATCCCACGTCAGTACGACGCGGTTCATCGGCTTGGCACTCGGCGCGAAGAACCGGAACGCGTCGAAGTGGCTGCACGCCACCGGACGACTTTCCACGAACGCATCCACCTGCGCCTGCGGCAGCCGGAGAGGTGCGATGCCAGCGTGGCGAATGTCGTGGCCGCCGTACACCATGGCCCATTCATGCATCCCGTAGCAGCCAAAGTTCGCCGGGCGCTCCTGCGTGGCGCGCAACAGCGACAACGTGTGACGCATAGCGGTGCGCTCGGTGGCCGCCAGCGCGTTCAACGCACGGCGCATCACGCCATCCGTCGCGAGATACACGGGCGCCGTGAATCGCTCGCGGGCCTCGGCGCTATCGGCCAGCGCTTCGTTGGCGCTCGGATGCCAGGCCTCGAGCTTCGCTGGTGCATAGTGGTAGTACTGAAACAGAAAGTCGTACACCGGATGCACCGCCCCGCGCGAACGCCGCTCGCGCCACGGCGCGGTCCACTGCAGGGCGCGCTCGCGATGCGCCTCGGCGCGCGCTTGCCACTCGGCCGTCGTCAAAACGGTCATGCTCAGAATGGCGCCGGGTGTTCAACCGTGATCAACGATCCCGATACGGGATGCACAAACGCCAATCGCTCGGCGTGCAATTGCAAGCGCTCGTCATCTTCGGGTGCTATGCGGCCGTACAGCCGGTCGCCGACAATCGGCGCGTCGAGTCCCTCCGGGTGCGCCGCATGCACGCGCAGTTGATGCGAACGGCCCGTATGCGGAATGAACTGCACGCGCGTGCGACCCTCAGCGCGCGCGAGCACCTGCCACTCGGTGTGCGCCGGCTTACCGTGCACCGGATCGTGGATGTTGCGCGGCCGGTCGTCGATGTCGGGACGTAGCGGCAACATAATGTGCCCGTGATCGCCCGCCACAGTACCATCCAGCCACGCCACGTAGCGCTTGTCAATCTGGCGCAGCGAGAAGAGCCGCTGCAACGCTGAAGCGGTGGCGAGATCCTTCGCGCCCAGCAGCAGCCCTGAGGTGTCCATGTCCAGTCGATGGACCACCAGCGGGCCCGTCGCGTCGGGATAGCGCGCTCGGAGCCGCGACACCACGCAATCCTGCAACGCCGCGCTCCGCCCCGGCACGGTGAGGAGTCCGCTCGGTTTGTGCACTACCATCACCTGATCATCTTCGTATAGCACGCGCGGCTCGGCCGGGTCGAGCGCCGCCGAGCCAAAGAGCGGTGGCGGATCGCATGGTAGCCCCTCAAGCATGTGCGTGAGAATCGGCAGACACTTGCCGCGGCAGGCCGCGTAAAACACGCCGGCGCGACGATCGCCGGTGGGCGAGGGCGCACCCCACCACAGTTCCCCGAGCGCCAGCGGTGTGAGGCCGAGCCGATACGCCTGCGCCAGCAACTTGGGCGCCGCGCAATCGCCCGCTCCGGCTGGTGGCTCGGCGGGTGCGAAGAGTTCGCGCAGCGCACGCACTTCGCCCAATGCATTGGCAAAGTGGTAGCTGTCCTGGATCTGCTGCATCAGCGTGCGCGAGCGCGCCGCGCGGGTTTCATCGAGCGTGCGCAGCGCGGATTGCACGCGCAGCGCATCACGACGGTCCGCATCACGACGGTCCGCATGACCGGGGATGCTCAACGCCAATTCGGCGCGTCGCGCGGCGAAGTCGCGCATCTCCGCCTCGCCCGGCACCCACACCGCGTCGCGGGCGGATGGATCAAACGTGGGCGGCGCCCACCCGTCGATATCCCATGGTCCGTCGAGCATCCCGGAGAAGCCACGCAGGTATCCAATGTTGCCGTCACGATCGGCGACCACGAGCACGCCGAACATCTTGCCGTTCCCGGGTTCGTCCAGACGCCACGCCGACACCGCTGGCGATTGCAGGAGCCTCACGACGTCCGCGGCCGCGCGCTGCGCCAGGGGATGCACGGCCTTGCGATCGAACGGGGTGGGGAAGCGGGCCGGGCGTTCGGTGGCGGACGGTGCGGGCGAAAACGGAATCATCGGTGGCGCGGGGACATCCCGGAATGTCGCGGAGGGTGGTGTGCGAGTCCAGCGCGCTCTCGATCGCCAGCGTCTGCAGCGGGCGGACCGCCCGATGTGAGACGCTGCGCGGATGGTCGGTCCACTGGCACCAGCACGCACCGTTTGGCTCAATCGACCAGATCCTCGCCCACCTCCGGACCCGCGGCGCGCGCGAGGCGCACGCCGGGCCGCGGAACCCCCCATCGACGCGGGCCCCCGCGAGCCGGGGAACGACACGCGCCCCCCGCGCGTCCACCGACACCACGACCTCCCCGTAAGGACGGTCCCCCCGACGCCCCGCGACCACGCGGGGATGGTTGGCGTGCGCGGCGGTCCCACCGCAGCGACCCCACGGTCCCCACCGGCTCCCGCCGGCCCCGGGTCACCCGTCCGGACCGCAGGCCGAACAGCCCGCGAAGCGCACCGGCGCGGTGGCGGTTGCGCCGAAGCCCGCTCCCCGCTGCTCGCGAGGCAGCGGACCAGAGCCTATACTCCAGCGACCCCGATTGAGTTTCCTATCGAGCCCGGCCCGTCTCTGAGTCTCTCGTCATACATAGCGGGTGATTGCTCGACTATTGCCAGATGTCGTCCTCATATGCTTTCGCACTTGGGGGCCACTCTTCGCGATATGAATGTCTCACCTAATCGCACCGTACTTCAGACGCTCTAAATCCGGCAGCATTTACCGCGTCCTCATTCACAAATAGGATGATTTCAGCTACGGGAATCGAACGCCAAAGAGAACAGAGGGAGCTGTAGGTAATCCTCTTTGATCGCCAACCAACAACGGGGAATCGCCCGTTCATGCGCATGACGGAAAGACTATCAGCCCACTTCTCCCTCAGGCCCGCCTGCTGGGCCAGTACTTCACGACTCACTCTCATTGGTTCAGTGAACGCATTCAGCCTTGCAATGTTCAGGGCGGTCAAGCTAAACTCAACATTGCAGAGCTTTCCCTCCACACTT
Organism: Gemmatimonadaceae bacterium; assembly: GCA_040374415.1. Classification (GTDB taxonomy): domain Bacteria; phylum Gemmatimonadota; class Gemmatimonadetes; order Gemmatimonadales; family Gemmatimonadaceae; genus Gemmatimonas. Next base: position 5,586 of record JBEIUK010000064.1, on the reverse strand, counting down.
CGCGCACGAGCAAGTCGCTGGAATCGCGCTAAGGGAATCACCACGTTAACCGACTCGTAAACGCCACCACGTCCCACGTCTCCATTGTGAGTTGGAACCGTGCCCTTCACCGCTACACCGTCCGCAAGTAAGGAGAGATCATGGCATTTGAGGTACCGCCAAGACTCGGATCTTGACGAGACTGTGAGCGACACAAACGCAGGCGGACTGGGCGCTACTCCTGGCATGAAAACCCATAGCTGGCCCTTCATAATTACCACCCAACCAACAGGCATGATCCGTTGCCGATGCGCTCCTTGTTGCCACGCTCTCACCCCTGCATATCGTCACTTCGTAATGTCCAGTGTTCGACGCTGCTCTCACTCAGCTGCGTGTTCTCTCTGCTGTCCTGCGGGGGCGGAGATGCGGGCAGTGGTACAACCACCTCGCCCACAAACCCAGGCGCCGCGACGCCGGTCGCCGCGGTCAAAATAGTACCAGACAGTGCGTTTGTTCAGCCCGCGCGCGCTTTCACCTTCACCGCGATAGCCCGGGATGCGGCTGACAAAGTCCTCACTGGCCGCGTTGTGACGTGGTCGAGTACCGATACCACGGTCGCCACCGTCTCTGCACTGGGCGAGGTGACCGGTCGCCGCGAGGGCAGCGCAACGATCACTGCTTTGGCGGAGGGGCGGATCGGGGGGGCGACGATCGTGGTGCGCTCGGTGCTCGCCTCGATTGCGCTCTCGACGACCAGTGTCACCGTCGTCCTCGGCCAGCAGGCGTCGCTCACCGCAACGCCGAAGGACTCCAGTGGCACAACGCTGGCCGGCCGCACCCTTTCCTGGACGAGCGGTGACACGAGCGTGGCCAGAGTATCGTCGAGTGGCGTCATTACAGCGCACCGAGTCGGCCGCACCACGATCACGGTGACGTCCGAGGGGCGAAGTGCCATCGCCGCCGTGGAGGTGGTACTGCCAGTTGCAGCGCGCGTGACGCTCATGTTGCCGTACCCGCAGCTTGTGGTCGGCATGAGCGAGGTGCCGACGGCGGTCGCGTACGACGGGGCCGGATCACCTATCGCTCAGGCGCCGATCGTACTCTCGTCGTCGGACAACAACGTCGCCCGCATCGACTCGGCAGGGCGCCTTCGCGTATTTGGCTCGGGCAGCGCCACGATCACCGCGACGAGCGGCTCGGCGCGTGCAACGGCTACGGTGTCGGCTGTACTCGCTTCGACCGCGTCAGAATTCGCTGCGACCGCGCACGTCACCGAAGTATTCCCAGCTGTGATCGATTCAACGGGCATGGCGGGGGTAGACTTGCTGTACGACGGCCCGTCGACGGTCACGGCAGTTGAGCTGGAAACCTATCCAAACACGATCCCGCTGGTACGGATCGCCGGAACGAACCGCTGGGTGGTTACGCTCAGCGCTGCGCGAACGCGGGAGATGGTCCAGACATGCGGTTGCGGAAATGGATATTTTGTTATCGGTTACGTACGCGCCATGGCTGGCAGTTCGGTGCTCGCGACGAAGTCCGCCACGGTGAACGTGCGCCGGAGCACCGAGGTACCAGTAACGGCGATCGACGCGCGCATGCAGGCGACGACCCATGTGGTCAATATACGCATGGACTCGTCGGAGGCCGAGCCGACGCATACGCCGATCATACAGCGGGTTTACGACCGCTATGGCGACTCTTTCGACTTTGTGGTGAGCGCCCACACCGCAAGGTTCGGCGCAAACCTCTACGCAGACGTTAAGCAGTTCAACGTCTACGGTGTCGGCTTATGCTGCTACAACGGATTGGGATTAGTGGGGCGTCCGGGGCTGCGGCGGCTGCTAAGCTTTATCAATATTCCGACGTGGAAAACGCTTGCCGATGGGGCGCTCGCACACGAAGTGGGTCACACGTTCATGGTCGGTCCAACGCCAATCCGATCCGGCTCCGTGCCATGGGCCGCGGGACACTTCGCACTCGGCTCGATGGCGCTCGGTATCATGGGGAATGGAGCGCCGAACACCGGGTACATGCTCACACCCACCGGTCCAGATAGCTGGCGACTCGATACCGCCTCTCCGCACCGTGTGCCCGGGTTCCTCGACGTGGAGTTGTACTTCATGGGACTCGTACCCATCGATTCGGTAGGCCCTCACTTTGTATTCCGCAACCAGGCGCAGTCGTTCTCGGCTGGCGCGACACTCGCAGGACCAGTAGATACGGTGCGGAATACCGACATCGTGCGCATACTCGGCGCGCGGTCGCCCGCGTGGCCGAACACTCAGCGCGCTTTCACGGCAGCGCGGGTGATCGTGAGTCGGGGGCGGCTGCTCTCATCGGCGGAGATGGCCTATTTCGATCAAGACGCCCGCGACGCCGAGGGGCGTTCGCCGATCGTCAGGCCGGGGGGTAGCTCTTCCCCGTTCTACCTCCAGACGGGCGGTCGGGCAACGCTCCAGTTTCGGTTGCCCTGACGCCCTCCGCGGTGTGGTCGTTTGTCCGGATCCGGCCGAGCACAATCCCCGGCCGGCGATCGCGTGAGCGAATAGCGACAGCCCATGGTCCCAGTGCGAACAAGTGGTGAGCGGCAACACCGAGGGGCTCTGCATAAGGTGCCACGAAGCACCGGTCGAACGCACTGCGGGAACACGCAGTGCATCCAGAGCTCTCCCTCTCACGACGGAATGCTTCGGAGGATTGAAAATTCAATCGAAGTGGGCGGAGTACAGCCCCAAGTCCCCTGCGTCGGTCGCACCGGTGAGCGGGCTTCGGCGCGACCGCCACCGCGCTAATCCGCCTCTCGAACCGTTCCGGCTGCGGTCTGGACGGGTGACCCGGTGCCGGAGGGATTTTACTATACGTCTCGCCAGCCCACCTGCCGTGGTCGCCGGTGCCATCTCAATGTGCATAACGCCCACCTTCACCTTTAAGGCGATATCAAAACGCTGGCTTCTGCTACGGGCGATCAAACAAGATGCGCGCGCAGCGCGCTTCCGAAAGCGCCCGACTGCAGCAGGCATCGTTAGGCCGGCGCCACACGGATGGTGCGTCGAAACGGCCCGAGGCGCAACACCACGGTGATGGTCCGCACCCCAATCGAACGTATGCTCGGCGCTCCCCGGTCCCGGAGCGTGCATGCCCGACGCGGCGCCGGCGGTGCGTGGCGTCTACAAACCCCGACGCCCCCAGGCGTCGCCGCTCTTTTGGTTGGTGTCGGACCACCTGCACCGCCTGCAGACGGTTTACGACGAGCGCTTTGCGCGCGAGTATGGCCCGTGGCGCCCCGTCGTCGCGCAGGTCGCTGACAAGTTCCTCGCCTGCGGCGTGCTCGACCACGGGTTCGCGCGCATCCGCTGCGACGTGTGCACGCACGAGTATCTGCTGGCCTTCTCGTGCAAGTGCCGCTACTTCTGCCCGAGCTGTCACGCCAAGCGCCTCGCGATCTGGACCCAGTGGCTCGCTACGACGCTGGTCGCGCCCGTGCCGCACCGGCAGGTCGTGCACACCATTCCCAAGCGCCTCCGGGCGTATTGTCTGTACCGCCGACGCCTACTCGGAGAGATCGCCCGCGCCGCCGCCCGCACCGTCACCGCCGCCATTAGGACGCTGACGGGCGAGCGCGACCTCGCGATCGGCATCGTGGCCTGCTTGCAGACGCACGGCTCTCGGGCCAATTGGCATCCGCACCGGCACCTCCTCGTCACGGACGGCGGCTTTCGGCCTGATGGGACGTTCGTCACGTGGCCCGCCCACGACACGTCACGGTTGACCGAGGCGTTCCGCCGCGCCGTGCTCCGGCTCTTCGTGCGCCTGGCGCTGTTCGACGAGGACCAGGCCGTCGGGATGCTGCCGTGGCCGCACTCCGGCTTTCACGTGCACACCGCGGTGTGGGAGGGCCCCTTCGGGTGTCCGAGGACGACCGCGCGTTCGCGACGCGCCTCGCGCGGTACGGTGCGCGGAATCCCGTCGCACTGGAGCGGCTGACCTACGACCGCAGCGCGAAGGCGGTGACGTACCGGTCGGACAAGTCCGACGGACCCACGGCGGGTACCGAGACCGTGGACCCGCTGGAGTTCCCGGCCCGGGTGCTGGTGCACATCCCCGACAAGGGCCACGTCACCACGCGGTACTACGGCTGGTATGCCAACCGTCCGCGGGGCATGTGCCAAAAGGCGGCGCCGACCGGAGCCGACGGGCCGCCGGCGATCGTCCCCGCCCGACCGTTGGCCCCGACCGCTGTCCCCGACCGAGGCGTCCCGCCGGTGGGCGACCCTGCTTCAGCAGATCTTCGAGGTCGACCCGCTCGCGTGTCCCAGCTGCCACGGCGCGATGCGATTCGTCGCCTTCATCACCCAGACGTCGGTGATCGACCAGATCCTCGCCCACCTCCGGACCCGCGCCTCCCGTGAGGCGCACGCCGGGCCGCGGAGCCCCCCATCGATGCGGGCACCCGCGAGCCGAGGTGCGTCACGCGCCCCATGCCCGTCCGCCCACGCTCCGCCGGTCACCTGAGGACGGCCCCGACGCGCCGCCACCACGCGGGGACCTTCGGCGTGGGCGGCGGTCCCACCGGCGCGACGGACTGGCCTCCGCCGGCATCGCTCCCCCACGGTGACCGCCGTTCCCACGGCCCTCGAGTCGCACGAACACGTCAGCGGGCACGCCGCCGCCCGCCAGTCGGTGCTTACGCGGTCGGTGATCGCGCCTTATGCTCGACGGATAGTCGAACCGCTCCGATTGAAATTCCTATCCCGAAACGCGTTCGCCGACTTCCCTGCCAAATCCAATCGACGCCTAAGTCCAGATCTAAGAGATTGCCAAACATGGAACTTTCCAGTCTCACGACAGCCGAGCTCGAGGCCTATTCCCGATCAGAGTACATGGGTCGCGAGCGGCTGGAGGAATTGGAGAGGGAGCTCCTCAGGCGCGCGCACGGATCAAATCAAGCAGCCCTCGCAGAGGTAAAGCGTCGACTCCAACCGCATCGCGAGCCAGAAGCTCACAAATCGCAACCACTGGTCGCACCATCTAATACCCAGACGCCACTCAAGGCATCAACCGAATCCCGTCCTCCGCGGATCGCACTTCTATACCTGTGCATCCCAGTGTTGTGGTATGTCGCCTTCAACCGCTATGCGGGAGCCTCTGCGAAGTCGAACGCTGCAAAGGTAATCATCGCAATGTTCACCCCGTTCGCGCTGCTGAGCATTCCAGGCTTCCTCCTAACCATGCATGAGTGGGCAAAGTTACGCGTCGAAGCCGAGCCGTCAGAGTCACTGTTTCCGCGGACCGTTCTATCTGTTACCAACGGTGTGGGGCTGATCGTGATCGCCTCTATCGTCATCTACAGCATTCTTCATCCTATGGCTGGCATCTGCAAGTACGACGAGTCGTTCTGCGATTAGGAAGCATGCAGTCTTTGGCCGCTCGCGAGTGTCTAACGTGCTTGCTGCAGGCGGCCGTTTTCGGAAGCGTGATGCGCGCGCATTCGATTCGATCGCCCGCTGCGGAAGCGAGCGTTAGCCAGTGAGAAGGAGCTCAAGATGACAGCGTGGCACATCCCGATCTCGGAGGGCCAGCTTAGGCTACTTTCGGGCAACCAGC
>JBEIUK010000294.1:0-2894 GCA_040374415.1 Gemmatimonadaceae bacterium | reverse complement strand
GGCTGGGCGGATTCGTCCCAAGCCAGTCGGTCCTCCACGCCCTGCAGAACATAGTGCAGCAGCACCCCTTCGGAGCCGCGGAGGTAGAGCGCTTCGTCGCCGGCGGTCAGAATCGAATGGGGGCCCACCGACAGCCCGGTGACGGGCGACCAGTCCAACTGCGAAGGATCGGCGAACCCGCGATTGGAGCGGGCGGTATAGAGCTCCCCGCGATCGGTGACGGCAAAAAGACGGTTCGGTGCCGAACTAATGGTCCGGAAGCCAGTGAAGGGCTGCAGGCCGGGGGTGACAGAGCGACTGCCCTGCCAGGCGGCGTCACCGCCGGTGCCGACGGTGAGCGAGACCATGGAGGTGGTGCCCTGTGACGACACGCCGTAAACCCGGCCGTCAGCATCGGCGATCAGCGTCTGCAGGCGATCGGGCCAAACCACCCCGGTCTCGGATGGGGTAATCGCGTCGCGGGGGTGTCCCCGCGGCACGACGGCGGCGCGCATGGCCCCGCTGGTATCGACCCCAAACAGGACGCGTTCACCCTGGATCTCCGTGGCGAGGAGATCAATCACGTCGCGCCAACCGGACCCCACCGCCACGCCAAAGCCGCGGTACTGAAACTCGGCATCGGTCGCGCGATGCCCCGTTGGCGTGTCCGGGCCATTCCAGAACAGGATCCCGTTGAAATCGACCGACCAGAGGCATCCGTCGCCATCGGTGGTAAGCGCGATGTGAGCCATTGTGGAGCAGGGTGAGGGGGAACGTGATCGACAGATGCGTTCAAGGCGTACGCAACGTCTTCCAGTGCGCCTCGGCTTTGGCGGCACCGGCGAGATCACCGGTCGCGCGGGCCAAGCGTGCGTCTTCTCGCAGAAAGGTGCTGAGATAGATCGGGCCCACATCCCAGTCATACGGTCGCCGCCGGAGGGCCCGCAGCGCGCCGGCGCGGTCGCCCCGTGCTTCCTGCACGCGGGCCAGCACCAGCGGCGCGAAATCCTGACCAAACTGGAACGGGGCGACGGAGAGCAGGCTGTCCAGACGTTCTGCGGCAGCGGCCGCCGATGCTGCTGATGCCGCTGATGCGTTGCGCAGATCGTCGCGGCTGATGGCTTCGAGACCGGTGAGCATCGCATCGCACAGGACGGGGCTCCCGCCGGCGACGGCGGCGGGATCACGCATCGCCGATGCCCGCCGCAGTGCCGAGCGCCCCTCCGGATCGACGGGCCGGTGGTCATGCAGCATCGACCAGAGCGCGCTCACGCAGCGGTCGGTCAGCTGCCGTGCGCGTTCATCGTGGTCCGTCGCCAGCGTGCCCCGGGTGCGTGACCGGATGCGGCCAATGGCGTCGCGGGCCGCGAGGGTGTCGCCGTCCCAAAACAACGCGTCCAACACCGGGATCTGCTCGACGGTGAAGGCCATGATCGACAAGCCGGCCGGCATGGGGGGCATCTCGCGCAGTTGCCGCAGCAGCGGCGCGACGCGTTCGGTATGGCCACGGTTCATCGCGACGGCGTGCAACGTCATCAGCGGCCACACCCGATCGGTGCCCGTCACCTCGGTGTTCAGGCGGCGCGTCAGTTCGCTGGCGGCACGATCCACATCGGCCATCGCCACACCATCCGTCTGTCCGAAGCCGATGATGCGGTTCACGGTTTGCAGCGAGAGCGACGGTAACTCGGTCAGGAGCTGCGTCCGGGTGGCATCATCATGCAGCGCCACCGCGGCGCGCCAGCGCACAAAGTCGCCACTGGTGGCGGTCGGCGCGGTCCGGGCGAAACGCGGCACCAGCAGCTGCAAAGTGTCCATCGCGCGCTGCTGCGCGGCCTGCAGGATCCGATGGGAGAGCGCCGGTGCGTAATCCGGATCGATGGCGAGCGCCCGCTGGAAGGTGCGCGCCGCCCGCTGATCGGCATCCGGGATGCTCAGCTGGGCCCCGGTGTGGTAGAGCCGATCGCCATATTCGTAGAGCACATCCGGACTGTCCGGATTGGCATCCGCCGCGGCCTGCCACCCGTACAATTGCTGCGAGACGGTATGGGTGGCCGGATCGGGGGGCTGGACGTAGGCCTCAAAGAGCAGGCGATCCCGTGCGGACAACCGGTCGCGCAGGGCGTACCCCGTATTCAGTCCTCGGCGCAGGGCATCGGACTGTCCCCCTTGTTGCACCCAGACGCCGGCGGAGGCCATCCCAAGTGCCGCGAGGGCGAAGGTGGAGTCGGCCTCGAGTGCCTGCGTGAACCGACGCTTGGCCTCCTCCGTCTCCCCACGACGCCAGGCCGATCGCCCGGCCAGATAGGCCTGCACCGCTGGCAGTGAGGAACTGGTCAGCTCGGTCAGCCGTCGCACCGGCTCGCCGGTCTTCTGGGCCAGCAGCTGGAGCCACAGCCGGTCCACCAGGACGAACAGGCTGTCGGATGGGCCTTCGACCGTCGTCGCGAGGTCACGCGCACTGTCGCCGGATACCAGGCGGGCCGAAATGGAGAGCCGAGATCCGGTGGCCACCACGGAGCCAACAATGACGCGGGACACACCAAGCGCCTGTGCCAACGCGCGAATGTGCTGGCGCGAGGGCTCTTCCGTGCGATGCACGATCCGGTTGAAGGCCGACAGCGTGGCGCGTGAGTCGACCGGGCGCACCGCGTTGGAGACCCGGAGCTTCGCTTCGATCAGATCCACCAGCCCTTCGCGCAGATACTGCGCCGCCGAATCGCCGGCCACGTGGAAGGGGAGAATGGAGACCGCCTGAGCATCGACGGGCACGGCGGTGCCGCTGGCCCCCGACGCTGATGGTCTTGAAATTACCTTCCTGGGGCGGTTTGCCGATCAGGTCCGGGTCGGTAAACGAACAATAGTAACCGTAGCCGCTGACGAGGGAGAACTCCTTGCCGCGCGCCTTCCCTTCG
>JBEIUK010000196.1:0-5404 GCA_040374415.1 Gemmatimonadaceae bacterium | reverse complement strand
TCGCGCTCGATGACCTGATCCCGAAGGTGGGTCCGTATGACAAGTACGCAGTGAAGTGGGGCTACTCCCCGCTCCCCGCGGCGTCGGAAAAGGCGACGCTCGAGGCGTGGGCCAAGCTGCAGGACGCGACCCCCTGGTTCCGATTCGCCAACGACGGTGGCGCGCAGGGTGCCGATCCCGCCGAGCAGTCGGAAGCGGTGGGCGATGCCGATGCGGTGAAGGCGACGGGGCTTGGGATCAAGAATCTGAAGCGCGTGATGGGCTTCCTGGAGTCGGCAACGGCGTGGAAGGCCGGCGACACGTACGACAACTTGGAAGAGTTGTATGGCCGCACCGTGGGGCAGTGGTCGACGGAGCTCGGTCACGTCGCGCGGATTATTGGCGCCGAGTACAAGCAGGAGAAGCGCGTGGGGCAGAATGGCCCCGTCTGGCGTCCGGTGGAACCGGCGCGGCAGAAGGCGGCGCTGCAGTTCCTGCAGGAGAATGCCTTTGCGACCCCGACCTGGTTGCTCGATGACAGCATCCTGCGGAAGATCGAAGCGAACGGCAGCCTGAGCCGCGTGGGCAGTGCGCAGGCGCGGGTGCTGGCGTCGGTCGTGAGCAACGATCGGATGGAGCGGATGCTCGAGACGGAGACGCTCGCCAAGAGCAAGGCCGACGTCTATCCGGTGGCCGACATGTTGTCGGAGCTGCGCGGGGGGCTCTGGAAGGAGATCGCGTCGGGGTCGCCGATCGATGCCTTCCGCCGCCGTCTGCAGCGGACGTATCTGGAGGCGATGGCGAGCAAGATCAATCCGCCGGCGCAGGCAGCCGCGGCGCAGCTCCCGGGTGCGGGGGGACGCGGGGGTGCGGCCCCGGCGACGGCGGTCGATCTCCGTCCGATTCTGAAGAGCGAGATGCGGGCGCTGGACGCCGACCTCGCCACGGCGATTGGCAAGACGACGGATCGGATGACGAAGGCGCATCTCGAAGATGCGCGCGATCAGATCCGGAAGATGCTGGGCACCAAGGACTGAGTGGAGTGACGGGGCCGGCCTCCGGGCCGGTCCCGCGACAGATTGGAGGGTCCCCAGAGTTGCGAGGGGCCGTGAGCGGCCGGTAGACTCCCACCATACGGTTGGGGTTGCCCGGCCGCTCACCTTTTTCCGAGTGCCAGAATGCGTTTGCGTGCCCTGCCGTTCGCCCTGACCGGCCTCTTCGTTGCTTCCTGCACGCCGGCCGCCACGCCGACGCCTGCCCCGAAGCCCGCCACGACCACTGCTGGGTCGGGGAATGCGACCGCGCCCACCGCGCCGGGCGCTCCGACGCCGGGTGCTCCGACGGCCCCTGGTGCGCCGGGCGCCCCGACCCCCGGTGGTCAGCCACCGGCTGGTGGCCTTCCCAACCTTGGCGCCCTCGCGGGCGCGATGGGTGGTTTGGGTGGCGCACTGGGTGGTGGTGGCGATCCGACGCCGCGCCCCTATGCCCAGGTGATCACCCCGAAAGCCAAGTCGAAGACGGGCGTCTTTGGGGTGCATCAGATCGGCTCGCGTCTCTTTTTTGAGATTCCCGCGAAGGAGCTGGGGAAGGATTTCGTGATCACCACCGTGCTGGCCGGGACCCCGGCGGGCATTGGGATCAACGGCACCCTCGGACCGGACAAGGTGATTCGCTTCGAGCGGCGCGAGAATCGCGTCCTCGTGCGCGACATCAACTACAACAACGTCTCCACTGACAGCACGCGCGAATCGAAGCGGGCGATGGCGCTGATCGAGTTCTATCCGATCCTCGCCTCGCTGAACGTCGAAGCGTATGGCAAGGACAGCGCGGCGGTCGTGGAAGTGACGCGCATGTTCACCGGCGGCGTGCAGGAATTCTCCGGCGGTGGCCAGCGTGTCGCGGTCGACGCCAGCCGCTCCTTCATTGAGAAGTTTTCCGCCTATGCGCGCAATGTGAACGTCACGGCGACACAGACGTTCACCCGTGGCGGTGGCATCGCTGGGCTTCCGAGCATTCCGGGGCTGCCGACGGGTGGCGCCGCTGGGGCCACGAGCGAAGCGTACACCTTCTCGATTGTGCGCCTCCCTGATGAACCGATGATGCCGCGGCTTATGGACGCGCGCGTCGGCTACTTCGGAGAGAACAAGTCGGACTTTGGCTCCGCCGAACAGCGCGTGGTGCCGCTCCGCTACATCGCCCGCTGGCGCCTCGAGTGCTCGGACAAGAAGGTCGGTAACCTGTGCGTTCCGAAGCACCCCATCACGTATTACGTCGATCCGGCGACGCCCACGTGGCTCAAGCCGTGGATCACCAAGGCCATTGAAGAGTGGCAGCCGGCCTTTGAAGCCGCGGGCTTCTACAAGGGGATCGTGGCCGGTGTCGCGCCGAACGATCCGGATTTCTCCGGCGAAGATGCCTCGGTCGCGATGATCCGGTGGCTCCCGAGCCCGGTGGCGAATGCCGTGGGACCGAGTGTAACCGATCCGCGTACGGGTGAGATCATCGATGCGGACGTGCAGATGTATCACAACGTCATGGATCTGCAGCGCGACTGGTACTTCTCGCAGGTCGGCCATCTCGACAAGCGGGCGCAGACCTTCCCGTTCCCGGATTCGCTGATGGGGCGGCTGATTCAGTTCGTGGCCGCGCATGAAGTGGGGCACACGTTGGGCTTCCCGCACAACATGAAGGGAAGCTCGATGTATCCCGTCGACTCGATCCGCTCGAAGACGTGGGTGGCGAAGATGGGCCACTCGCCGTCGATCATGGACTACGCGCGCTTCAACTACATCGCGCAGCCGGAAGATGGCATTGCGCTTGAAAACCTCGTGCCAAAGGTCGGCCCGTACGACACGTACGCGGTGAAGTGGGGCTATTCGCCGATTCCGGGCGCCAAGACGCCCAATGATGAGAAGGCCACGCTCGACGCCTGGGCGCGGTTGCAGGACAGCATTCCCTGGTATCGCTTCGGCGGTGGCCAGGTCGATCCGGGCGAGCAGTCGGAAGCGATCGGCGACGCCGATCCGGTGAAGTCCACTGGGCTGGGCTTCAAGAATCTGCGCCGCATTATGGATCTGGTGGTGCCGGCGTCCACCACCGATAAGACCGCGGACTACTCGCTGCTCCGTACGACCTATCAGGGGGTGCTCAGCCAGTGGGCCACGGAAGCGCAGCATGTGACCCGTGTGGTGGGTGGCCTCAACAAGCAGGAAAAGGCGGTGAGCCAGAGTGGTCCGGTCTGGACCGCCGTGCCACGTGCGCGCCAGAAGGCGGCGGTGAAGTTCCTGAACGACGAGGTCTTCACCACCCCGACCGCGATGATCCGCCCGGAGATTCTCCGCAAGATTGAATCCGACGGCAACATCAACCGCGTGAGCAGCGCCCAGACGCGCACCCTCTCCGCACTGGTGGCCAATGCGAAGCTGCAGCGCATGGTCGAATTCGAGGCGGTCTCGACGAACCGCGCCGAGGTGTATTCGCTGGGAGAGATGCTGACGGATCTGCGCCGCGGGCTCTGGTCGGAGATCTACCGGGGCGCCTCCATCGATGCTTATCGCCGCCGGTTGCAGACCACGTACCTCGAAGCGATGGCCAGCAAGATCAAGCCGGCGCCGCAGTCGGCCCAGGACGCGCAGCTCGCCGCGCTGCTCGGACTCGGCAGCGCCAGCACGCGGGATTTCCGTCCGATCCTGAAGGACGAAATGCGCACGCTCGATGGTGAACTGGCCGGAGCCATTGGCAAGACCAGCGATCGCGTCTCGCGTGCGCATCTGCAGGATGCGCGGGATCAGATCAAGGCGATGCTCAATACGGACAAGTAACGCGCGATCTGCTGGTAGGTCGAAGGACGACGAGGGCAACGGGGTGGTCGCGCAGTCTGCGCGGCCACCCCGCAGTCGCTAAAGCGCGCGGAACGACTGGAACCCAAATGCGCACGCGCGCGTAGTTTTCGCACATGTCAATGCCCACTGATTCCGCCCCCGGCGACGTCGCCCCGGTCCGATCTGCACTGCGCGGCCAGTACGAAATTCAGCGCGAACTCGGGCGCGGCGGCATGGGTATCGTGCTGCTGGCCCGCGACGAGCGCCTCGACCGGCTGGTCGCCCTTAAGGTGCTGCCACCGGAGCTGGCCGAGCAGGCAGACACCAAGGAGCGCTTCCTGCGCGAAGCGCGGATGGCAGCACGGCTGTCGCACCCGAACATCGTGCCCGTATACCGGGCCGACGAGATCAACGGCTTCGCCTTCTTCGCCATGGGGTTTGTGGAGGGCGAGACGCTCGGTGAACGCATACGCGACCGTGGGGCACTCCCCGCCGCCGATGTGGTCCGGGTGCTGCGCGAAGTCGCCTGGGCCCTCGCCTACGCGCATGCCCGCGGCATCGTGCACCGGGATGTGAAGCCCGACAACATTCTGCTTGAACGCGGCAGTGGCCGGTCGGTCGTGACCGACTTCGGCATCGCCCGATCGGACTTCAACCCGGCGCTCACCCAGGACGGATACGTGCTGGGCACCGTTCATTTCATGAGCCCCGAACAGGCCAGCGGGGAATCGCTCGACGGCCGCAGCGACCTGTATGCGCTCGGGTGCATCGGCTTCCTGGCGCTCAGCGGACGGCTGCCGTTCGAAGGGTCCGCGCCGCAGGCAATCCTCATCGCTCACGCCACCAAGGAGCCACCGCCGCTGCGATCGTTGGCGCCCGCCGTGCCGCCGGCCCTCGCCGCCGTGATCGATCAGTGCCTCCGCAAACGGGCCGACGACCGCTTCGCCAACGGTGAAGAGCTGGCGGATGCGCTCGGCAAAGCGCTTGAGGCGGTGGAGAGTGCCGCCCGTGACGAGGGCGGCCAGACCGCGCTGTCCAGCGACGATGCCATGGCGATCTGGCGTCGCGCCGCCGAGCTGCAGGCGGAAGCGGCGGCACGATTGGAGTCACGTATGCGGGAGACCGCCGGTACCAAACAGCTAGTCGCGACATCAATGGCGCCGGTAGGATCACCCGATGGCGCGATAGTAGCCGAACAGAATAAGGTCAGTGAAGTTGCAGTGCCGACCGATTCCTATCGGTTGCGGGATATCGAGGCAGCTGCCGTCGAAGCCGGCATTTCGCAGCGCTACGTCGCGCTCGCCCTCGACGAGCTCCGCGCATCACCCAATGCGGTCCAGCGCGCGCAGCCGATACCGCGCTGGAAGGAGGCCCTCGCTACGCGAATCCTCGGCACGACCCAGCGTACCCTGTCCGTGACGCGACTCTACTCGGCATCACCTCGCGCCGTACTGCAGGTACTGGGTCGGTCGCTGCAGGCGGTACCGTGGTCACTGTCGCTTCGTGATACACTCGGGGGACACCCGCTTGATGGTGGCGTGTTGGTGTTCGAGCTTCCGGCGATGGTCGATGGCAATTACAAGTGGACGTGGACCCGGTACGGG
>JBEIUK010000114.1:0-9210 GCA_040374415.1 Gemmatimonadaceae bacterium | reverse complement strand
GCGAAATGCCGGCCAGCACCTGGGCAATACGCATCACCTGTTCCTGATAGGTGATCACGCCATAGGTGTTGGAGAGAATCGGCTCAAGCTCCGGCAACGCATACACCGTAGGCTCTTCGCCACGCTTCCGCCGGATGTACACGTTGTGCATGCCGGCGTCGAGCGGACCCGGACGCAACAGCGCGTTCGACGCCACGAGATCGTCAAAGCGGTCGCAGCGCATCCGCTTGAGCACGTCGGTCGCCAGCGGCGATTCAAACTGAAAGACGCCACCGGTGCGACCGGCCCGCAGCATCCGGTAGGTCTCTTCGTCGGTGAAGCCCCGCTCTTCCAGCGTGAGCTCCCGCCCATGCCGCGTCTTCACCAGCGCCAGCGTGTCGCTGATCACCGTGAGCGTGGTGAGCCCGAGGAAGTCCATCTTGAGCATGCCGGCCTTCTCGAGCGCCGTCATGTCATACTGCGTCACGATAACGCGTTCATCCTCGCCGGCACCGGCCCCCTTGGAGGCCTGCGTGCAGATCGGCACAAACTCATCGAGTGGCCCCGGTGCGATCACCACCCCGGCGGCGTGCACCCCCGTGTGCCGCGACAGCCCTTCCAACGCAATCGCGAAATCGAGGAGCTGCTTGTAGCGTTCATCATTGCGATAAAACGCCTTGACCTCCGGCACCTGCTCGATCGCTTCCTTGACCGTCAGCGAGAAGTTCGGCGCATTGGGAATCAGCTTCGCCAGCGCATCCGTCTCGCCCGGCGTGAAGCCCAGCGTGCGCCCGACGTCCTTGATCGCGGCTCGCGACTTCATCGTCCCGAAGGTGACGATCTGACCGACCGAATCCTTGCCGTACTTCTGCCGGACATACTCAATGACTTCGCCGCGCCGCTCGAAACAGAAGTCGACGTCGACGTCAGGCATCGACACGCGCTCCGGATTCAGAAAGCGCTCGAAGAGGAGATCGAACTCCAGCGGGCAGACGTCCGTGATGCGCAGCGAATACGCCACGAGTGAACCGGCCGCCGAGCCACGGCCCGGTCCCACGGGAATGCCACGATCCCGCGCCGCCTTGATGAAATCAGCGGTAATCAGGAAGTAGCCGGCATACCCCGTCTTGGTGATGACCCCCAGCTCATAATCGAGCCGCTCCTGCACCTCAGCGCGCAGGGGATGCCCGTAGCGCTGCACCGCGCCCTCGGTGGCCAGCTGCACCAGCAGATCGTTCTCCGTCGATACCCCCTCAGGGAGCGGAAACGACGGCACATAGTATTTCTTCTCGAACTGCACGTCGACCGAATCGGCGATCGCGAGCGTGTTCGTGAGGACATCCTCCCGCCCCGGGAAAAACGGACGGACTTCGTCGGCCGACTTGAAGTACAGGCCGTCGTCGTACTGCATCCGGTCCCGGTCATTCCGGTCCTTCCCCAGCCCGATGCACAGCAGCACGTCGTGCGCGTCGTGATCTTCGTGGCGCAGGAAATGCGCGTCATTGGTGGCCACCACCGGCAAGCCGAGATCATCGGCCAGCGACAGCACCTTCGCGTTGAGCGTCGCTTGCCCTTCGCTGGTGTGCGCCTGCACCTCCAGGAAGTACCGCCCCTTGAAGAGCTCGGCGTACCAGGCGGCGGCCTCACGCGCCTCGGCAATCCGATCTTCCATGAGGTGCGAGGCCACTTCGCCGGCCAAACAGGCCGAGGAGACGATCAGCCCCTCGCTGTGCGCGGCGAGCAGCTCCCGGTCGATGCGCGGCTTGGTGTAGAACCCCTCGGTGTAGCCCAGCGAGGAGAGCTTGACCAGATTCCGGTACCCCTGCAGGTCACGCGCCAGCAGGACGAGGTGGTAGTACGGCTTGGCTCCGGGGGCCGGTCGTCCGCGGGTCCGGCGATCGCCGGGGGCGACGTACGCCTCCATCCCCAGAATCGGCTTCACGCCGGCCTTGCGCGCTTTCTCCTGGAATTCCCAGGCGGCGTGCATGTTCCCGTGATCCGTAATCGCCAGCGCCGGCTGTTCATACAGCTTGGCGCGGGCGATGAGATCATCGATACGATTCGCGCCGTCAAGGAGCGAATACTCGGAGTGCGTATGCAGGTGCACGAACGACATGGGAGGCGAAAGATAGCCCGGTGGGTGGGCGCCGTCACCGGCTTGACGGTGGTCGCGCTCCTCCTCACGCCTATGGGCTGCTACGTCTCCCGGGCCGCCTACGAGGAGGCCCGCATCCTGGCCCGTCGCCAGCCTATTGAGCGGCTGGTGGCACAGGCACCCTCAATGGCCGCGTCCACTGCGGGGGCTCCCACGGGGGCTCCCACGGGGGCTCCCACGGGGGCTCCGACCGGTCTCGATGCTGCCACGCGCGCCAAGTTGCAGCTCGTCGCCGAGGCACGCCGCTTTGCCATCGACTCGCTCGGGCTCACCGCCGGCAACAGCTTCACGCAATTCAGTGCCCTCGACCGCGACACCCTCGTCCTCGTCCTGTCGGCCGCCTATCAGGACCGGCTGGAACGCAAAACGTGGTGGTTCCCCGTGGTCGGCCGCTTCCCCTACAAGGGCTATTTCGACTTTGCCGAAGCCCGCGAGGCGCGGACCGCGCTGCAGGCGCAGGGCTTCGATGTCACCCTTGGGCCCTCGTCAGCCTTCAGCACGCTCGGCTGGTTCAACGATCCGGTGGTCAGCACGACCATCCGCCAGGATTCCGTCACGCTCGTGAACACCGTGCTGCACGAGCTGCTGCACACCACCTATTTCGCGAAAGGGCGCGTCCCCTTCAACGAGTCCTTTGCGTCATTCGTGGGCGGACGGGGCGCCGAAGCGTTCTTCCGCGCGAAGGGCGATACGCTGCGCGAACGGATCGCGCGCGACGAGTGGCATGACGACCTGCTGCTGGGCGCCTTCTGGGCTGGCCTCTCGCAGGAGCTGGAAGCGGCATATGCCGCGCATCCGGATACCGCCCGCACCGCCCGTATCGCCGCGCGGACTGGCGTCTATGCAACGGCTCGACGACGGCTCGTGGATTCGATCGGGCCCGCGTTGCGCCGCTACCCACCCGGGTGGACCGCCCGCGTGCCCCTCGACAATGCGGTGTTGCTCGCACGCCGAGTGTACGCGGACGGTCTCGAGACCTTCGATCAGGTGTACGTTGCGCGCGGCGCGCGGCTGCGCGACGCCATCACCGCGATCATTTCTCAGGCAACAGCACAAAGCGCGCCCGGTTCGCCTCGCTGAGATACCGCTGCGCGGCGGACTGGAGCCGTTCGGCGGTGAGCGAGTTGATCAGCGTGTCGTCAACAAAGATGGTGCTGAGCGGATCACCGTGCAGTAAGCGGTCCTGCAGCGTCCCGATCCACCAGCCATTCTGCTTGCGCGCGACTTCCCGCTCCCGGCGCTGCTGCTCAGTGATGCGGGTGATTTCGGCGGCGGTCGGCGGGACACGACGCAGCGAGTCGAGTTCCTGCCGAACGGCGGCGAACATCGCCTCGGCGCGATCAGGAGCCGATCCGTAGCTGATCACCACCTGCCACTCCTGCCGCGGGACGCGGGAGATCGCGGTATTCACCGAGACGGAGTAGGTGCCCCCCAAGGACTCCCGCAGGCGATCGGTGAGCCGCATTTCCAAGAGCTCTCCCACGGAGGAGAGGAGATACTCGTCCTCCCGGCTCCACGGGGCCGTCCCCGCCATCACCAGTACGGTTTGGCTCTGTGGGGCGAGCCCCTTCCGCACGACCTTCTCGATCTGCCCGCGGAAGAGCGGGGGGCCGACATCGCGCACCGCCTGTGCGCGGCGTGTGGTTGGCAGGGCCCCGAGCCATTGGGCGACGAGCGGCTGCAGCGTCGCCAGCTCCACATTCCCCACAAACAGGAAGGTGAAGTCGCCGGCGTCGCCTACGCGATCGCGATAGAGCGCGAGCATGGGGGCGAGCTGCAGCTGCGCGAGCGATGCCACCGACAGCGGGCGCACCCGTGGATGGCCGCCGGCAAGCGTCAGCTGGATGGTGTCACTGAACAGCGCGGCCGGGTTGGCCTCCTTGTTCTTCAGCACCGCCTCAAACTGCTGCAAGAGCGCCTGCACGGCGACGCTGTCGGCGCGTGGGGCCGTCATGCGCAGCCAGGTGAGCTGCAGCAGGGTTTCGAGATCCTTCGGCGACGCGCGCCCACTGAATCCTTCGCTTTGATCAGCAATGAACGCCGAGACCGCCGCCACTTTGCCGGTCAATTTCTTGTTGAGATCAATCAGCGAGAAGCTTCCCACGCCGCCGCGTTCAACGACCGTGGTGGCCAGTGCGGCACGCAGGACCGCACTATCGGGGACCTGACTGACGCCCCCGGTGCGCCATCCGCTCATCAGCACCTGATCGGCGGTGAAGTCCGTAGGCTTCACTACCACGCGCACGCCGTTGGAGAGCGTCCAGGTGGTGATCCCCAGAGCGGAATCGCGGGTCGTGGCCACCACACGTCCCGCCACGGGCGGTGTTGGTGCCAGCGCCCCCTCGGCGACCGTCTCCACCCACGGCGTGAGATGCGCGGTGTCCACCGTGGCGAAGACGCGCCGGATGTCGGCCTCGGCGGGGACCGCGAGTCCTTCCTTCTTGGGCATGGTGACCGTGACGACGCGATTCGCGCCGCCGCGATCCGTGGCACCGTAGCGGTTCACTTCGGCCAGCGTGATCCCCGGGAGCAGCGCCTGCGCCGCGGCGTATTCGAAGGCCACGCCCGGAATCGCTTCGCCGTCAAGGAAGTGATCGACATAGTCCCCAACGAACGAGGCCGAGGGGGTCTTGTCGCGCTCGGTGTAGGCGCGCTCAAAGGCGCGCAGCAGGTTTGTGCGGGTGCGCTCCAACTCCGACGGCAGAAAGCCATGCTGCCGCACGCGCGCCGCCTCCGAGAGAAGGGTCTGCAGTGCCGGAAGCAGTTGCCCCTCTTTCGCCGCCGCGTCGAGTGAGGCGTAGTCGGCACTTCGGACAAACTGCCCACCGCTCACCGACGCGCCAATGAAGGTGGCCGACGGGCGCTGCGCCAGTTCGCCGAAGCGCTGATTCAGCATCGTCTGAGAGAGCCGCTCCACCATCTGCTGACGCAGGTCGCCCACGGTCCGCGTGCTGCGAGCGGGGAGCTTCCACAGGACCCCCACCGACGAGGTGGAGACTTCCGGGTCGGTGGCGATTGTCACCAGCGTGGAATCGTGGCGTGGTACCGTGGCGGTCACCCGCGGACGCGCGGTGGCGCGCTTGGGAATCGGACCGAAGGTGCGCGTGATCACGCGAATCAGTTCGGCTGGATCGGCGTCACCCACGGCGATCACGGCCATGAGGTCGGGGCGGTACCAGTCACGCCAGAAGCGGCGGATCGGCGCGGGATTGGCCCGTTCAATGACGGAGGGGAGCCCAATTGGCAGGCGCTCGGCATAGCGCGAGCCCCGCATGATGACGGGAAGCTGCTGCTGCCGAATCCGCTCGTCGGCCCCTAACCCCGTGCGCCATTCGGAGAGCACCACGCCGCGCTCGGCGACCACGTCGGCAGAATCGAGGAGGAGCCCGGAGGCCACGTCGCCCAGGAAGCGCATGCTTCGTTCCAGAATCCCGGCGCTGTCGGTCGGGACTGGGAGGATATAGAGCGTTTCGTCGAACCCCGTCTGCGCATTGAGATCCGCGCCAAAGCGCACGCCGATGGACTCGAGGTATTTCACGATGTCGTTCTTCGCGAAATTCCGGGTGCCATTGAACGCCATATGTTCGAGGAAGTGCGCGAGGCCACGCTGATCGGCGTCTTCCTGCAACGAGCCGGCGTTCACCACCAAGCGCAGCTCGGCGCGCTTCTCCGGCTTGGCGTTCCGGCGGACATAGTAGCGCAACCCATTGGGGAGCGTTCCCATGTGGACGGCGGTGTCCACGGGGAGCGCGGCGGTCAGTGCCATCGATGGCGATTGCGCCGACCGTTGCGCCGCCGCTGCCACGGGGAGGGCGAGGACGCCGGCGGTGCAAACGGCGCGGATGAGACGGCGTGATCGCAAAGTCATTATGGACGTCACAAAGAGTCAGGAGGTGCCGAACCGACCGCGCAGGAGGGCGCGGAGGTCAATGCCGGGGTCCAGTTCCCGCATGGGGGGAAGCGCTGGTGGCGCATCCACGCCAATCGTCACGCGCTGCATGGTCTGCCGCACGCCGGGATCCAAAAAGCGCGACAGCTGCCCGTAGGAGAAGTCGGCGCCGGTGCGTGAGGGATAGCTGTGCAGCGGATAGGTGACGTACAGCTGATCGCGGGCGCGTGTCATCGCGACGTAGAGCAAGCGCCGCTCTTCATCGACTTCGTCTTCCTTGTCGGCGGTGCGTGCCATCGGAAAGACGCCATCGGCGGCCCAGATCACGAACACCGCATCCCACTCCTTCCCCTTGGCGGAGTGCACCGTGGAGAGAATGAGCGCATCGTTTTCGTCATCGCCACCCACGGCGAGGTCTTGCGTATTCGCCGGCGGCTCGAGCGCGAGCGCAGCGAGAAACGCCGTGCGGTCGGCATAGCCAGCGGCGATCGTTTCCAGCTGATCAAGATCCGCCAGCCGTGGCGGCGCATCGTCGTAAGTCGCCGTCAGAATCGGGTCATACAGCTGCCGTGCCAGGCGAATGGCCTCTGCCGGAGCGGTGACATTGACCCGCCGCATACCATCCAGCAGGGCGGAGAGCGCGTGCAGCCCCGGGCGTGCGCGGGCGGGCGCCCGCACGGCGCCGATGGCCATCGGCTGCCAGTCGTGCTGCATCAGGAGCTCCACGGCGGCGCGCGCGGTCGCGTCACCCACGCCGGGGAGGAGGCGCAGCAACCGGTACCAGCTCACTTCATCGCGCGGATTCTCGAGAATGCGCAGGAACGCGAGCATATCCTTGATATGCGCCGCCTCCAGAAATTTGAGGCCGCCCCACTTCTCATAGGGGATGAGTCGGTTGGCGAGCTCAATTTCCAGGTCGGCCGACAGGTACCCTGCCCGAAAGAGCACGGCCATCTCGCGCAGCGGGATCCCTTCGTCGTGCAGCTGCAGAATGCGGTCCACCACAAAGGTGGTCTGCTCGTGTTCATCACGCAGCGTCACCAGCCACGGCGTTTCTCCACCGGTGCGCTCGGTCCACAGCTGTTTGGAGTAGCGCTCGCGGCTCCGCGAGATCAGGGCATTGGTCGTATCGAGAATCGGCGCTGTGGAGCGATAGTTGCGTTCGAGCGTGACGATGGTGGTGTCGGGGAACTGGTGCGGGAAGTCGAGGATGTTGCGAATCGTCGCGCCGCGGAAGGCATAAATGCTCTGCGCGTCGTCGCCTACCACCGTGATGCGCCCATTGGTGCACAGGGCGCGCAGGATGCGCGACTGCAGCGGATTCGTGTCCTGGTATTCATCGACCAGCACGTGGTCATACAGTGCGCGGATCTGTTCGGCGATGGTGGGCGCCTGTTCCAGCAGGAGCGCCCACGACAGCAGCAGATCATCGTAATCGAGCAGATTCCGCTCGGCTTTCCGCCGCACGTAATCGGCGAAGAGCGGCTCCAGATCCCCGGCCCATGCCAGGAAGTGCGGCCACTGCTCGCCGAGGAGGTCGGCGACGGGGCGATCGGTATTGATATGGCGCGAGTAGATCGCGAGCAGCGTTTCCGCGCGCGGAAAGCGTGGGGCGGATTTCGGGAGTTTGAGCGAGTCGGCGTAGCCCAGCGCGGCGCGTGAGAGTCCCATGAGATCGCTGGCATCGCTCTGATCGAGGATGGTGAAGTCGGCGGGGAGGCCGGCGGCGGGTCCGAAACGACGGAGGAGGCGGTGGGCGGTACCGTGGAAGGTGCCGCCCTGGACCTGTTGGGCGGCGGATCCGACGAGGCGCTGGCACCGCTCGAGCATTTCCTGTGCGGCGCGCCGGGTGAAGGTGAGAAGCAGGATCCGACTGGCGGGGACGCCGCGTTCTATAAGATGGCCGACGCGATGGATGAGCGTCCGGGTTTTCCCGGAGCCGGCGCCTGCCACTATAAGGAGGGGGGTATCGCCAAAGTGTGCCGCGTGGGCCTGCGCCGCATTGAGGGCAGGGCCGAGTGCGGTGGGGGGTGGGGCGGGGATCTCCCGGGGGGTGGGGTGGTGGATCCTGGTGAGGTCAGCCATGTCCGGAAAGGTATCGTGTGGGGCGGGGTCGTGGTTCGGGGTTTTAGCGGGGCGCGGGGGTGGTGGCCGTCCGGAAATGTGGACAACCGCCTGGTGACCGTCCATCGAGACAGAATCGTGACCCCCTGTCCGCGGGGGTGGACACCCCCTGTCTTGACCGCTCGCTCCCCTGTCCCTACCTTTGGGCGTTGCTATCTATGCCCGAGTTCTATCCGGAGGTGTGTCCGGGGAGCTTGGCGCACGTCGTTCATGCCGATGAGTATGAACACCGTAGGGTGCAGGTGCAGTGTGTTGTTGCAGGGATGTTGTTGTAGGTGCAGGGCTTTGCAGTGCGGGCATTGGTGTTGCGCGCTCGATGTGGTGAATACCGACCGGCCGTCCCCGGAGACGTGTTCAGTGCATCACGGTGACATCAATGAGATACGGGTCCAATCGGCCCGATCTTCAACAGACAGCAGCTTCGCCGGTGAAGGGCACCCGCCCCGACGTTGGCAGCTACCTCCAAGACCTCGTAAGAGGGGGATTAATGCAACTCTTTTCTCGGAACACGGCGCTCGTCGCCCTCAGCCTCGGCGCGTTGACCGCGCTGGGTGCCTGCGGCGACAACGTCACGGTGCCCGTCGCGCCGGATTCGCCGGTGGTGATCTCGATCACCCCGCCCAGCGCCACGATGAACATTGGTGAAAAGCTGAACTTCGCCGTTCAGATCACCGGTGGCAGCAAGACCGCGTCCCCGACGCTGGCGAGCTGCACCTCGAGCAACACGGCGGTCGCGACCGCGGCCGTGTCCGGTTCGGCTTGCGCGGTGACCGCGGTGGCCGCGGGCAACGTGACGGTGACGGCGGCGGCGTCGACGGGCGGCACGGCCGCGGCGTCGGTGTCGGTGGCGGCCCCGGCGGCTGCGATCAGCGGCCTGGCCCTCTCGCCGTCGGCGGCGAGCGTGGCGGTGAACCAGAAGGTCACCATCGTTCCCACGGTGAACAAGGCTGGTTCGGCCGTCGCGGTGGCTTACACGTATGCCTCGTCGGCTGCCACCATCGCGTCAGTTGACGTGGCGGGTGTGGTGACGGCGGTGGCGCCGGGCGTTGCGACCATCACGGTC
>JBEIUK010000226.1:0-4704 GCA_040374415.1 Gemmatimonadaceae bacterium | reverse complement strand
TATCGAACCCTTTATCGGTCAGAAACGCCTTCAGGACTGGCGTCATCAGCGCCACGATGTCGCTGGCCGCCTGGCGCACCACGGGATCCGGGTGCCGGTGCTCGAGATCAATGCGGATCCCGATCCAGTAGGCGAGGGACCGCATCCCTTCGTTGAAGGCCTTGATGCGCAACAGCCCCTTCCGCACGTCCGGGTGCACGAGAATGGGATCCGCCGGCCCGGCCGGATTTTGCGGCCCGGTGAGCGCGCGTCCCTGCAACCGTTCCTTCGCATAGGCGAGCGCGTTCTGATAGGCCACCTCCGCGAGTCCCAGCCCCTGCAGCCCAACGGCCAGGCGCGCCCCGTTCATCATGGTGAACATGCCGCGCATCCCCTTATGCGGCTCCCCCACCATCCAGCCCAGCGCGTTGTCGAAGTTGAGGACGCAGGTCGCTGAGGCCTTGATCCCCATTTTGTGCTCGATGGCGCCGCAGCTCACCCCATTCGCCGCGCCAATGCTCCCGTCACCCTCGATGAGATACTTGGGGACGACGAACATCGAGATCCCCTTCGTGCCGGCGGGGGCATCAGGGAGCTTCGCCAACACCAGATGCACAATGTTCTCGGTCAGGTCATGCTCACCGGCCGAGATGAAGATCTTGGAGCCGGTAATCCGGTAGGCGCCGTCGCCCGTCGGAACCGCCTTCGTATGAAGGATCCCAAGATCCGTGCCCGCATGCGCTTCCGTCAGGCACATCGTCCCGCCCCAGGAGCCGTCGACCAGCTTGGGGAGAAAGCGCTGCCGCAGCTCCTCGGACCCATGGCTCATGAGCGCACTGTAGGCGCCGTGGGCGAGCCCCGGATACATGCTGAAGGAGAGATTCGCGGAGCAGAGCAGCTCCTCCATCACGAAGCGGACCGCTTCCGGCAGCCCTTGCCCACCGTAGGTCGGGTCGGCGGCAATCCCCGTCCACCCCCCGGCGGTGTATTGCGCATAGGCCTCTTTGAACCCCGCCGGGGTCCGCACCGTCCCTTGGTCCAAGCGCACCCCTTCCGCGTCGCCCGACTGGTTCAGGGGGAAAAGGACCGTCTCGCACAGCGCCGCCCCCTCGGCCAGCACCGCGTCCACCAGATCCGGCGTGGCCTCCTCGAAGCCCGGGAGTTCCGCCAACTGCGCCACGTTGTGCACATCGTGCAGGAGAAACCGGATGTCGTCGAGCGGGGCCTTGTAGGTGGGCATAAACAGCGTCCTCGGGGGCTGGCGAACCGTGGCGGAATGCTCTGGCGGAATGCTCTGGCGGAATGCTCTGCTAGTTGGAAGGTGCGGACTGCCGTGCCAGAGGGCAAGGGGGAATGCGACGGAACCGTCATGTTTTCCCGCCTCCCTGACGGGAGCCCCGGTGCTAGAATCCTTGCAGCGGGGTATCCCGTAGGGTTCTGTATCCCCGGGGCACGTGCCCCCAATGACCGACCTGTTGTCCGGAGTGAGGCATGAAGGCGTTTCTGACGGCCCTGGCGGCGAATTTGGTCACCATCGCGCTGTGCGTCGTGGGCGGCATCCTCTTGGTGATCGGTATCGCCGCCGCAGCCGGAGGGAAGGACACCGTCGTGGTGCAGAAGGGCTCCGTGCTGGTCATGGATCTCGATCAAGCCCTCGTTGATGCCCCGACCACGGTGGAGCACCACTCGGTCGTGGACGACCTGCTTGTCACCGGCGGACAGAATACCCTCCCCCTCCGCTCGGCGATCATGGCGCTGCGGGGCGCGGCCATCGATTCAGACATCAGCGCCGTGCTCATCCGCGGCAGCATTGTCGGCGGCGGCGACGGCTCCGGGTATGCCGCGCTCCGTGAACTCCGCGCGGCGATCGCGGATTTCCGAAAGTCCAAGAAGCCGGTGCATGCCTACCTCGTGAACCCCGAGGTGCGTGACTACTACGTTGCCTCGGCGGCCACCACGGTGACGCTCGATCCCTTCGGCGCGCTGATGCTCCCTGGCCTCGCGGCGGAGCCGGTGTTTTTTGCGGGGCTCCTCGAAAAGTTCGGGATTGGCGTACAGGTGAGCCGCGTGGGCCGCTTCAAGTCCGCGGTCGAACCGTTCACGCGCAGCAACATGAGTCCTGAGAGCCGGGCCCAGACGCAGCGGTATCTCGGCGACCTGTGGCATGAGGTGAAGGCGGGGATCGCCGACAGCCGCGGGCTGGATACGGTGGCGGTGCAGCAAATTGCCGATACGCAGGGACTGCTGCTGCCGGAGGCGGCGCGGACGGCGAAGCTGGTGGACCGTGTCGCGTATTTCGATGAAGTGCTGAGCGACCTGGAGATCGTCGCGGGGGTCAGGGCCGCCGGTGGGTCACGTCGCGACAGTAGCGCCTCGGGGACGAGCCAAACCGAAGAGCTGGCCGCGGCCTTGGGGAGCCCCACGCTCCCACAGGTGACGCTGGAAGACTACGCGCCGATTGCCATGGCTCGTGCGCGGGCGATTGGCGCGAAGCAGAGTGTGGCGATTGTCTATGCGCAGGGGGAGATCGTGGACGGCGACGGCGATGCCACCAACATCGGCGGCGATGCCTTGGCGCGTGAGCTCCGCCGTGTACGCAACAGCAGCGGGATCAAGGCGGTGGTGCTGCGCGTGAACAGCCCGGGTGGGAGCGCGATTGCCTCCGAGAAGATCCAGCGCGAGCTCGCACTCATAGCGCGGACCATGCCCGTGGTGGTTTCGATGGGATCTGTGGCAGCGAGCGGCGGCTACTGGATCACGACGGCCGCACGGCAGGTGTTCGCGGAACCGAATACGATCACCGGTTCGATTGGTGTCTTCGGACTGCTCCCCAACTTCAAAGAACTCGCCACGAAGAATGGCGTGACGTTTGACACCGTGAAGACCGGCCGCTTCGCTGATCTCGCGACGCTGTCACGCCCACGGTCGGCGGAGGAGCTCGCGGTGATCCAGCGCGGGACCGACGCCGTCTATGGGGCGTTCATCAATCGCGTCGCGACGGCCCGAAAGCTCTCACCGGATTCGGTGCGGGTCATTGCGGAAGGGCGCGTCTGGTCGGGGCTCGACGCCAAGCGTATCGGCCTCGTGGACTCGCTGGGCGGGCTTGATGCCGCCGTGGCGAGCGCGGCGACGTACGCCAAACTCACCGGCGATTACGACATCAAGGAGTATCCGCGCGCGCGGACCACGGCGGAACGCCTCATCGAGAGGCTGGAGCGGAAGCCGGCACCGGTGGCCCAGTTGGCCGCCTCGCTGACCGGACACGGGCCAGCGCAGGAGCTGGCACGGGCCATCCTGCGGCAGACGAGCGCGGTGCTCCAGGGGGATGATCCGCGCGGTGTTTATGCGCGGATGCCGTTCGTGCTGAGGATTCGGTAAGCGTCGGATCCGTGAACGACACGGGGGATCACCCGCTGTGGCGATCCCCCGTGTGCGTTGCATGCCCGCCGCTGGTGGCGCGCGACGAGCGCGGCTTACAGGGCGGCTTACAGGGCGGCGCGTGCCGCTTCGAGCCGCTCGCGCTGCGCCGTCCACGCGCTCACCTGCGCCTCGGCATCGGCCAGCGACGCCTGCGCGCCGGCGACCATCTCCGCCGTGCCCTGACGCCCCTGCACATCGGACAGCCGCCAGGTCGCGGCGTCGACCCGGGCCTGCGCGATCCCCTGCATCAACAGGGCGCGCTCGTAGTGCGGCGCACTCCACGCGGCCATCGGCCGGTCATCGTCGATGCCGATCAGCCCGAGCAGGCCATCCGACGTGGTGAAGGAATCCAGCAGGATCGCATCAATGTCCGTCACGCGTCACTCCGAAGCAGAGGGGAAACCGGAACCCACAGGACGGGCCCACCGCCAGCGGTGATGCACCGCGAGATGAGCGCGGCAGTGGCCTCCCCGGTTCCCAGCGCTCCCGTCGCCCCGGCTCAGTGCCCGGTGATGCGGACCGCCAGCCAGAGACGACGCGGGAGTCCCGGCTCGTAGAACCGACCCCGGGTCGCATTGATCACGACGCTCGCGGCATACCGGCGATCGAAGAGGTTATCGACCCCGGCAGAGGGTTCGAGCGTCATATGCCCCACCAGCACCGGCGTCGTGACCCCGGTGCGTGCCCCCCAAACACTCGCACCAGCGGCGATGACCTGCCCCGCGTCATCGGCGGTCATGCGTCCCGTAAGGCTCGTCTCCAGCGTCCCGAACCACCCGCCGCGTCGTACCGTGGCCCACGCCTGCGCCGTCTGTGTGGGAATCCCTGGAATCGGCTGGCCCGCATAGTTCACCGTCCCCACGCTGTACCGATCAAAGCGGTAGTGGGCATAGCTGTACGACACCCCGGCATCCACCAGCGGCCAGACGGCCCGCGCACTCGCTTCGAGCCCGGTGCGTGACGTCTGGCCCGCATTGCGGTACGCCTTCCGTCCGGGCGCATTCGGGACGTCAAAGGGCACGAGCTCATCGTGCACAATGGCCCGAAACGCCGCGAGATCAACACGCACGCGACTGGCAAGAATCCCCTGCACCCCTGTCTCCACCGTGCGGGTGAACTGGGGCGCGAGGCGGCGATTGAGGCCGGCGCTCCCGTCCTCCTGATTGGTGAGTTCGGTGATGGTTGGCGTTTCGAAGGCCGAGGTCCAGTTCGCGAAGAGCGACCAACTCCGACCGCCCCGCCACACAAGCCCCAGCATGGGGGTCGTGGCGGCCAGCGTACGCTCCCGGGAGTCATCGAGATTGG
>JBEIUK010000187.1:0-5853 GCA_040374415.1 Gemmatimonadaceae bacterium | reverse complement strand
CGCCCTCGGCGATGGGAATGGATTCGGTGAAGTTGGCGGCGGCGATCGCGTTTGCGATCGAGAAGGAGAGCAAGACACCGCGTGATCTAGAGCTCAATCACTACCAGAGCTTTGGTCGTGAGCCCTTCGGGGCCGCGATCGGACCGCTGGCGCCGCGTGGCGGCGCCACGGGTGTGATTCTGCGCAAAGGCTACGTGGTGGCCACGTGGGGTGATCCGAACGCCGTCGAGATCACCAACAGCGTGACGAAGAGTTTCCTGAGCACGGTGGTGGGACTCGCCTTTGATGCAGGTCGCATTCGCAGTGTGGATGACACGGTGTCGCAGGTGATGCCACCGATTCTGCGGGCGTATCCGAACAGCACAGGACTCGGTGCCGATTGGCCAGGCGATGCCAAGTGGTTACGCCCGTTCGACAGTCCGCACAACAAACGGCTCACGTGGGATCACCTGCTGCGTCAGGTGAGCGACTGGGAAGGCACGCTGTGGGGCAAGCCCGAGTGGGCCGATCGTCCGGCACAGCAGGTGAACACGTGGACCACACGCCCACGCGTGGAGCCGGGTTCGGCCTACGAGTACAACGACACGCGCGTGAACGTGCTGGCGCTGGCGGCGTTGCAAGTGTGGCGTCAGCCGCTGCCGGACATTCTGCGTGACAAAATCATGGAGCCGATTGGCGCGTCGAACACGTGGCGCTGGTACGGTTACGACAACTCGTGGATCGTGCTCGACGGGAAGTTGGTGCAGTCGGTGAGCGGTGGTGGCCACTGGGGCGGCGGCATGATGATCAACGCCTGGGACATGGCGCGCTTCGGATTGCTCACGCAACGTCGCGGCGTGTGGGGCGGTAAGCAGCTGCTCTCCGAGGCCTGGGTGACCAAGGCGCTCACGCCCACGCCGGCGCAGCCGACGTACGGCTACATGAACTGGTTCCTGAACACCGACCGCAAGTACGTGCCGGCGGCACCGCCGCAGGCCTTCGTGCACGTTGGCGCCGGCAACAACATCATCTACGTGGACCCGGTGAACGATGTGGTGGCGGTGGTGCGCTGGATCGACAGCAATGCGTCGGTGAATGGGTTCGTGGAACGACTGCTGGCGGCGATGCCGCCGGCCAAGTAACGCACGCGGTGTCGCAGCCCGGCATGTCGCGCACCACCGTCAGGGCGCCGGCGCTGCTCTTCCTGGCGGCCGGCGTGCTGCATTTCGTGATGCCGGTGTTCTTCGACCGCATCGTGCCGCCGTGGGTACCGAATGCGCGCGTGGCCACGTACGTGAGTGGCGTCTTTGAAATTGTGGGCGCGATCGGATTGCTCATTCCCGCGACGCGTGTTGCGGCCGCGTGGGGACTGATCGCGTTACTCGTGGCGGTGCTCCCAGCCAACATCCACATGCTGAATCAGGCGCGGGCGGCTGGCGAATCGGCGTGGTTCATCATCGGCTTGTGGGTGCGACTACCGGTGCAGCCGCTGCTGATGTGGTGGGTGTGGCGCGTCGCGATTCGTCGTCTGCCGTGATCGAGGGGCGCGTCGGCGCTGGCGAGGTAGGATAGGGGGAGTCAGGAGGCGCGTGTTGGAGTAGCATGGGCGGCGGCGCCATCTCTGCGTTACCTACGAGGTACCGATGCGATCGATCCGATGTATGCGGTTGTCCGTTTTCGCGCTCGTGTGGCTCCCCGCGTGCAACAGCGCCGTTTCCGATCCCCTGCCGGTAACACCGGTAACACCGCCAGTGACACCGGTGGCCGACTCCTGGACCGTCAGTGGCGGCACCGCGGCGCTCAACATGCAGTCGGCATGGAGTCGTGGCGCGGTCACCTATGTGGGCGGTGCCACCGGTGTGTACCGCTCGGACGATGCCGGCGCGACGTTTCGCCCGTCGAACACCGGCAACGACGCCGTTGGACCTACGCGTGGCTTTGCGGATGACGCGACGTATCTCTACTCGGCCACCAGCCAAGGTGTTTTTCGCAGCAGTGATGCGGGTGTTACGTGGGTCGCGCGTAGCATCGGCATGACCGAGATGCGTACCAGCGGGATCGTGAAGGCTGGCACGCGACTGTACGTGGTGGGTCCGAGCGGTGTCTTCCGCTCCGATAATCAGGGCGACAGCTGGGCGGCGGCCGGGCTGGTCGGGGTGGACGTGCGCAGCATCGCTGCACTCGGCGATGTGGTGTTCGTGGGCACGAACGGCTCCGGGGTCATGAAGAGCGTCGATGGCGGGACCACGTGGGTACCCAGCAACACCGGACTGACGGCCAACACCTTTCGCGCCATCGAGGCGAAGGGCACCAGCCTTTTTCTCGGCGGTGAGATCGGGACGGGGGTCTTCCGTTCCACTGACGGCGGGGCGACCTGGTCCCAGCTGGCGGGAGGGCTCCCCTCCTCCACGTATCGCGGCTTCGCCAGCAACGCGCAGTTGATCGTGGCTGGCGCGTTCGGGTTAGGCGTGTTCTACTCGAAGACTAACGGCGACACATGGGCCGAGCTGAACACCGGTCTCGGTGACAAGACCATTTTTGATCTGGTCATCAGCAACGGATTTCTCGTGGCGGCCACGAACACGGGCGGTGCGTTCCGCATTTCGCTGTCGGCCCTGAAATAGGCACGGCGAATACGATCAGACGGTCGGGATTTACGCGCCTATTCGGCAGTCGCGCGAGACCACTCGGCCGGCTCCTCTCGTCTCGCTGTGGTGTAGCTTGCGGATGAGCTCGGTTTGCTGCACCGTTATGGCAGCCATGTACCGCGCATGCGAATGGAGTCGGATCGAACCATGATGGAGGCCGCATGGTTGAACAGGGACGCGCGGGCGAATTGCCCGCTCACGCCGCGGAGACCGTACAGGAAGCGACCGCAAACTTTTCTCCGTCGAGCGATAGGGTCGATGCGTCGATGCTGACTCGTCGGGCCTGGCTCCGGAGCGGCGTTGCGGTGGCAGCCGGCGCGGCCGCGGTTGGCGCGGTCCCGGAGCGGAGTGAGGCACAAGCGTCCTCCAATCGCTACGGCTCCGTCTTCAGCCAGCTCGGTCAGCAGGTGACATGGCGGTCACCGGAACTGCGGTTGCTTCGCCGCATTTCGCTGGGCATCACGGCGGCCGAGGTGTCGCGCGTTCAGCGGCTCGGGTACGGGGCGTATCTCGAGGAGCAGTTGGCCTGGGAAGCGATCGACGACCGCGCCTGCGAGGAGCACTTGGCGCGTGGGTTTTCCGATTTTGAAGCGCTGACGCCCCGGGACACGCTGGTTCACCAGGCAGCCAACACGCTGGGGCCGTACGTCCTGGATCCCTACCAGCGTCACGTGGCCGAGCGCGCAATTCTGGGCAAGCGGCAGCTTCAGGAGCGCATGGTGGAGTTCTGGACCGACCACTTTCACGTGAATCTGTGGGTGTTTGGCGGTCTCAAGCCGTTTCATGATCTGGTGGCGATTCGTCCGTTGTCCCTCGCATCTGTCGGCGCCTTGGTCCGTGCCACCATGCGCAGTCCCGCCATGCTGCACTACCTGGACCAGGTGTGGAGTACGAAGTGGGGGGTGAACGAGAACTATGCCCGCGAGCTGATGGAGCTGCACACGGTGGGCGTCGAAGGCGGATACACGCAGCAGGATGTGCATGGGCTGGCGCGCATCCTCACCGGATGGTCGGTGGACGAGCGAGGCGAGTTCGAGTACAAAGCGTACAACCATGACTTCGGCGCCAAGTCGTGCTTCGGCATGACCTTTCCTGAGACGCCGCCGGGCCCTCGCACGGCGGGCATGGAGGAGGGCGTCGCCTTCGGCGAACACCTCATCCGTCATCCGAAGACCAAACGGTATATCGCCACCAAGTTGCTGAAATGGTTTGTGTCGCCCACGCCCAGTGCGACACAGGTGCAAGCTGTCGTGAACGCCTACGGTGAGGAGGGCGACATCAAGGCCATGTTACGCGTGGTCTTGTCACCGGCGAATGTCCAGCGGGCACCAGCCAAGCTGAAACGGCCGTTTCATTTTGTCGTGTCCGCCATACGGGGGACCGGCGCCGAGGTCCGGTCGCGTGTGAACTACCGCACGGACAACGACGGCATCGGGGGGATTCTGGGGTCACTTGGGCATGCCGTCGGCAACTGGCAGACGCCGGATGGCTACCCCGACCGCGCGGATTTCTGGGCGGGCATGATCGTGGATCGGTGGAATGCGACAGAGCAACTCGCGCAGAACGGGAACACGAGCCGCGGCAGCGTCATCACCGACTTCGCGGGGTTTGTCGAGGATGGCACGGTGGACGGCGTGGTCGCTGGCATGAATAGGCGCCTGTTCGGTGGCGAGATGTCCGCGCCGCTGGCCACCGAGATCCGCAATACGCTCCGCTCCGGGGTGACGACGAGTCGGCTGCAGAACGCGGTCCGTCTCGCGCTCATCTCCCCCGAATTTCAGTTCTACTGAGGAGCCACGCATGTCCGACCGTCACCAGCGCCCTGTGGGGTGCAACGAGTATGAGCAGGTGCATCGTCGCCGGTTCCTTCAGTGGGCGGGCGCCGGTGCCGCGGCGACGGTGGTTCCGGCGTGGATGCCGGAGATGCGCTTCGCCGAGTCGGCGGACACCGCCCGCGACATCATCGTGTCGATCTTCCTGCGTGGCGGCGCCGATGGCCTCTCGATGGTGGTCCCGTTCGCCGATGCGGCGTATTATCGCGGCCGACCCACCATCTCCGTGCCGCGGCCGGATTCGACATCCCCCAATCGGGGCAGTGCGCTCGACGATCACTTCATGCTGCCACCCGCGATGCGGGCCTTGCTGGCGCCGTACCGGGCGGGCGACCTGCTGTTCGTCCAAGCGGCGGGGCAGCGGTACACGAAATCACGGTCGCACTTCGAGGCGGAGCGGTACCTCGAACAGGGGAAGCCGGATGATTATCTCATCCAGAGCGGGTGGCTCGCTCGGCATCTGGCGATGGTCCCCCCATTGAATGCGGACGCCTCTCTTCGGGCGATCTCGGTCACGTATGGCGTCCCCCACACCCTGACGGGGGCGCCCCGCACGCTGTCGATCCCCAGACCCGACCAGTTTCAGGTCAACACGCCGTCGGAGCTGGCGCTCCAGCGACTGTACAGCACCGCGTGGGCGCCGCTCCGTGACAGCGCCATGGACGCGCTTGGCACCGCCAACATGCTGCGCATGCTGGACTTCGACGGCTACCGTTCCTCAAATGGGGCGACGTATGGCACCGACAATTTCGGACAGGCGCTCAAGTCGATCGCCGTGCTGATCAGGGGTGACGTTGGGCTCGAGGCGGCGCACGTGGATCTCGGCGCCTGGGATACACATGCCAATCAGGGCACCGTCGGTGGTTCGATGGCCGGCGTCATGGAGGAGCTGGCCGCGGGGCTCGGCGCGTTCTGGCAGGACGTGATGCAAGGCGCCCGGTCCACCCGAGTGACGCTGGTGGTCACCACGGAG
This sequence comes from Gemmatimonadaceae bacterium, assembly GCA_040374415.1. Classification (GTDB taxonomy): domain Bacteria; phylum Gemmatimonadota; class Gemmatimonadetes; order Gemmatimonadales; family Gemmatimonadaceae; genus Gemmatimonas. The sequence continues at coordinate 421 of JBEIUK010000187.1, read as the reverse complement.
TTCGGGCGCAACGCGCGCGAGAATGGCTCGATGGGGACAGACCATGGCAGGGCCAGCGTGATGTTCGTGATGGGTCCCGCGATTGCTGGCGGGCGGGTCCTCACCGACTGGCCGGGGCTCGAGCGGGAAGAGCTCGAAGATGGCCAAGACCTTCGGGTGACCATCGATACGCGCGACGTGCTTGCCGAGATCGTCCAACGCCGTCTGAGCAACTCGAACCTGTCGGTGGTGTTCCCCGATTATCTCCCGCGTTTCCGTGGAGTGACGAAATGAAGGTGATGCGCGTGGTGTGGTTCGCGGCGACCCTGTTGGGCGCGACGGCCTGTGAGGGGGCGATGGGCCCGGCTGGCCCGCAGGGTCCGGCGGGGCCGGCTGGTCCACAGGGGGTGCCGGGGGGTCAGGGGCAGACCGGTCCCACTGG
>JBEIUK010000101.1:0-10000 GCA_040374415.1 Gemmatimonadaceae bacterium | reverse complement strand
GGGGTCACCTGGCAGAAGATTTCGCCGGATCTCACGGCGTTTCCGAAGTGCTGCCAGGGGGCCAGCGGTGAACCGATCACCCGCGACGTGACCGGTGAAGAGTTCTTCAGCACGTTGTATGCGATCACCGAATCGCCGATGGAAAAGGGGGTCATCTGGACGGGCGCTAATGACGGGCCGTTCCATGTGACGCGCGACAACGGCAAGACGTGGCAGAATGTGACCCCGAAGGAGCTGGCGTGGGGTGGGCGGGTGGCGTGGATCGAAGTCTCGCCCCATCGGAAGGGCTCGGCGTATTTCGCGGTGTACCGGTACCTGCTCGGGGATTACGCCCCGTACATCTATCGCACCGACGACTACGGGAAGAGCTGGACGCGGTTGACCGACGGGAAGAACGGTATTCCGGCGGATTGGCCGACGCGTGTCGTGCGGGAAGATCCGAGCCGGGAAGGGTTGTTGTATGCCGGCACCGAGTTCGGGATGTTCATCTCCTTCGACAACGGTGCGCACTGGCAGTCGTTCCAGTTGAATCTGCCGAATATCCCGATCAACGACATCAAGGTCCATCAGAAGGATCTGGTGATCGCGACGCAGGGGCGGTCGGCGTGGATGATCGACAACATCTCGGTGCTGCATCAGCTCACGCCGGCGGTCTCGTCGTCACAGGTGACGCTGTTCACGCCGCGTGATGGGTATCGCACGACGGCCGCGCCGGCGCAGCTGGGGCCGCAGGTGGAGTATTTCCTTCCGGCGACGCCGTCGGACACGGTCCGCTTGGAGATCCTGACCGCGGCCGGGGCGACTGTGGCGTCGTATAAGAGCGATGCGCCGGTGGTGGCCGCCCGTGGCGGTCGCTTTGGTGGCGGCGGTGATCCGGATGATCCGGAAGCGGCGATGATGGAAGGGCGCCCGGGACGTGGTGCGGCGGGTCCGGCGATGAACATCGTGACGAAGACGCCGGGGCTGAACCGTTTTGTCTGGAACGTGCAGAACGCGGCGGGGCTCGGCATGCCGCCGGGGACGTATCAGGCCAAGCTGACCGTGGGCAGCACCACGCAGACGGTGCGTTTCACGGTGAAGATTGATCCGCGACTGGCGGCCGAAGGGACCACCGTGGCGGATCTCCAGGAGCAGTTCGACCACAACACGCGGATGCGAACGCTGGTGGCGGATGCCAATGCCACGGTGCAGCGCGCCCGGCAGGCCGAGACCCGCCTCAAGAGTGCAACCGGTGCCGCGGCGGACACGCTGTCCAAGGTGAAGGCGGTGTCCGAGGTGCTGAACACGCAGCCGGTGCGCTACGGCAAGCCGGGTTTGCAGGCCCACATCTCCTACTTGGCGGGCATGACGGCACGCGGTGACCAGAAGGTTGGTCGTGACGCGCTCGATCGCTACCAGGTGCTCCGAAAGGAGCTCGACGTGCAGATCCTCGCGCTCAACAAGGCGCTCGGCGTCGGCAAGATTCAGTAAAGCGTTGGTTTCCGGGTGGCGTGCGGCGGGTGATCCTTCGGGATCGCCCGCCGCTGGTCATTTCTGGCGGTGGGCGGCGAAGAGCTCGTACTGATCGGTGGCGATGAAGTCCACGCCAGTCTGGACGGCGGCCCGCCAGCGCACGCGGGCGGCATCAAGGGTGCCGAAGTTGTAGGACGCGGTCCAGCCACGATCGTCGGCGGCGGTGAATCCGTCCAAGGTGTAGAAACGGATCCAGAGCCCCTGCGCATGCGCCTGCGAGACTAATGCCGCGAGGCGCAGACTGTCCGTGGCGCTCCAATCGCCGGCGGCCCGCTGCCCGCCCGCTTCGACCACGTTCCAGCCAAAGTTCACCCAACGGACATAGTTACTGACGCGCTGCGGGATCATGGCCGGTGCGGGCCATGTGGCGGCATTGCGTGTCCGTTCCGCTTTGTCGGCACCGGGAATGGTGACGGATGGCATCGCGCCGAAGAGCAGGAGCCGCCCGCCGATCGCGATGCGATCATGGAAATCCCGGCGTTGCGTGCTATCGGCGCCGGTCAGGACCATCATGGGACCGACGGTGAGGGGCGCCGGCTCTGACGGCGTGGCGGTCCGTGGTGCGGTGGTCAACCAAGCAGCGTACCGTTCCAGAAGCGCATAGATGTACGCATGGTGCGCCGGCTCATCGGTTTTGAAGTCGAGGTTGAGCGTGACCAGTGGCCATTCGTCCCGACGGTTCTCCCGCAGCGCCTGCTCCATGAGGGGCTGGAGCGCCTCAAAGAAATGCGCGTCGAGGGTTGGGGCGCCAGCCACCGCGTCGGAGTCGTGGGCGACCACCGACTGCCACCTGCCCCCCGGTCCCGACGGAACCCAATAGAGATCCTGCTCAATCGCCAGCGGTGTGCCGGTGGCGAGCGCGCGGGGTAACCGGTCCGTCCATTGCCCCCGCTCAGGATAGCTATTGTGGGCGTCGAGCAGGACGCGGGTACCCGGCATTAGCGGGGACCGAGGTGAGGGGGTGTCCGCACGAGGGCGCACCACGGGGCCACAGGCGGTGGCCAGCAGGGCAGCGAGCGTTGGGGCCAGCAGGCACTGAAATCGCGTCGAATGCACAGGAGCGCGGTCTGGAGGATGAGGAGGGATCGGAAGCCCGTGCCTCGTTCCCGGGGCGGTGGACCCCGGGTTCGCGGACCCCGGAGCCCGATCGTAATTTCCCACCGTCCTTCACCCTTCACGAGCCCCCTATGCCTCGTTTCGGAATTCGGCCGGTGGCCGGCGCTGTGCGGCACCACTGGATGGCGGCGATCGTCGCCGCACCGGTGCTGTTCACGAGCGTCGCCCTTCCGGCGCAGTCAGTGCCCTCGATCGCGCCGTTTCTCTCGCCGGCCTCGCCGCTCACGCTGATCTCCGCGCGCAAGGCGGATCGCATTGCCTGGATGACCTACGATCGTGGGCTTCGCAATGTGTACACGGCGGCCGCGCCCGATTTCAAAGCCGTTCGCCTCACCAACTTCCTGACGGATGATGGGGAGGATCTTACCGACGTGCAGATCTCTGATGACGGTGCGACAATTGTCTTTGTGCGCGGCTCCGCGCCGAATCGTTTTGGATGGGTTGCCGATCCCTCGCATCGGGCCAGCGGCGCCGAGCGCGCCATTTGGGCGGTGCGCGCCACTGGCGGACCGGCATGGCGTGTCGCGGAGGGTGCGAGCCCGGAACTGTCGCCTGATGGGAAGTACGTCCTCTTCGTGAAGGAGGGGCAGATCTATCGGGCGAAGGTGACGCGTGGTGGACCAGTGACCTCGATGGACACGGCGGGCACGCCGTACATCAGGATCTGGGGACGCAACGGATCGCCAAGCTGGTCGCCCGATGGCAAGAAGATCGCGTTCGTGAGCGAGCGCGAGAATCACGCGTTTGTCACGGTGCTGGATGTGGCGACGCGGGCGATCACGTACATCGCGCCGAGTGTGGATTGCGACGCGAATCCCGCGTGGTCGCCGGATGGCAAGCAGCTGGCCTTCTCCCGTCGTCCTGGTGTGCCCTTTGGGTTGCAGGCGCAGACGGGGCAGGGCGGTATTGGGAATCCAGCCGGTCCCGCGTCGAGTCCCAATGCGCCGCGTCCGGTGGGCAATCCGAGTGGCGGGTGTGGCGGCGGCTTTGGCGGTGGTCGCGGTGGTGAAGCCGCCTTCAGTCTGCCGGCCGGTCGTCAGAGTGCGCCGGCGATGAACATGCGCCAGTCGCCGGGCTTTTACAGCGCCGCGTTCCCGGGTGGACACACGCTCAAGCTGATGGTGGCGAATCCGTCCACCGGGGAAGCGCGCGAAGTGTGGCACAACGCGCCGAAGGACAGTGTGTTCACCTCGGCGAATGGCATGGTGTGGGCGGGCACGTCGCTGGTGTTCCAGGTGACGGTGCCGAAGGATGAGTGGGAGCGCTACTACGCGGTGCCCGTGGCCGGTGGTGATCCGGTGCGTTTGACGACGACTGATGGGTTGATCGAGAACGCGACCTCCGTAGCCTTCTCGCCGGATCGTGGCAACACGCTCTACTACTGCACGAACGCGACGGATATCGAGCGTCGGCACATCTGGGCGGTGTCAACGTCGGGCGGGACACCGCGCAAGATCTCTATGGGCGATGGCATTGAGACCTACCCGCAGCCGTTGGCGAGCGGCAAGCAGGTCGCGGTGATCTACTTCGGCGCGAAGACGCCGGCGTCGATCGCCCTGGTGCCGACGGCGGGTGGCGAGCCGAAGCTGATTTTCCCGGTGCTCGGGAAGGATTTCCCGACGGACAAGCATGTGGTGCCGCAGATCGTGAAGACGAAGGCGGCGGACGGGTTGGAGATCAGTAACCAGCTCTTCGTGCCGCAGGACATGAAGCCCGGCGAGAAGCGCCCGGCGCTCGTGTTCGTGCATGGCGGTCCGGTCCGGCAGATGCTCCCGGGGTATCACTACATGCAGTTCTACCATTGGGCGTACGCCGCGAATCAGTGGCTCGCGAGCCAGGGGTATGTGGTGCTGTCGATCAACTACCGGAGCGGTGTGGGCTACGGCCGCAGCTTCCGCAATGCGCCGGGGACGCAGGCGCGCGGCAACTCGGAGTATCAGGACGTGATGGCGGGGGCGAAGTTCCTGCAGGCCCATCCGAATGTGGATGCGTCGCGCATTGGGATTTGGGGGCTGTCGTACGGCGGGTTGCTCACGTCGGAAGCGCTGGCGCGGAATTCAGACATCTTCATCGCCGGGGCGGATTTCGCTGGTGTGCATTTGTACGGTCCGATCATTGATTCGACCAACCTCGCGTTCAAGTCGTCAGCGGTTGGCGCGATTGATGGCTGGAAGTCGCCGGTCTTCCTCGTGCATGGTGATGATGATCGGAACGTGGACTTCGCGCAGACGGTTGGGTTGGTGCAGCTGCTCCGTGCGCGAGGGATCTACCACGAGCTGCAGGTGATTCCTGACGATCTCCACGAGTCGATGATCCATGCCAACTGGATTACGACCTTCGATCACATGGGGGCATTCTTCCGGCGCTTTGTCTGGGAGAAGCAAGCGGCCCCGCCGCTGAAATAGCGGCCCCGCCGCTGAAATAGCGGCCCCGCCGCTGAAATAGCGGCTCGCGGGCACTGCGGGGGTCAGGTCGCTGCGGCGACCGGTAGCTCCTGCAGGCACCGCGCGAGCAGCTCGGCATCCAACTGATGGGCCCCCGGGAAGCGCAGCAGGTGCGCCTCGGGGGCCCATGTGCGTACCGCCGCCAGCGCCGCGTCGCGGGCCTCTCCATTGATTAACGGATCGGCATCGCCGGCGACCAGCGACACGGTCGCGTGCCGAGTCGCGTCGCGCAGCGCATCGGCGTCGAGCTCTGGCGCGGGGGCACCCGCCCAGAAGACGCACGCATGTGGCTGCACCGTGCCCGTGGCGAGCCAGCGCATCGCGGTCGCCACCCCCTGCGAAAAGGCGAGGACACCGATAGTCGGGGGAGGTCCCTCACGATCGACGGCATCGAGCACCGTGCGTTGGAGCACGCTGAGCCACGCCAAGGCATCGGCGATGTCATCGGTACGGGCTTCCCGGGTCATCCAGGTGGCGCCAACCCGCTGCAGGTGCGCGCCATCAGCGCGCGGCATCTCGAGGTAGAAGCGCGAAAGCCCTTCTGGGGCGATGACACACGTGTCGGCTGGCACGATCTCCGCGAAGGGACGGAGAAAGCGCTCGGCCAGCTGGCCGTAGCCGTGGAGCGCGAACCAGAGGCGCCGCGCACTGGCAGGCGCGACCCCGCACCAGGCATAGCGCCCGGTGCGGGTGGTTTGCGCGGTTCCGGCGTGAATGCGCGGCCCGCCCGCGGCCTCGGCGGGGTTCATACGCGGCGCGGACCGTGCGTGATCACTGGGGCGACTTGAAGGCGTCGCCGGTTGGTGCACCGAAGGTCACCGCGGTGATCGTGATGACAATGTCCCCCTGGCCGTTGCGTTGAATGACCGTGGTAGGGAGTTTCTTGCCGTCGAACTCCTTATACGCCTTGTAGACGGCCGTTTGCTCACCGGCTGGCGTCTTGGTGACCGTCCCAATGCGCAGGCCGGAGGCCACATCGAAGTACTCCGAGGCGTGCTCCCCGGTCTTGAAGGTGATGTCGAGTTTGTAGGCGTCGACCCCATCAAAGGTCTCGCGCCCCGCTACTGTCGCGCTGGCGAAGCGCGCCGGATTGAGGAAATGGGCGCCATCCGGGCTCGCTTCGGCCATCGACTTCACCTGATCCGCTGGCATAGGCATTGGACCCTGCCCCTGATCGATCCATCCTTTTTCGCCATCGAACCCCTGATCGATGCGCACCATGCCCAGATCCAGAATCAATCGGGTCTTGTTGGGGAGCGCATAGCGCCGTTCGTAGCTGCCGGAGATCCCCGCGAAGGTGACATTGGCCGTTCCAGTTTCCGTGCGTCCGGTCATGGGGCGCCAGGCGTCCACGCCACCGACGGCGGCGGCAAACTTGTCATAGACCTGCTGGACCGTGGGGAGCTGTGCGTCCGCACGTGTCGCGCTGCCGATGACGAGGGCGGCGCTGAGGAGCCGAAGAATCGGTCGCATGAGAGAGTCAGGAGAGTGTAGACGGGATCGCGGGAGTGCCCCGCGCTGCTGCCCCCGGGAAGGCGAGCCAAAGCGGGCGTGTCGCGCCGGGCGTGCCACTCCATACGATTGAACCCCTGCGCGGGTTTCTGCGAGGGGCGGACATGGGGATGGGCTCCCGGTGCACTGGCGGCCTCGCGGTGACGGACCGCACATTTGCGCCATCCCGGTCAGACCCTGTGGTCTGCACCGCCCGGAGTACCCGCTGCGCTGACTGATCAGGAGGAAGCATGTCGTCTCGTCGCTCCCGCCGTGAATTCATGGGGTTTACCGTGGCCGGTGTGGCCGGTGCCCTGACCCCGTCCTGGCTGCGGGCATCGCCATCGGTCCTGCCACTGGGGCATCGTCTGGCCGCTCCGGCGATCACGCCAGACCTCGTGGTGCTCAATGCCACGGTGCACACGATGGACGCGGCGATCCCCCGGGCGCAGGCTTTCGCCGTCTCAGCCGGGCATTTTACGGCGGTGGGCAGCTCGGCGGAGATCAAGGCACTGGCAGGGCCGCGCACGCAGGTGATTGATGCGAAGGGGATGACGGTCGTCCCCGGATTCATCGATACGCACAATCACGCCGGTGGCACCACACTGCTGTATGAGGTGCTGGTGGGGAATCCGTTTGAGGTGGAGTTCGTCACCATCCAGAGCATCATCGACAAACTCAAGGCCCGGGCCCGTGAGACACCGGCAGGGATGTGGGTAGAGGGGTACTTCCACGACGACACCAAGCTCAAGGACAAGCGCTCGCTGACACGCGCGGATCTGGATCAGGTGTCCACCGAGCATCCAGTGGTCGTGCGGCATCGCGGCGGGCATACGGCCTTCTACAATACGCTCGCCTTCACGCTGGCCAAGGTGACGCGGGAGACGCCGGCGCCGGCGGGCGGCACTTTTGACAAAGATGCGGCGGGCGAGTTGAGTGGTCGGGTCACCGATCGGGCGATGGGGGTGCTGAATGCGGCCGGGCGCCGTCGGGAGCTGTCCGTCGCGGAGCGCGATCGCCGCGAGCGGGACGGTGTGGCCCATATCTCCAAACAGTTCGCGCGCTACGGGCTGACCACGGTGCATCACGAGGGGGGCGATCTCGCGGCCATGCAGGACGTGCGGGCGCGTGGCGAGTTGCGTCATCGCATCAGCTATGAGCCGCAAGGACGCGTGATGGAATCGATGATCACGAGCGGCATACGCACCGGCTTTGGTGATGACTGGATTCGCTTTGGGGCCACCTCGGAGCACACGGTCGATGGCTCATTCTCCGAGCGAACGATGGCGTTGAGCACGCCATATCCTGGGACCACCTACTCGGGGAATGTCACCGAGACGCAAGCCGAGCTCGATGCGTGGGTGGAGCGGGTGCATCGGGCTGGTATTCAGGTGAATTGCCATGCGAATGGGGATGTCGCCATCGACATGTATCTCACGGCCTTTGAACGAGCCCAGCAGGCATTCCCTCGTACCGACGTCCGTCCAAAAATCACGCACGGCACGCTGATCACGGAGGCGCTGGTGCAGCGCATGAAGGCGGTGGATGCGATTCCGGCCATGTTCACCACCTACGCCTATTACAACACCGACAAGTTCCCGTTCTATGGCGAACCGCTCATGCGTCGGTCGATGGCCTTCCGCACGCTGCTGGATGCCGGTGTCAAAGCGGCGGCCGGCTCAGATTTCAGCCCGGGTCCCTTTGCACCGCTGATGGGGATTCAGGGAATGGTGACGCGGACCGGGTGGGACGGCACGACCTGGGGCGCGAATCAGCGCATCACGGTCAGCGAAGCGATCCGCGTGAATACCCTGCATGGCGCCTATGCGGCGCATGAGGAAGGGACCAAGGGGTCCATCACCGCGGGGAAGCTGGCCGACTTCGTGATGCTGTCCGATGATCCGCACACCGTGAAGCCTGAGCGGATCAAGGACCTCACGATTGTGCGGACCGTGGTGGGCGGTCAGACGATGTATCAGGGCTAGGCGCCCATGCGGTAGGCGCGTGGGCGCCTACCGCTCGCCGCCGCCTTACTTGTAGCGGATGGCGATGGCGACCGTACCGTACGGCTGTGACACGGACATGGCCCCCACCGGGCGACCGGTCGACGTCCGTCCGACGGGCGCACCGGTGGCCACCGTACCGCTGCGCCCGAGGATGATGACGCCATCCGCGCCCATCCCCCGGGCTTTCTGCAGAATTTGCGTCATGCTGTATTGATCATTGGTGTCGCGCACTTCAATGCGCGCGATTTCGGTGTAGGCACGATCCGGCTTTTGCGACTGGAACACTTCAACGCGGGCATCCGCATCACGGGCCGGGAAGGGCGCGCCGTACATCGTGACGATGGGGCGCGCCATGCAGGCCGTCAACGCCAGCAGCGTCACCGCGCGGGAAAGCTGTGAAGCGATGGCCGTGAGGCGACGGACGCGGGGCATGATCAGTCTCCGGTTCAGGATGCGTGGCGTTCCCGCTCGCCGAGCACGACGGCCGCGGTCATATCGCCGGTGATGTTCGCGGTGGTACGGAACATGTCAGGAATGGTATCCACGCCGAGCAAAATGCCGGCCCCTTCAACGGGAAGGCCTGCTGCCATCAGCACGGGCACCATGGCAATAATGGCGCCTCCTGGAATCCCTGGCACGGAGAAGGAGGCGATCACCGCCGTCATGGCAACGGTGGCGAGTTGCATCGCCGACAGATCGATTCCGTACAGATGCGCAATGAAGACAATCGGGACCGTCTGTCCCACCCCGGCGCCAATCCGGAAGGTGGAGGTCATGAGCGGTACTAAAAAGCCGGCAATCTGCGGTGGCAGATTGAGGGTGTCGCGCGTGGCGGTAATCATGGCCGGCATGGCCGCGAGCGAACTCCGGCTGCTGAAGGCCATCGCCTGCGGGGGCAGCGCCGCCCGGGCAAAGGCCTTGAGTGAGATCTTGCCGAAGAGTGCCGCCACGGGATAGAGCAGCAGGATCAAGACCACCGACAACAGCACCACGACCACGATATAGGTGGCGAGCGCACCGGCGGCACTGAGTCCCATCTTGGCGGCCAATGGCACGGCCAACCCGAACACACCGATAGGAGCGAGGGTCAGCACCCAGCGGACCAGGCCAATCGACGTGTCCTGAATCCCTTCAAATAGCCGGATGACCGTCGCCTTTCGCTCCGCATCGATCCGCGAGAGTGCGACACCAAACGCGATCGAAAAGATGATGAGCGGCAGCATCGCCCCATCGGCCGCGGCCTTGATGGGATTGGCCGGGATCAGGTCCACCAGCCACTGCGCCATCGACGGGAGCTTTTTCGCGCTCTCCGCCGCCGCACCGCCAGCAGCGCTTGCGCTGGCACGCAACGCGTCAGCCGCGGCCGGATCAATCGTCAACAGCGAAAAGGCTGGTCCGGACGCGACTACGCCCAAGGTGCACGCGACGCTC
>JBEIUK010000213.1:0-4972 GCA_040374415.1 Gemmatimonadaceae bacterium | reverse complement strand
TCGTTGGTCACCAGGCCGTTCAGGGCCTCGACCGTCTTGGGCCCCTGACACTGAAACCAGCGTCCCTCCAGTGGCCACCAGACGACGCCCGTCACCCGGGCGGCGACGGCGACGTGATCGGCCGCGGTGAGGACCGGGACCGAGAAGGGAGCGGTCGCGGGGGGGTGATGGAAGCGTCGGTCGTCATGCGCGAAGAGTAGCAGCGGCGATCGCCGTCGCGTAGCGACTCGCCTCATGAATGGTGGTGCGGGCGATGGGTGGCCAGACTGCCAGCCGCTGTGCGATGGCGCGATACGACTGCGCGGCGGTCGAGTTCGCGGTGGCGCTCACAGTGGCGCTCACGGCCACGGAGGGATCCACGCGGGGTGGACCATCGTCGGCACAGCGCACCAGGGCGGCCAGCGCATCGAGTCCCGCCTGCCGCAGCATCCCCTCGACCTCACGCCGCGCAGAATCCGCGCGCAGGACAATCCGCGCCCCCCGCGCCTGCGCCGCCAGGAGCTGCGCCCCCACGGTCGCGTGCAGCGCGATCCCGTGGGCACATCGCGTGCGCCACGCCGATTCGGCCTGGAGGGCACAGAGCGTGACACACGGAGGATCGGCACGCTGCAGCGCGAGCGGGATCAACGCGACGGCCGCCTCCTCAAAGGTGCGACCTGGGAGCAGGTCAGCCACCGCGTCGATGGGCGCCTGGCGCATGGCCGGATCCACCGCCAGCAACGCGTCGCGCAGTACCGTGCAGCGCGCGGGCAAGCTGTCGACCAGCACGCCATCAAACGCCACGACATGCACCAGCAGTCCGTCGATGCCGCCAGACTGTTCAGGCACGGGGCGATGCATCTCCGGTGGCTCTGCTCCCGCGATAGCTCGCGTCGAGCAATTCCACCGGGTGGACCGCCCGCGTGGGCACGCCGCGCTGGATCAGCCCCGCCCCAATTTGCATCAGGCAGCCCGGGTTGCCCGTCGCCACCAAGGCCGCGCCCGTTTCGGCGATACGATCCAGCTTGGGGGCGAGCACCGCATTGGAGGTGTCCGGTTCCACCAGATTGTAAATCCCCGCACTCCCGCAGCACTGATCGGCATCGACCAGCGGGACCAGCGTCATCCCCGGAACTGCGCTGAGCACCGCCATCGGCGGTGTCACCACGCGCTGCGCATGCATCTGGTGGCAGGGCGGATCATGGGTCACGCGCACTGGCAGCGCGCCACCCGTCACTGGGCCACAGGCCGCCAGCAGTTCGCTCACATCGTGCGTGCGTGCGGCGACGGCGCTCGCACGCACGGCCCATGCGGGATCATCCGCGAGCAGATGCCCGTACTGCTTGAGCATCGCGCCGCACCCGGCGGAGTTCACCGCGATGCGCGCGGTGGGATGCTGTTCGAAGGCCGCAATGTTCCGACGCGCCAACGCGCGCGCCTGCGCGAGATCGCCGGCGTGCGCATGCAACGCGCCACAGCAATGCTGCGCAGTGGTCTCGAGTACCGCGTAGCCATTGTGTGTGAGGACGCGCTCCGTCGCGGCATTCACATGACCGAAGAGCCCCTCCATCACGCACCCCTGCAGACAGGTCACCGTCGTCGGAGCCGCGTCAGCGGTCGTGCGCGCGGTCGCTGGCGTTGCGGCCGGACGCGTCGCTCCCGACGGCGTGGGGAACCGCTGCGGCGTGGTGGAGGCGAGCATCGCCATCGGAAAGGCGAGACGGTCTGGCAAGAGACGCGCCAGCAGGTGCGGCAGTCGCGTCGCGCGGAACGCGCGGGCCCCAAGCAATGTCACGCGCAACAGCCGCGTCCGCGCAAAGACGGCGAGCACCAACCGCGCCACCGCCGGCACGCCGCGCACCGGCAACAGTGTGGCCCGGGTCGCCTCCAGCAAATCGCCGTAGGGCACGCCAGACGGACAGGCGGTCTCGCAGCCACGGCACCCCAGACAGCGATCGAGATGGCGCCCGACATCGGGATCAGTGAGCGGAATGTGGCCGTCCAACAGTTGCCGCATGAGCACGAGCCGCCCGCGCGGGCTGTCGTTCTCATCCTCAAGGGTCACGTACGTGGGACAGGCCTGCAGGCAAAAGCCACAGTGGACGCAGGCGTCCAATCCGGCACTGGCCGCAGCGAGCGGTGTGCCGGGGAGTGCACAGCCGCGGGAACTTGCGGCGCTGGTCGATGCGTGTGACGGCTGGGCCATCTTATGGCGTGCCTGCGGATGTCGACGCGGTTGCCGCGCCAAGGATGCCGGGATTCAGTAGGCCGGCCGGATCGAAGCGCTGCTGCAGTCGCTGCGAGATCGGATCGCCCACCGCCGATGGGACCTGCGCCCACCACGCCGTTGGCAACCGCTCGGCGATCACCCCCGGTGGGAGTGGCGTGGAGGCCTGTGTTGTTGGATGCGCCGGCAGGGTGGCGCTGCACCGCACCGTGCCGCGCAGGGGTTCGCCGAGGAGATGAATGTTGCTCGCCCCCTGCGCGTCGCACCAGCGGTGCAACGCGTCCATCGTGGCCGCCGTCTGCAGTGGCGCCTGCGTCTGCCGCAGCACCGCCCGATCGGCGTCGAGGGTGCGGACGGTGCGCCACAGTGCGGACGGAACACGCGTGACCGGACCCACCGTGGCCAACGCCTCTGCCTGCGCCGCAACCGCGGCGTGATTGCCGGTGCCACGGGCCAGCAGCAGCGCCGGCGCCTCCGGATACCCCGACGCGGCACCAACCGTGCGCGCGGCGTCGTGCGTGAGCACCAGGCAGGCCGCGAGCGTCGCGGTGCAGGGGAGGAGCGGCGCGCTATTCAGCCGCGTGATCAGCCGCGTCAGCGTAGCCGGCTCCGCCGTTTCGAGTGGGACGACCCAGGTGGCATCATCCGCCGGACGCGCATGCAGGCGCAGACTCACTTGCGTGAGGACGCCCAGCGTCCCCCACGCGCCCGTGCTCATCCGCACGAGATCAAAGCCCGCGACATTCTTCACCACACGTCCACCCGCGTGCACCGGGGTACCATCGCCCGTGACAAAGGCGACGCCTAAGACGAGATCGCGCGCGCGCCCGTAGCCAAGGGCCATGGGGCCATGCGAGGCGGTCGCGATGGTGGCCCCGATCGTGCCGCCGTCACCATCCTCATTGGAGCCCCACGGATCCAGCGCGAGCCACTGATCATGCGCTGCAGTGATGGCGGCGAGTTCCCGCAGCGTCATGCCGGCGCCCACGGTGATCACGAGATCATCCGGCACATATTCCAGCACCTGCGACAGGGCACGGGTGCTGAGCTGTTGATGCGCGTGCACCGGTCGCCCGGCGTCCATCCACTCGCCCGCGCCACGAATGCGCAGCGGCGTCTGTGTCGCATGCGCCTCACGCACGATGGCACGCAGCGCGGTGGCATCGGCCGGTTCGTGCAGCGAGATGGACGCCAAGGCCGGGACGCTCAACGCGACGCACTCCCATGCCATTCCCGACAGGCCCGCACCGGGATCACCTTGCCGGGATTCGCGCGCTGCTCGGGATCGAAGGCGGTGCGTGCCGCACACATCATGGCGAGTGAATCGTCGTCGAACAGGCTCGGCATGTACGCCAGTTTATCGAGGCCCACGCCATGTTCGCCGGTGATCGAACCACCGGCGGCGATGCAGGCCTGCATGATCTCTTTCATGGCCGCGTGGACGCGTGCTGACGCGACCGGATCATTGGCGTCGTACGGAATGTTGGGGTGCAGATTGCCGTCGCCCGCATGAAAGACGTTGCACACCTGCACCTGATGCCGCGCGCTGATGTCGGCAATGGTGCGCAGCACCTCGGGGAGCTTCGTGCGCGGCACGACGGCATCCTGCACCACCAGCGACGGCGCGATCCGCCCCATGGCGCCAAACGCTTTCTTGCGCCCCTGCCAGAGCCGAGCGCGCTCTGTCTCACTCGTGGCGGTGCGCACCTCCCGCGCGCCAGCCGCGTGGCAACAGGCGGTGATCGCCGCCACATCGTCGGGAACCCCGGCGGAGAGCCCATCGACCTCACAGAGGAGGACGGCCGCCGCATCGATCGGATAGCCGGCCGCATAAATCGAGGCCTCCACCGCACGAATGGTGGGGTTGTCCATCATCTCCAGCGCGGCCGGGACAATGCCGGTGGCCACGATCGCGGAGACGGCCCGCGCCGCCGCATCGACACTGGGAAAATCCGCGAGGATCGTGCAGATCGTCTGCGGTTGCGGCAGGAGCCGGACCCAGACATCGGTCGCGACGCCGAAGCAGCCTTCGCTCCCAATGAACAGCCCGAGGAGATCGTACCCCTCCGTCTCGCCGTAGGGATCCCCGAACCGACGCACCGTCCCGTCGGGCAGCACCACATCGAGCGCGACCACATGATTCAGCGTGACGCCATACTTGAGGCAGTGTGGACCGCCGGCATTCTCGGCGACATTGCCTCCAATGGTGCAGGCGGTCTGGCTGGAGGGATCAGGAGCGAAGAGGAGCCCGGCCGGTGCGACCGCGCGCGTGAGGCGTGCATTGACGACCCCGGGCTCCACATGCGCGATGCGATTGGCCGCATCGATCTCGACAATGCGCGTGAGCCGATTGAGGCCGATTAACACCACGTGGTCGGCCAAGGCGCCACCGGAGAGTCCCGTGCCGGCTCCGCGTGGCACAAAGGGGACCCCTTCGGCCGCCAGCCGTTGGACCACCGCGACGACTTCGTCGCGCGTCCCCGGGAAGACGGCGAGCTGTGGCGTGGCGTGCAACCCGGGCAAGCCATCGGAGGCAAAGACCGCCAGCTCCGCCGGGCGTTCCCGCACCCAGCGGTCGCCCACGATGGCGGCTAACTGCTGCGCCAACGCCCGCGGGGCGGGCACCGAGCTGTGCGCGCCAGCGAGCGGTGAGGATGCCAGCGGGGAAGTGGCCATGTCGGTCGCTGCCGCGGGGATTAGCGCGCCTGTCGCACGCGTTCCACGATCGCGCGCAGCCCCGCCAGTTCAAAGGGCTTCGGCAGGACG
>JBEIUK010000284.1:0-3131 GCA_040374415.1 Gemmatimonadaceae bacterium | reverse complement strand
ATAGCGGCGGCGTGCCCGGGGCGCTGACGCTCCAGGTGTACATGGCGAACGCCAACGCTGACGCGACGCCGTCGCAGACCGCCACCGTCACGATGCGAGGCGACAGCGCGCAGCTGGATGCCACCGTGGGCGCCCAAACAATGCATCAGGCGCTACCGAGCCGCAGCGGGGCGCTCGCGCTGGTGAACTCCTCCGTGTTGCATGCGGCGCTGTTGGCGTCACGCGCTCGTGCGCTCAAGGCGGATACGCTGCCGGTCTTTCTGACCTCCGGGGCGCAGACGATGAACGCTGTCGTCACGCAGGCGGGGGACACCACCGTCTTCACGCTCGCCGGGATGGCGATGCGGATTGTGGCGGCCTCCGACGGGTTGCCGGCGTCCATTGGCATTGCCGCACAGGGGGTGCGTGTGGTGCGGGCCGGTCATGCCGTGGCACCCCCGAAACCGCCGGAGCCGATTTCGTACGACGCGCCGCCTGGGGCCCCGTACACGGCCGAGGAGGTGCACATCGCCACGGGACGGGGCTACGAGTTGGTGGGGACGCTCACCCGCCCCAAGGGCGCAGGGAAGCTGCCGGTCATGATCACGATCACGGGAAGCGGCCAGCAGGAACGGGATGAACGGTTGATGGGCGTCCTCCCGGGGTATGCGCTCTTTCGCGATGTGGCGGACACGCTCGGACGGCGCGGCGTTGCCGTGTTGCGGGTCGATGACCGCGGCGCCGGGGCCTCTGGCGGACGGTCCACGCTCGCCACCGCCACGAGCGCCGATTTCGCGGATGATGTGCGCGCGAGCGTGGCGTGGGTGCGGACGCGGGGGGATCTCGATGCCGCGCGGATCGGGCTCGTGGGGCACAGCGAAGGGGGGATGATCGCGCCGATGGTGGCGGCGACCGATCGGGCGATCCGTGCGATCGCGCTGCTGGCCGGTCCGGCGTACAACGGTCGCCGCATTCTGCTCTTTCAGAACCGGCAGGGGATCGACCAGATGCCAGGGCTCTCCGCGGCGCAGCGCGATTCGATCTTCGCGACGGTGCCGGCGCAGCTCGATTCCGTGGGGCGGGCCACGCCGTGGATCGGCTACTTCATGCAGCATGATCCGGTGGCCACGGCCAGGCAGGTGAAGCAGCCGGTGCTGATCCTGCAGGGGGCGACCGACCGGCAGGTGACGCCGGAGCAGGCGGACACGCTGGCCGCCGCCCTCCGTGCCAGCGGCAACCGGGCGGTGACGCTGCGGAAGTTACCGGACACGAACCATCTGTTTTTGTGGGATCCGACGGGGCTGCCGAGTGGCTACAGCCAGCTCGCGGACACGCACATCCGCCGGGATGTGCTCGGGGCGCTCGCCGACTGGGCCGTGGCGGTGATGAAGTAAGGCAGCGCACCGGGGGGAAACGGTGGAGATGGCTAGCGGTTCGGGTTGCCAGTGCGTAACCCTTCGCAGACGCCGTCCCCCATCGGGTTCGGCGCGCTTTCAAGCCCTTTCCCCTCCCCTCCGACATGTCTCGCTTCGTCCGATTTGTCCCGGTCGTCGGTCTGGCCGCCGCTGCCTGTGTCGTGGCCAAGCCCACCGTCACCTCGGCCCCGGCCGCGCCGGTGGCCCCCGCACCCGCCGCTGCGCCGGTGATCCCGCAAGCTCCGCAAGCTCCGCAAGCGCCCGCTGGCGGCCGCGGCGGCTTTGGCGGCCAGGGTGGCGCCCCCGGTGGCGCCCAGGCGGGGGCCGGCCAGCAGGCCGGTGCCCAGGACCCGCAGCCGCGCCCCTACGCGCAGGTCATCACGAACCGCGCCGTGACCAAGTCCGGCGTCTTCAAGGTCCACCAGATCGGGACCCGGCTCTACTTCGAAATCCCCGCGAAGGAGCTCGGCAAGGACTACGTGATCGTCAGCACGCTCGCCGGCACGCCCGACGAAATCGGCATCCGCGGCACGCAGGGCGGCAACAACATCATCCGCTTCGAACGGCGCGATAATCGCCTCTTTGTCCGCGAGCAGGATTTCCGCGATGTCATCAGCGATACGGCGGCCTCGCAGCGGAAGGCGGAAGCGCTGATCGGTGTCACCAAGATTCTGGCGACGCTCAACATTGAAGCCTTCGGCGCCGACAGCGCGCCGGTCGTCGAAGTCACGCGCATGTTCACCGGCGGCGTGGCGGAATACACCGCCCTTGGCCGTCGCGCGCAGGTCGATGCGACCCGCTCGTACATCGAACGCTTTGCCGCCTACGCGCGCAATGTGAACGTCACCGCGGTGCAGAGCTTCACACCGCAGGCGGGCGGCGCCCCCGGCGGTGGTGGTGGCTTCCCCGGTGCCGCGGCAGCGGCCACGGCGCCGACGACCGAGATGTACACCTTCTCGATCGCCAAGCTCCCCGATGATCCGATGCGTCCGCGGTTGCACGATGACCGCGTCGGCTACTTCAGCGTGTCGCAGCGCGATTTCTCCGGCACGACGCAGCGCGTGGAAACGCGGCAGTTCATCTCGCGCTGGCGCCTCGAATGCTCCGACAAGATGGTCGGCAAGCTGTGCGTGCCGAAGAAGCCGATCACCTACTACCTCGACCCCGCCACGCCGGCGTGGCTCAAGCCGTGGATCAAGCGCGGCATTGAAGCGTGGCAGCCCGCCTTTGAAGAGGCTGGCTTCTCCAAGGGCATCGTTGCCGCGGAAGCGCCCGCCAACGATCCGGACTTCTCGGGTGAAGATGCGACCGTGAGCATGGTCCGTTGGCTCCCGTCGGCCACCGAGAATGCCGTCGGTCCGAGCCTCAAGGATCCGCGCACCGGCGAAATCCTCGATGCCGACGTGCAGACGTATCTCAACGTCATGAACCTCGGCCGCGACTGGTACTTCACGCAGGTCGGTCCGCTCGATAAGCGCGCGCAGAGGTTCCCCTTCCCCGATTCGCTCGCGGGACGGTTGCTGGAATACGTGACGTCGCACGAAGTCGGCCACACCCTCGGCTTCCCGCACAACTTCAAGGCGAGCTCGATGTATCCGACCGACTCGGTCCGGTCGAAGTCGTGGGTCGCGAAGATGGGGCATACGCCGACGCTCATGGACTACGCCCGCTTCAACTACGTCGCGCAGCCGGAAGACGGGATCGCGCTCGATGACCTGATCCCGAAGGTGGGTCCGT
>JBEIUK010000126.1:0-8574 GCA_040374415.1 Gemmatimonadaceae bacterium | reverse complement strand
CGCCGATGCGCGACGCCGATGCGCGACGCGCGCCCTTGGCAAGCGGATACTCGAAGCCCCGTGATACCTGAGGCATCACGGGGCCTTGAGGGCTACGCGGTGGGTCAATAACCCGGTGCGTAGTTCTACTGGATCATACCCCTCCTGATCCTACCGCAGATCGTTGCCGGCTGGTCCACCGGACACAGCCGCTGCTGCCTTCGCCGCCGCTGGGGCGACCGGGGCAGGCGTCATGCCTGGGGCCGGGGCCGCTGCAGCCGTCGAGTCCTTGGCCGCACCCCACCGTGGGAAGGGCTTGCCATTCCACTCTTCACGTCCCCACAGCGCCGGGTAGTCCTTGACCATCTGCGCGCCGTACAGCGGCCGATAGGCGCCGTTGTGGCAGGTCACGCACTGGGCCTTGGGGGCATCACCCATGCTGCCCAGCCGAACGGCCGGGAAGACCGTCTGCAGGGGGGCGAGATAGTTGGAGTTCACGTCCCGCAGCATGAGGATGCCGTGGTAGGCCTGCACGCGGGTGGGCGGCGCCTGGGTCCAGCTCGCGAACTGCCGCGAGTTATGGCAGTAGGTGCAGTTCACCCCGAGTGACTTGGACTGGCTGATCATGAGCGCGTACGTCCACTCCGTCTGCTTCACCGAGCTGCGATTGGCCTTGGAGGGAGCCACCGTGTGCGAGACCACCCGGGCGCCGTCCCGATCGAGATAGTGCCGCAGATAGTCCGTCTGGTTGGTGTAGTACCAGAGGCCATTCGGCAGCGGCTTCCCCATGTGACAGGTGTAGCAGGTCACGCCGGTGTTCTTCACGTGCTGCGGATACTGGGCATTGATGTGCCGAGTCATCTGCAGCATGCGACGCGCCACCAGCTTGGTGTAGAGCGGCTTGCCGTTCGGGAGCGTGTCGTCGGCAAAGTTCGCGACGTTGTGGCAGTAGGCACAGTTGCCGGTGCCGGCCACCCAGGTGCTCATCGCCAGCATCGTCCGTGTGAATTCCGCCACGGAGATATCGTTGAGCACTTGCACGTTCTTCCAGGGCAGCGGGCCCGGCGGTGACATCCCGGCGGGCGGCAGCGTCGCCGGGAGCTTCACCTGCTTGAACTTCGCCTTGAGCGATCCCCGATCGTAGTTCTGCTCCATGGCCACGCCACGGTAGCCCACTTGGACCGAATCGGTGTTGTGATCACCGCAGGCGGCCAGGGTGAGGGCCAGGAGCGGCGTGCAGGCGCCAATGGCCCGTGCGAGTCGGTTCACGGCGTCCTCCGGGCGGAGTCGGGAGCAGTCATCGTCTTCGAGGAATCAGACTTCGCAGCAGTGTCCGCCTTCATGGCCGCCATACCGGCCGAATCCATCACGGCGGCGGCTGCTTGGGGCGCGTAGGAGGGGAAGCTGTCCGGCGCCGTGCCCTGATACCGGCCGCGCAGCAGCTGCTGCTGCTCGGGGGTCAGCGTATTCGCTGCCGGGTACGGGGAGACGAGGCCATGCTTCACGCCCCAGAGGTACCAGTTGTCGACCACCGTGCCGGTGAGCAGGATCCCGATGCCGCCGGTGAACGTCGTCAGCACGGCGAACCACCAGGCCCAGCGATGGATCGACTCCATCGTGGCGTTGAAGCCCATCGTCCAGCGCCAGATCAGCATCGACCGTTCGGCGGCGGTCCCGCGATCGGTGATCTGTTCGATTTCCCGTTCACCACCCACGCGGGCTGTCGCGAGGATCGTGGCGCCGTGCATCGCGAAGAGCACCGCGCTGCCATACAGGAAGACGATCGACAGGGCGTGGAACGGATTGTAGTACAGGTTGCCGTAGCGGATCGAGAACGCCGACGTCCAGTCGAGGTGCGGGAAGAGCCCGAAGGGGACCATCTCGCTCCAGCTGCCGACGAGCAGCGGCTGGATGAAGAACGTGGAGTACAGGAAGATCGCCGAGGCAAAGGCCCATGGGAGATGCGTGCCCATGCCGAGCGCGCGGGCGCGCCGGTAGGTCCGCAGCCACCAGAGGAGAATGCTCATCGTCAGGAAGAAGCCGGCCATCAGATACCAGCCGCCCTGCCGGAGCGGCGGGATGTGCAGGCCGAACTGCGGTGGTGGCGGTTCGAGGGCGAGCCAGGGGAGCTGGCGAATGAATTCGCCGAGACTCCAGTTGACGGAGGCCCACATGTTGAGGCCGATGATCTCGAAGGCGACAAAGCCGCACAGGAGCGAGAGCACGCCGAGCGTCCCGAGGTACACCGGGCCGATCTGCGCATCACCGAACTTCCCGGCGAGCGACGAAAAGACGCCGGTGCCGATCCGATTGTCTGCGCCCTCGATAGCGATGCCCGCTTCGGGGACGGTCCGGACCTGGACGCGAGTAAAGAGGTTCTGATATTCGAGCATTGCGGCCCGCGCCTCAGCGCCAGATCGGGAGGTTAAGCCACCAGCCCCACCACTCAGGCCAGCCCGTCGTCCAGAAGGGGCCGGAGATCACGATGCAGATCGCACTCCACACAGCCGCCCCAACGGCCAGAAACAGGCCGAGGCGGTGGATGCCGATCGCGCCGATCGAGTAGCCGAGCAGATCGCGGAAGAAAACGTTTTCAGTTTCGCTGGTCCCGACCGGTTGCCCCTTGGGCGGGTTCGTCACCGAGAGGATCAGGGAGCCGTGCATCGCGAGCGCCAGACAGTTCGTGAAGAAGAACGTGACGGCGATCATGTGCGCGGGATTGTAGTGGAAGTGGAGATACTGGTATCCCACGTTCGACACCCAATCGAGGTGCGAGAAAATGCCATACGGAAATCCGTGGCCCCACGCTCCGAGGAGGAGTGGGCGGATCACCACCAGCGTGACGTAGGCGAGGATGGCCCCACCAAACGCATAGGGGACGTGCAGTCCCATTCCGAGCTTGCGGCTGATTTCGGCTTGCCGCAGCGCCCAGCTCACGAAGGCCCCGATGGCACAGAGCGTGATCATTTGCCAGAGTCCCCCTTCCCGCATGGGGGCCAGCATTAATCCGTACTTCAGATCAGGGGGGGCAATCGAGATCTGCCAGAGGTTCCATGTCGGCCCCATGGCGGCGCCCCACACGCACAGCATGGTGCCCAGGACGATACAGAAGATCGCCGTGACCCCAAAGAACCCCACGTAGAACGGACCGAACCAGAAATCGAACAGATCTCCGCCGATCAGCGTCCCACCGCGGACCCGGTATTTTTTTTCAAAGCTCAGCATCGCCATGGGCGATCTCTCCGGACTGGCAGACGGATGTGAGGCTGGCGTCGGCCGGGGATGACGTCGCACCGACACGTGCGAATCGTCATCCCGGCGACGACGCGTGGGGAATTACCGACCCGGCGGAAGCGGCGACATTTCCGCCGCGGTGGCCGGTGCAGCCGCCCCGACGGGCGCCTGCGCAGCGGACAGCGTCCCGTTTTCGATCCACGAGTAGCGCTGCGAACTGAGCAGGATGAAGTGAATGACGAACGCGAGCACGCCGATGAAGCCACCAACGGCTACCATCACGCGACGCGGGTCATACATCAGCCAAATTCGATGCATGGCGTCTCCCTTAGCGGGTTGCGGCGGTGGGCGTGGCGTACTTGGCCTTAAGCGTGCCCGGCCAGTTGAACTGGCTGTAGGCCCACAGATGCATGGTCAGCACAGCGCCAGCGATGAACGAGCCGATGCCACCCATGATCAGGTGCGGATCGAGCCCGATCCAGATTCGGTACATAGTGCGCTCCTATTTGCGCGGTGGTGGTTGAGTGAGCGTCTGGCTTAGAACCAGGGACGCCAGCTCCAGGCGAGCAAATGCGCCATCACGGCGGCCAACACCCACACGCCGGTTCCCGCGATCCAGAACTTGTTGAAGCGACGGGCATCTTCTTCCGTCATTCCGCCCTTTTCGAACATCGATCCCTCCGAGTGTTCCGTTGCTACCGCGCTCGTCCCGCGCGGCTGGGATGCCACATCCCTGCGGAGTGGCGAAGCTGCCTGAGTTCCCGCGCTGTAAACTGGACCTTACAGTTCAATGCGTCAAGAATAATTTACAAAAAACTGGAAATTCTTCTCGGTTCCCGCCGATTTGCCCTCCAAATCCCCGATTGACAGCCCGCCGTGACCCGTTTTCCGCCCCCGAACGACCCCCGCGACCCGTTGGCGACGCCCGAAGGTCCCGCCGACCGGGCCCCCGACCGGGCCCCCGACCGGGCCCCCGGACCGCAGGAATCCCTCGCCATGATCCCCGCCGAGTGGCCCCATCGCGCCGCCTCGCGGCGCGTTGCCCTCGATGGGGCCGTCTGGCATGTGCAAGACGTTGGCACCGGGCCTGTCCTCCTCCTGATTCATGGCACCGGGAGCTCCACCCACTCCTGGGCACCGATCATCGACCGGCTCGCCACCCGCTTTCGCTGCATTGCCGTCGACCTGCCCGGGCATGGCTTCACCGATGTGCCTGCCGATCCCACCTGGTACACGATCCCCGGGATGGCGCAGGGGGTCGGTCGACTGCTCCGCACCCTCGCGATCACACCGCAGCGCGTCGTCGGCCATTCGGCCGGCGTGCCCGTGCTGCTCCAAATGGCCCGCCTCGGCCTTATCGCCCCCGATTGCATCATTGGGGTGAATCCCGCGCTGATTCCGCCCCCAGCGACCTATATGACGCTCCTCGCCCCCTTGCTCAGTGTGATGGTGGAACCGGAACCCGTCGCGCGTGGCGGCGCCTGGCTCGCGCGCGGCACGCGCCTGATCGAATGGATGCTCGCCACCTCGGGCAGCCGCCTCACGCCGGAACAGCTCGCGCGCTATCGCTGGCTCTGTGAGCGCCCGGGACATGTGCACGCCGCCCTCACGATGATGGCCCGATGGGATCTGCCCCGCCTCCTGCGTGATGTGGCGACCCTCACCGTGCCGCTCGAGATCTTCGCCGGCAGTCGCGATCGTTGGGTCCCGCCACGCCCCCTCGCGGCCATCGCTGACGGACTGCCCAGTGCACGCTTTCACACCCTCACCGGCGGCCACCTCTTACCAGAAGAGCACCCCGACCAGGTGGCCGAGGTGCTCTGTCGTCCCGACGCGCGATCGTGATCGTCGCTCAGTGCGGCATCTGGCTCAGACCGATGCGCCCGTCAGCCCGCGACGGCTCGCCAACACATGATCGCGCCCCACAACCGTATCGCCCAACTCGCGGGCATCGCGCTCCGCGAGATCCCGCAACCGCTTCGCCGCCGAGATCCGAATCAGCACCGGCAGCTGCTCGACCATCTCGTCGAAGGTGCTTTTCGCCGAATCATCCCACGGCAGCTCCTCATGCAGCCGCGCCGGCGTGGCATCAATGCGGTCGAGCTCCGAGCCCAGCGGCAGAATGTGAAACAGCGCATCAAAGAGCTGATTGCACACTTCCTGCACGAGATACGTCGCGCCGGAATACCCCATGAAGGGCGTGCCGGTATGCCGTCGCACCACGGCGCCCGGGAACGACGCCGGGATGTACATGGACCGCGCCCCGAGCTCGGCCAGATACATCCGCTCGTTGTAGCTGCCGAACATGATCAGCGGGGGTTTGTCTTTGATCGCCTGACGCACGGCGTCGTTGTCCGTCTTGAAGCCCGCCCGGCGTGACACGCTGAAGGTGCAGGGGAGGCCGAGTTCGGTTTCGAGGAAGTGTTGCACGCCGCGCGCATAGGTCTCGTTCGCGACAATGGCAAAGCTTGCCGTGCCGAAGAAGTCCTGCGTCACGGAGCGCCACAGATCCCAGACCGGCTTGATCGTCGTGTGCTTCTCCCGCTCAATGAACGGCTCGGGATCGAGCCCCAGCAATTCACCCAGCGTCCGAAGAAACTTGGTCGTGCTGTGCAGGCCGATCGGCGCCTGCAGATACGGCACATCCAGATCCTCACAGAGCATGCGCCCAAACTCGCGATACATGCACACATTCACATCGGCATCCACCAGCCGCGGAATGTCCTGCATGTGGCTGCCGAGTGGGAAGACCATGTTGATGTCCGCGCCAATCCCTTCAATCAGGCGCCGCATCTCCGCCAGGTCGCTCCACGTGTTGAAATAGCCGTAGATCGGCCCGATGATGTTCACGCGCGGCTTCGCCCCGGGCTCACGCTCGGTGCGCTTGGGCTTCACGCCCTTCTTGAGACCGTACTGCGTCCAGAGCCAATACATCGCCCGGTTGGCGGATTGCCACTGATCTTCATCGATCGTGCGCGGCAGGAAGCGCTGGATGTTCGTCCCTTCGGGCGTCACCCCCCCGCCGATCATCTCGGCGATGCTTCCGGTCACGACGACCGCGGGCAATTCGGGATCGAGCGTCTTATGCGCCCGCTTCATCGCCCCTTCGGTACCATGCTGCCCCAGCTCCTCTTCGCCCAGTCCGGTCACGACGATTGGGAGCTCATGCGGGGGCAGGGCGTCGGTGTAGTGCAGCACCGAGGTCACCGGGAGGTTCTCGCACCCCACCGGTCCGTCGATGACCACCTGCATCCCCTTGATGGCCGTGAAGACGTATACCGCGCCCCAGTAGCCACCGGCCCGGTCCATATCCATGACCAGCATTACACCATCTCCTCGGCTTTGCGCTGCCGCGCGAGTTTGGCCAGATGCCGCTTGTAGTGATCCCGGAATTCCGGACGGTCTTCCGGCGTGGTCTCCCACACCCCCGCCTTGAATCCGGTGCCGGTATCCCCAAAGAACGCCTTCATCTCGTCGAAGCGCCCCTTGTTGCCCATGGCGGTGTTGATCACCTGGGCCAGGGAGCCGGCGCCTGCCGGACCCATGAGCGGGCGCGCCGAAATGAGGTTGGTGAAGTACAGCGACGGGATCGTCAGCTCCTTGGCCTTCTGCACCACCGGCGTGGTGCCAATGGCGAGATCTGGCTGGAACTCATGCATGGCCGCGAGATCCTGTTCCAGTGAGGCGCGATACTGGACATGCACCCCCTTCGCTTCCAGCCACTCGCGATCGGCCTCGCTCCAAACGGTGCGCGGGCAGGCCGTCCCCACATAGCGGACATCGGCGCCGCTCTCCACGAGCAGGCGGGCCACCAGCAGTTCGGATCCTTCGTAGCCGGACATCGTGATGCGTCCACGGATCGGCTTGCTCGCCAGAGCGCCCTGAATGGCCGGGAGAAAGCGGTTCTTGGTCGCGTCAATGCGTTCCCGGGCGACGCCCGCCATCTGGCCAATCTGTTCCAGCCACTGCTCCGTCCCATCATGCCCCACCGGCGCCGAGCCCACGATCGGTCGCCCGGCGGTTTCGAATTCGCGGATGGAGGCGGTGTAGAACGGATGAATCGCGGCGACGGCAGCGCAGTCGAGCGCGGCATAGAGTTCACGCCACTCGCGCGTTGGCACCACGGGGCCCGCCGCGAGTCCCATGGGCTCAAGCATCATCCCGATGCCGACCGGATCGGCGGGGAACATCTCACCGACCAGCGTGATCGTGGGGCGTTCGCTGCGACCACCGCGTGGCGCGAGCACCGGTCCCTGTTCCGCTTCTAGTCGCGCATAGCGCAACATCGCACCAGCGAGGACATCCTTCGCTTCGGCGTGCGTGGGCACGCCAAAGCCCGGCACGTCAATACCGATAATGCGGACGCCATTGATCTCCTTGGGGAGAATCTGTAGCGGCACGCCGGATGCGGTCGGCACACAGAGATTCGTGATGACGATGGCATCATACTGCGCCGGATCCGCCATCTTGTACACGGCATCGCGGATGTCTTCAAACAGCTGGCCGGTGACCAGCGTTTCGGAGTTGAACGGCACGTAGCCCACCGTCCGTCGCGCCCCGTAGAAGTGCGACGTGAAGGTCAGCCCATAGACGCAGCAGGCGGAGCCGCTGAGGATGGTGGCCGTCCGCCGCATGCGGAGCCCAACGCGGAGCGAACCGAACGCTGGGCACATCGACTGCGGCTGGTCGTGCGGGCCTTTGGGATAGTCGGCGGCGTACTGGTCCAGGACGCCACTTTTCCCAGCGGCACGCGCGGCTTCGCGCATTTGATCGGCACCGGCATGACAGCCCAGGCCGTCCTGCTGTGTGGCCGCGACGTTGACGTCGGCCGCCTCAACGATGGGTAGTCCGCTGCGTGTGGTCATGGGATCAAACCGCGTCGTACACGACTTCCAGCGTGGGCTTCACGATTTCGGTCTTGCCCACCATATCAAACAGCGTGGCCGGGACGAGGGTGACGTCCCCTCCGGTGGTCTTGCTGTCAAAGAGGGAGAGTAGGCCGTCCTGCGTGAGCGGCTTGGGACGCACGGGCGGGGCATCGGCCACATTGGAGGCCAGTTCGGCGAACATGTCGCCCCACTGTCCGCCCGGGAAACCAATGATCTCGTAGCTCGCACTCTTGCGGCGAATGTCTTCGTGCGCGGGCACCTTGGCGAGCACGGGGATCCCGGCCTTCTCCGCAAACTTTGCCGCTTCGCCCGTGCCATCGTCCTTGTTGATCACCATGCCGGCCACGCCCACGTTGCCGCCGAGCTTGCGGAAGTATTCCACCGCGCTGCAGACGTTGTTCGCGACGTAGAGGGACTGGAGGTCATTGGACCCGACGACGATCACCTTCTGGCACATGTCGCGGGCGATCGG
>JBEIUK010000123.1:0-8618 GCA_040374415.1 Gemmatimonadaceae bacterium | reverse complement strand
GCACAGCGGGAAGTGCAGTTACAGCAGGTGCAGAAGATGGAGGCCATTGGGAATCTGGCCGCTGGGGTCGCCCACGACTTCAACAACCTGTTGACGGTGATCCGTACCAACAGTGATCTGCTCATGGAGCAGGTGCCGACGAGTCTGGTGATGTCGCCGCTGCTGCAGGAAATTCAATCGGCGGCTCAGCAAGCGACCCTGTTGACGCGCCAGCTCATGACCTTTGGTCAGAAGCAGGTGGTGCAACCGGCGGCCGTTGTGGTCGCGCCAGCTCTGGCCGGGTTGGTGCCGGTGCTCAAGCGGCTCATGTCGCCGGCGGTAACCCTCGCCGTCAGGGAGGAGTTGCACGGCGCCTGCGTGCTGGTCGATCCGGGGCACTTGGAGCAGGTCATCATGAACCTCGTGCTCAATGCCCGCGACGCGATGCCATCCGGTGGCGTCGTACACCTCACAGCGACCAGCGTGCGGCTGGACGAGTCGCAGCAGATGGCCTCCGGGATCGTGGCACCCGGTGCATACGTCTGCCTGACGGTTTCCGATACGGGGACTGGGATTGCACCGGAGATCCTCCCGCGGATCTTCGAGCCATTCTTCTCCACGAAGCGCGGGGACGGGGTTGGGACCGGGCTCGGATTATCCACGGTCTTTGGGATCGTGCAGCAGTCCCGTGGCGGGGTGCAGGTGGTCAGTGCGCCCGAGGCGGGTGCCACGTTCTCGGTCTATCTGCCGGAGGCGCCCGGAGCGGCCGCGCTGGCGGGCACCGACCGCGATGCGGCCGCCCCCCGCCGGCATCGGATCCTGGTGGTTGATGATGAGGCCGGTGTGCGCACGGTCGTCCAGCGTGTCCTGGACGCGCGCGGCTATCGGCTGGTCCTGGCGACGAACGGGGCGGAGGGGCTGCGTCGGTTGGAGGAGACGCCGGATGGGGTGGATCTGCTCCTGACCGATATCATGATGCCCGTGATGAACGGCCTCGAGCTGGCCGATGTCATGCGGTCGCGCCGCCCTGGCTTGCCGGTGTTGCTGATGTCCGGCTACGCCGACGCCGAATCCGTCCAGCGGCAATTGCAGGACCCGCTGGTCGCCTTTCTCCCCAAGCCGTTCACGGCGGCGGGGCTCACCGACGCCATCCTCGCGCTGCTCGAGCCCCGCACCACCAGCTGATTGGCTTGTTCCCGTCGGCGCATGCCCTAGCTTCCGGAGGAGGGCGTGTGCTCCCCGGACCTGGAGGCGGTATGTCGATGGTGGAATTCGAGATCAGCGGGATGTCCTGCGGCCACTGTGTCAAAGCGGTCCAGCAGGCACTGGCGACGGTTGCCGGCGTGACCACGGAGACGGTGGCGGTGGGGGCAGCGACGGTCACCTACGACCCCGCGATCGTCGCCGTGGCGCAGCTGCGGGACGTCGTCGAAGACGCGGGCTACGCCGTGGTCGCGGTCCACGACCGGCCCTAAGCATGACGGCCCGCAGCGTGCGCATTCCCGTCACGGGAATGACCTGTGCGGCCTGTTCGTCGCGCGTCCAGCGTGTGCTGCAAAAGCAGCCTGGGGTGACCGACGCGGTCGTGAATCTCATGATGCACGATGCGACCATCACCTTTGACCCGACCACCGTCACCCCCGACGCGCTCGTCGCGGCCATTGTCGACACGGGCTACGGGGCCGCGCTCGCCCCACCGGGGGCAAACCCGATTGCGGAGCAGGAAGCCCGCGAAGCCGAGGCCGTCGCGGAGTTTCAGGGCTTCCGTCGCAAAGCCATCGTCAGCGGGGTGTTGGGCGCGCTCCTGATGGTGGCAATGCCGTTGATGATCCCCCCATGGGTCCAGGGGCTCTTGTCCCTCGCGGTGATGGGCTGGGCCGGTCGCCACTTCTACGTGCGCGCCTGGGCCGCGCTCCGGCATGGCGCCAGTGACATGAACACGCTGATTGCCGTCGGGACGGGTTCGGCCTTTCTGTACTCACTGGTCGCGACGGTGGCGCCCGACGTTTTCACCAGTCGCGGGCTCGATGCCGATGTGTACTACGAGGCGGTGATCGTCATTATTGCCTTCGTCCTCACCGGCAATGCCTTTGAGGCCCGGGCGAAAACCCGAACGGCCTCGGCGCTCCGGGCGCTTGTCCATTTGCAGCCGAAGCGTGCGCGCGTGGTGCGCGACGACCGCGAATTCGATCTCCCGGTGGAACAGGTGGTCTCCGGCGACGTGATCAGTGTCCGGCCCGGTGAGCGCGTGCCCGTGGATGGGCGGGTCGTGGCTGGCGAGAGCGCGGTCGATGAGAGCATGGTCACCGGGGAATCGTTGCCCGTGGCGAAGCAGCCCGGTGACCTGGTCGTTGGTGGGACGTTGAATCGCACCGGCGCCTTCCGGTTGGAAGCCACGACGCTTGGTGCCGACAGCGTGTTGGCGCAGATCGTGGAGCTGATGCGCGACGCGCAAGGATCGCGCGCGCCACTGCAGCAGCTGGCCGATCAGCTGTCGGCGGTTTTTGTGCCCGTGGTGATGGTGCTGGCGCTCCTCACCTTTGGGATCTGGGTGATCGCGGCCGATCAGGCGGCAGTGGCCCGCGGTTTCGCGGCGGCCGTCTCCGTGTTGATCATCGCCTGTCCCTGCGCGATGGGGCTCGCGGTCCCGACCGCCGTCATGGTGGCCACGGGGCGTGGGGCGGAGGCGGGGATCCTCATCAAGGGCGGCGAGACCTTGCAGCGCGCCGGTGAGGTCCAGACGGTGGTCCTGGATAAGACCGGGACGGTCACCGAGGGGCAGCCGGTCGTGACGGCGATCACGATGGCCGATGGCGCAGGGGCATGGGACGAGGCGACGATGCTGGGCCTGGTCGCCTCGCTCGAATCGGTGAGTGAACATCCACTGGCCGAATCGATTGTGCAGGCGGCGCGCACGCGCGGCCTTGCCGTCTCGACGCCGGAGCAGTTTGCGTCGCTGACGGGGCGCGGTGCGACGGGGGTCGTTCAGGGGCACCGCGTGGTGGTTGGCAACGCCCGGTGCCTTGACGAGGCGGGGCTCTCAGTGGCGCCCTTGGCGGACGCGGCGGAGCGGGCTGCGGTGCAGGCGCAGACGCCGATGTTCGTGGCCATTGATGGGGCGGCCGTGGCGCTCATCGCGGTGGCGGATCCGGTGAAAGCGTCCGCGCGCGATGCGGTGTCGCGTCTCACGGCGCTGGGGATTGAGGTGGTGATGCTCACGGGCGACACTCGGCGCACCGCGGACGCCGTGGCCAAGGCGGTGGGGATCCGTCGCGTCGTCGCGGAGGTGGTGCCGGCTGGAAAGGTGGCCGAGATCGCGCGGCTTCAGCAGGAGCGCGGCGGGCGCGTGGTCGCCATGGTCGGCGATGGCATCAACGATGCCCCGGCGCTGGCACAGGCGGACGTCGGGATGGCGATCGGCACCGGCACGGACGTGGCCGTGCAGGCGGCCGATATGGTGCTCATGCGAGGGGATCTCCGGCGCGTGAGCGATGCCATTCGGCTCTCGAAGGCGACGACGGCCACGATGCGCCAGAACCTGTTCTGGGCGTTCCTGTACAACGTGGTGATGCTGCCGATCGCCGCCGGGGCGCTCTATCCGGCCTTCGGCCTGCGGCTCAATCCCATGTTGGCCAGTGCGGCGATGGCCTGCAGTTCAGTGAGCGTGGTGGCGAATTCGCTGCGCCTGCGCCGCCTCCGGTTGGGCTGAGCGCTCAGCGCGGGGCGCTGGTCACCCACGCCGTGTACCAGAGGTCGCGCAACATCGTGGCGCCGGCGGCGAGCCGGGCCGACGCAAACGCTTTCTGTTCCGGCGTGGTGGTTTCCGGCCGGAAGGTCGAGGCCTTGTCGAGTTCGTACAGGCGGTCGAGCTGCCCAAAGCTGGTGCGCAAATAGCTCTGCACCGCCTCCCGCAGCGATGGGAAGACCGTTGGCGGTGCGCTCATGGCGCCCAGCAGGTCCGGCAGCTTGATGTGGGCTTGCACGTACGCGGATTCAAAGCGCGAGTGGAACCGGTTGTCGGTGGTGTACCCCTTCGGGTTGTCGCCGACCCAGCCGTTGTGGTGCTTGGTGGTGTGATGCGGATTGGAGCCGTCGGCCACGTAATGTCCCAGCACGCCCGCATCGTCGATGATGCGCGCTTCAATCCACCCGCGCACGGTGGCATCCGGCGCGATGCGCCAGAGCCGGAAATCCTCGCGGAGCCGCTGCGCCTGTTCGAGCATCGCAAACGGAAGCAGGCCGACCGTGCCGGCCGACGCGCCGCCGGCGCGCAGCGAATCGGCAAAGCCAAAGCGGGTCGGTGCCGCCAGCGCCCCGGCGAGGACGTTCGGCGCCACGAGGTCCATGTCGATGTAATGCTCCGGGGAGCTGCCGCCTTCCAGCGCCGGGTCCATGGCCCGCTCTACCCGATCCTTCCACCGGTCCGGCTCGGGATTCAGGTACGAGAGCTGTTCGCTCGCGTTCCGAAAGAAGGCGGGCATGTCGTTGGGCAGCCGCTGAGCCGCGGCCAGACCCACCAGACGATGACCGGCATCGCCCCAGGCGGGGAGGTTGCCGGGGAGGGCCAGGGTGACAACGGCCGCGAGGGCCGGGAGAAGACGGCGGAGTGGTGTGCGCATCCCTCAAAGATATCCCCGCCCCGGAGCCGGCGGAGGCGGCCTTTCTTGGCGGCCGGTATCGTTTTCCGGCGGCGAGGGCGTAGAATTCAGTATGCCACCGGAATTTCCAACGTCACCGCACGGATCGCCCAGTTGGCAGTCGCACGTGGTGTCGTGGTTGGTGCGGGCCAGAATGCGCCCGCACGTGCATCGGCCGATTGACGCGGCGTGGATCCGGCGGCAGATGGGGCGCCCACGTGCCCCGCGTCGCTGGATGGTCCGGGCTACCGGCGCCCAGATGACGCCGTTGCCGCCCACGGGAGCGTGGCCGGGGGGCGAAGTGGTCACTGCGCGCGTGCGTGATGCCGCGAACCGGGTGGTGCTCTATCTGCATGGCGGGGGGTACATCGCCTGTTCGCCGGAAACGCATCGCCCGCTCGTCGCGGCGCTGGTGAGTCGCATTGGCGGCACGGCATACGTCCCCACGTATGGGCTGGCGCCGGAGCACCCCTATCCGGCGGCGCTCCACGATGCGCAGGGCGCCTACCGACATCTCGTCGACGCCTGCGGCATCACGCCGTCGCGGCTGATCGTGGCTGGTGACAGCGCAGGCGGCGGGCTCGCGTTGGCCTTGGTGCTGTCGCTCCGTGAGGCGGGCATGCCCTTGCCGGCCGCAGTCGTCACGTTCAGCCCGTGGACCGATATGGCGGCCACGGGGGCCTCGCTCGATGAGAACTCGCAGCGGTGTGCGATGTTTGCCGGTGATACGATCCGACGCGCGGCGCGATTTTATTCCGCGAACGCGGATCCGTTCTCGCCGACACTCTCGCCGCTGTACGGGGATTATCACGGGTTCCCGCCGTTGCTGGTCCATGCGAGCGCCGATGAAACCCTGCGGGATGATGCGGTGCGTGTCGCCGAACGCGCGCGGGCGCATGGGGCGTCGGTCACCTGTCGTCTTTGGGCCGGTGTGCCGCATGTGTGGCAGTTCTTTTCCGGTGTCATGCCGGAGGCCGCCGAGTCACTGCAGGAGACGGCGGCCTTCATTCGTGCACAGACCTGAACGATGCGTGCCTTCCGTGTGACGGATCGTGACGCAATTCGGGGCCGCGCGTCAACCGTGCGAACTGTGCAAACACTCATCGACTACCGTCCGGCCGATTGGGCCCCACTCCAGCGTGCGTTAACGTCCGAATACGGCGTCGACGCGGCGCGCGCGGCGCGCGCGTTCTGGTTCATGGGCTATGTGGCCGGACCAGCCGATGTGGGAGAGTTGCGTGTCTATAAGCACAGTGTGACGCGTCGCCTGCTGGCGTTGGATCGCCATGGCGCGGCGTATCGGTGGATGCCGGATTATTCGGCATACCGTCGCATCACCTGTGAGGACGCGTTCGTCGAAGCTCTGGCCGCCTAAGCGTCCATGGCTGGCGATATCAACCGTTTGTCCTCCTCGGACCCGGTTATCCGGCGTCCGATGGCGCCGGGGGCCGACCAGGTGGGACCGGGTGGGCCGACAGGCCCCCGTCCCCACGGTCCACCAACGCCGTCCACCGGGACCCCCGCCAGTGAGCCGCTCAGTCGCAGCGGGCTCGATCTGGCCGACCTCCTGGGCACGAAGGACGTCCTCGCCTCACGGGCCCCCACAGGGTCCGTCGCCCTCGATATGGGGCTGGAGCGTGCCCGCACGGCCCTGCTGCGGAACACCCCGAGCGAAGCGCTGAGTGCCCTCGACGCGGTCTGGGACGGCGCCCAGCATGCTGAGGAGGGATGGTTCCTCCGTGGCGGTGCGCTCGCGGTGCAGGGGCGCCCTGAGGAAAGTGCGCTGGTCGTGGAAGAAGGGCTCCGTCAGCGCCCGAATTCCGTGGCGCTGGCCTTCCTCCTCTCCGTGGCGCGTGTGGCCGTTGGCAACCTGATCGGGGCCCGGGAGGCGTTGGCGGCCGTCGCCAAGCGCCCCACAAAGGATCCTCTCGTCCTGCTACAGTTGGCGTTGATCAGTGCCCGGGAAGGGGATGCCAGCACGGCCGACGCGCTCCTCGCCAAGCTGGAGGCGACCAACCACGACCATCCGGCCGTCCTCTGGGGGCGGAGTGCGCTGCGCGGCATTCTGGCGGAGGCGGCGCGGTCCCGCGGGGCCCGGACGAATCGTCCTGGCGCCACACGAGCGGCCGATGCGGAGGCGGGCTCCGCCACGATCGTCGATGGCGAGGTGAACGATCTCCCCTCCAACAGCTCGCATCGCCGTGATGCACATCGCAGCGATGCGCATCGCAGCGATCCGCGTGCGGCGCCATCGTCGATGGAACGCGACCAGGACGACGCGGCACACGACTGGCTGACGGAGGAGGGGGAGGCGCCCTTGTATGACGCGACCGCCTTCGATGCCTCGGTGCTCGACATCGCCGACGCCGAGTTGATTCACGAGGCCGAGACACCGGACTACGCCACGATGCCCGCCACGTCGGGGACCGCGAGTCGTGCTGGTGACAGTGATCATGCGGGCACCGACGTCGCGACCGCGGCGCTCGAGCGCTTTGGCGCCAAAGTCGCGACGGCCTCCGAGTATGAGCTCACGCGCGAGGCGCGCTTGCTGCTGCGTGCCTTCAGTGCGGGCGGGACGCTCGCGAGCGTGGTGAATCCGGAGCAGGCCCACGCGGTGCGCACGGTGCTCACCATGCTCCTCGAAACCACGACCGGTGATGTCACCACCACCCCGCCGGCGGTGCGCGCGCTCATGCGGGAATTGGTCCCGCAGATGCGGCAGGGGCGGGGACGTGAAGCGGAGCGGCTGCTGCGCGACGAAGGGGCCTATGTCGGGGAGCCGATCGCCCGGACGCTGACCGCGATGCTCCGCGGCGTGCTGCCGATCGCCGACGACGCCTCGTGGGAATCCGAAGATGGCGCCGAGACGGATCGCATTATCTCGGCGGCCCGCGATGCGGAGCGGCGTCCGCTGCTCGCCGTGCGGCTGGGGCTTGGGCTGATTGAGGAGACGGCGGCGATGCGCAGTGCGCACCGGACGCCCACGCCACGCCATGCGATGCTGGCGGTGGAGCCCGATGTGTTGAGTGAACTCGCCGCGCGCCTCTTCGGAGCGACTGGGGCCCCCGAGACGGCGGACCCGGACCAGCCCCCCCAGCGTGGGACCGGGACGGGCGGACGCCTGCTGGTCCTGATCTTTGGCGCGCTGGCCGTGGTGGCGCTGGCCGTCGGCTATTGGCAGGTGGGCGTAGTGGTCGGGCTGGTCGCCGGCTGGCTGGCGCTCCGGCAAATCGAAGTGCCGGATCGTGACACGGACGGCGGGGCGGGCACCCCCCCGGATAGCACCGAAAACCGCTAGATTCCGCGCGGTTGGCGGGGCTGTCGGGCCCCCGGTGGTCTGTCCCTTTCGGTGTGCTTCCCATGTCCGCTTCGAACTCCGCGCCCATTTCGGCGTTTCTGCGTCATCACTACCGTCACTTCAACGCGGCCGCGCTGATTGATGCCGCGGACGGCTACATCCGCCACCTCGATCAGGGGGGCAAGATGATGGTGACGCTGGCCGGTGCGATGAGCACGGCGGAGCTGGGGCTGTCGCTCGCGGAGATGATCCGGCAGGACAAGGTGCATGCGATCACCTGCACCGGTGCGAACCTCGAGGAAGACATCTACAATCTCGTGGCGCATGACCATTACGCGCGGGTGCCGAACTATCGCGACCTCACCCCCGAGGACGAGCAGAAGCTGCTCGACCAGCACTTCAATCGGGTCACCGACACCTGCATCCCCGAGGCGGAAGCGATCCGGCGCATCGAGAAGGCCATTCTCGACGAGTGGAAGGCGGCGGACGCCGCTGGGGTGCGCATGTTCCCGCATGAGTTCATGTACCGCATCCTGCTGAGCGGTGCGCTGGAGCAGTACTACCAGATCGATCCGAAGAACTCGTGGATGCTGGCGGCGGCACAGAAGAACCTGCCGATCATCGTGCCAGGCTGGGAAGACTCCACGACGGGCAATATCTTCGCGTCGCATGTGATCGACGGCAATATCAAGAATGTGCACACG
>JBEIUK010000277.1:0-3414 GCA_040374415.1 Gemmatimonadaceae bacterium | reverse complement strand
GGGGTCGTGGCGGCCAGCGTGCGCTCCCCGGAGTCATCGAGATTGGTGCTGGTGATGAAGGCATCGGTCACGCGAAAGGCGATCTGATCGCGTCGCGCCGCCACGCTCACAAACAGCTGATGCGGCAACTCCCCTTCGGCGCGAACGAAGGCTCCCAGACCGCGCACCAACTCCCGTTGGTCGAGACGCACCGCCCCGCGCTCCGCGCCACTGGTGGGGCACTTCGTCGTCGCGGCACCGGTGGCATCCGCGCAGTTCTCGAAGTTGCGGCGGGCGTCGTCCTGCCGTTGGGCGTCCACCCCGGCGGTGAATCGCAGCGGCCACCGAAAGCGCGTCGTGCGGACCGTGCCGCGCAACGAACCACCCGCCACGGCCCGATCGACCGCCACGATGGCGAAGGGGAGCGGATTGTCGAGCGTGCGGGTCGACGCGAAGAGACTCGCTTCGATCGACGCCCCCTCCGACCCGCGCGCCGCCAGCAGCGCGAGTTGCTGATGCATGACGGCCTTTCGCGATCGTTTCGTGATGTTGAGTGAATCGGGGAGTCGTGGATCGCGTGACAGCTCGGCGGCGGTCAATGCCCCCGTATTCTCGGCACGGGGTGCCTCATAGCGCGTCCCCTGCAGCTCCAGCCGGGTGCCACCCAGAGTGCCCAGCACCCGGGCGAAGGCATTGGTGGCGTCGAGCCGAGCCCATTGCCGAGGACCGTCCCCCGCGGTGCGTGTCACGGTCAGCAGCGCTGCAGGACGCGGCGATGACGTACCGGATGGGCTCGCACCGGGGAGTGTCCCGGAGACCGTGGCGGTGGTGCGCGTCATGCCACCACCGGACCACCAGCGGCCATCGGCAGCGAGGGGCGTGGTCTCGGGCTCCCGTGACCTGACCTCCACCACGCCACCGGCGGCATTGCCGTAGAGCGCGGCGGCCGTACCACGGATGACCTCAAGCCGACCGACGCTTTCCAGCTCGAGCCAGTCCACGGGGGTCTGCCCATCGGGGAGCGACAGCGGAATCCCATCGCGCAGGAGCCTGACGCCACGCACCCCAAAGGCCGACCGAGCGCCAAAGCCGCGCATGACGAGCCGCGGATCCTGCGACGGATTCGCGCGCTCCTGCACGAGTACGCCGGGGACGCCCAACAGGAGATCGCCGAGGGAGACCCGACGCTGCCCCGGCCGGACGGTGTCCGGGGTGACCCGCGCGGTGACGAAGGGCAGATCCAGCGGTGAACGGGCGGCGTCGCGCGTCACCGTGATGGGCGGCAGTGTCGTCCGGACGGGCGGCGTCTTCGCCGAATCCCGTGGCGGGGTGCCGGCGGCCGCTTGCGCCTGGAGCGGGCGGGGTGGCAAGGCCAGGGTGGCCAGCAGCGCGGCAACACGCGCGACGGATCTGGGGGATGGCCCGGGGAGAGCCTTGGGGCCACGACGGGGCGCGACGACGGAAGCGTGGAGGTTCTGCACGCGTGCAGACTGGCGACCAGCACGCGTGTTGTCGAGTCCGTCGGGACCGCGCGGAGCCCCGGTGCGGGGCGAACGCCGTGTCAGTTCGCCAGTTTGTTCTTCTTATCGCGGCAGGTTGGCTTGCGCTCTTCGGGATCTTCGTCGAAGAGCTCGCCAGTCCGATCGCACACCACACCCGTATTGGTATCGCGAATGGAGAGGAACCAATGGGATGCATCGGCGGTCCAAGCGCGTGCGACTTGATTCCGTGGCAGGCGGGCCCCTTGGCCCTCCAGTTCCGGCCACGAGGCAAACCGGCCATTCAGCGCACGAAACTGCCCCTGCTGCTCATGAACCTGTCCGAACGCCTTGGTCATGGCGACCTGCGAGGCAGCGGCCGCCGACGAGGCCCGCGTCGTGATCGTCAACAGCACGCCGGCCGCCACCATGAAAACCGCCACAATGGTGACCACGAGCCGGCGCTCAAGCGCTTCTCGGTTGGACGAATTCGCCGTCGATTTACGTGGTGCCATGATCATTCAAGATAGCACAGTGGGGTCCAGCGACCGGGACACCAGAACGACGCGCCACGGTCGGAAACGTCACGGGTACCCTTTAGATTACCATCATGTTCTTTCGTCAGTTTTATGACCACGGGCTGGCTCAGGCCAGTTACCTGATTGGCTGCCAAGCGACCGGCGATGCGATCGTCGTCGACCCCCTCCGGGATTGCGCCCCCTATCTCGAGGCGGCGGCCGCGGAAGGGCTGCGGATTACCCAGGTGACGGAAACGCACATTCATGCGGATTTCGTCTCCGGCGCCCGGGAACTCGCGGCGGCCACCGGCGCCAAACTGCTCCTGTCCGCCGAGGGCGGTGACGACTGGCAGTACCGGTATGCCGCTGGGGACGGGGCGACGCTGCTGCACGATGGGGACACCATTGTGGTCGGGAACATCCACCTGACCGTGATGCACACCCCGGGCCACACGCCGGAGCATCTCGCGTTTGTCGTCACGGACACCCCGCGAGCTGCTGGTCCGATGGGGATCCTGACCGGGGATTTCGTCTTCGTCGGCGATGTCGGCCGCCCGGACCTCCTCGAACGGGCCGCTGGCGTGGCGAACACGATGGAGGCCGGCGCCCGGACGCTGTTCCATTCGCTGGCGCGCTTCCGCGCCCTTCCTGACCACCTGCAGGTGTGGCCTGGCCATGGCGCCGGCTCGGCCTGCGGAAAAGCGCTGGGCGCCGTCCCCTCCAGCACGGTGGGCTACGAAAAGCTGAGCAACTGGGGGGTGGCCGAGACCGACGAGGCCCGCTTTGTGGCGAGTGT
Organism: Gemmatimonadaceae bacterium; assembly: GCA_040374415.1. Taxonomy (GTDB): domain Bacteria; phylum Gemmatimonadota; class Gemmatimonadetes; order Gemmatimonadales; family Gemmatimonadaceae; genus Gemmatimonas. The sequence goes on along the minus strand of JBEIUK010000277.1, from coordinate 643 downwards.
GCTGGACGGGCAACCGGAGCCGCCACGGTATTTCGCGGAGATGAAGCGGATCAACCGGGACGGTCCACCGGTGCTGGGCCAGCTCGCGCCGTTGCGCGCACTGGCCCCGGCGGAGGCGTTCCCACGGGCGACCGCCTTGTGGATGATCGACCTGCGCCCGGCGGCGGAGGCCGGGCTGGGGCTGCTGGCCGGGGCGCTGTCGATTCCCTTCTCCAAGGCGTTCTCCACGTATGTCGGAACGCTGGTCCCCTACGATGTGGATGTGCTGCTCCTCGCGCCGCTGGGTGCGGAAGCACCTGAAACGGTCCCCAGCGTGGTGCGCCAGGCGCAGCACGCGCTCAGCCTGATTGGGATGGACCGGGTGGTGGGATGGATGGCGGTCGATGCCGCGGCAGCCTTTTGGCAGGCGCAGGGGCAGACGTTGCGCCCCATGCGGCTCCTCAGCGTGGCCGCACTCGCCACGATGGGGCCGGACGCCGTGACGGTCATCGATGTCCGCGGCGCCAGCGAGTGGGCCGCCGGCCACCTGCCGCAGGCCCGACATATTCCCCTCGGCGCCTTGGCGTCGGAGATGCCGTCGCTTCCACCAGGCCCCCTGGTCGTGCAGTGCCAGTCGGGGGCGCGGTCCGCGATCGCCGCGAGC
>JBEIUK010000212.1:0-4981 GCA_040374415.1 Gemmatimonadaceae bacterium | reverse complement strand
CCTGGCCCACCCCACCCACCGTCTCCCAGAGTGCCTGCGCCTTGGTGGGCATGTACGGCGCCAGCAACACCGCTTGCCGCGCCAGCCGCCGAATAAGGGACGTGAGGCACTGCTCCAGCGTGCTTGCTTGCGCGGGAACCTTGGCCAACTGCCAGGGTGCCATCGCCGCGGTGTACTCATTCGCGCGCGCCGTCATCCGCGCCACCGCCGACAGCCCCTCATGCAACAGCCAGCCGCGCGAGCCATCGAGTGCGGCGTGATAGGCCGCCAGATCGACCTGGTCGTCCGCTTCAGCCTCCGGCACCGGCGCGTCGGGAACGACACCCCCACGATACTTCTCCACCATCGCGGTGGCCCGGCTGGCCAGATTGCCCAGCGCGTTGGCGAGGTCGCTGGTATAGCGCTCTTCAAATCGCTCCCAGGAGAAGTTCCCGTCGCCATCGAAGGGCACCTCACGCAGCAGCACATAGCGGAACGCGTCGGCGCCGAAGCGATCAATCGCCTCGCCAAGATCGAGCTTGACCCCCGCGCTCTTGGAGAACCGCTCGCCGCCCAACTGCACGAAGCCGTGGGCCCACACCTGACGCGGCAGCGGGAGCCCCGCCGCCTGCAGCATGGCGGGCCAGATCACCACATGAAAGCGCGTGATGTCTTTGCCAATGATGTGCAGATCCGCTGGCCACCGGGTGTCGTAGCTCTCGTCTGGGAAGCCGGTCGCCGTGAGGTAGTTGGGGAGCGCATCAAACCAGACATACGTCCCTTGCACTTCACCCGTGGACAGTGGCAGGGGGAAGGGCACCGCCCACGACAAGCGGGAGCGGGAGGCTGAGATGTCTTCGAGCCCTTGGGCCAAGAGGCCGAGAATTTCATTGCGCCGGCTCTCCGGCTCGATGAACGACGGATTCGTGGCGAGCAGCTCCTGCAGGAATGGCTGGTAGCGTGACAGGCGGAAGAACCAGTTACGCTCCTCCACCGATTCAAGCGTGCGCGTGGGATGCAACGCACACTGCCCGTCCACGATATCCGCCTCTTGCTTGAACGCTTCACACCCGACGCAATACCAGCCGCGGTACGACTGTTCGTAAAAATCGTCCGGATTCCGTTCGACGATGCGCTCGATCAGCGCCTTCACGCCGGCCTTGTGATGCGCGTCGGTCGTGCGGATGAACTGATCATATCGCACATCCAGTCGCGCCCACATCGCCTGAAACCGCGCCGCGATCTCATCGGTGAACGCCTGCGGGGCCATATCGCGCTGCGCCGCCGTCTGCTGCACCTTCTGGCCATGTTCGTCCATCCCGATCAGGAGATGGACATCGTCGCCACGTAGCCGATGATACCGGGCGATGACATCGGCCCCAATCTTCTCCAGCGCGTGCCCGAGATGGGGGTCGCCGTTGGCGTAGTCGATGGCCGTGGTGAGATAGAATCGGGACACGTCAGCGGTCTGATGAATGGTCGGTCGAGGGGTCCCCGTTCGGGCCCTCGTCGTGCAGGTCGGCGGGGGACTCCCCCGCGCCATCGGTGTGCTGCTGCCGGCGCTGTTCCGCCGCGCGGAGTCGCCGTCCGCCGCGCCGCCCGCGGCGTCGCTTCCGACGGACCTCCGCGTCGGCCTCCGTTTCAGCACCGCGTGGCGCGTCAGTCTCGGCCTCGGCCTCCTCGTCGGCGTCGGCATCGTCGTCGGATTCCCGCGCTGGCGCCTCGTGCTCTACGAGCGCGAGGACCGCTGGTGCCGCGATGACCGGTGCGGCGGCCATCGGCTCCAGCACGGCCACGTCCACCATCACCGTCTCGACCAGCATCGCCTCGCCCTCAGCGGCGTCGCCCGCCGAGGTCCCGCCCAACGAGGGATCGCCCAACGAGGGATCGCCCGCCGTCTCGCCACTGCCGTCGATTTCGGCGCGCAACTCCGCGAGTGGTACCACGCGCGTGTCGCCGTCGGCGGTGCGCAGCGTGACCCGATCGTTGAAGATGTCGCAGGCCATCACCTTCTCTTCGCCACGGCTCGTGGTGAGGATCCGCCCTTCCTTGGGGAAGCGGCGGCGGCTTTGCACATAGAACTCATGCTCATAGCGCAGACAGCACATCAGACGCCCGCAGGCTCCGGAGATTTGCTGCGGATTGAGCGACAGCTTCTGATCCTTGGCCACACCCAGGTTGACCGGGCGCAGATCAGGGAGCCACGAGGCTGAGCAGTATTCCCGGCCGCAGCGCCCAATGCCGGACAAGCGCTTCGCTTCGTCGCGCACGCCGATTTGCTGAAGCTCAATCCGCGCACGGAAGCTTGCGGCGAGTTCCCGCACCAGCCCCCGAAAGTCCACGCGCTTCTCGGCGGTGAAAAACACCGTGAGCTTACGCCGGTCAAACTGCCATTCGGCGTCGGTGATCTTCATGATGAGGCCATGCTGCCGAACCAGCGCCTGCGCGGCACGGCGCACCGTCTCATTCTCCTGGGTCAGCTCGGTGTTGCGCGCACGGTCACCCGCATCGGCCAGGCGCAACGCCTTCCGCGCCGGTGCCGCGGTGCCACACCCATGGACGCACCCCTTGCAGCGCACCGCCGCGAGGTCACCCGTGGAATGCACATGCCCGAAGTCTTCGCCGCGGTCGGCTTCCACGATGATCCCAGCACGGAGCGCCGGGGGCGTGTCGCCGTCCCAGGTGAAGAACTCCTTACGGTTGCCGCGGAACGCGACCTCGATCAGATGCGCCACAGGCTCCGTCCGACGCCGTTACTCAGCAAACTGCCCCATCCGCAGGAACTTCTCGCGACGCCGACGAACCAACTTGTCGGGCTTGAGCCGACGGAGCTCCTCAAGATGATGCACCAGCGCGGTGTGCAGGTTCTGCGCCATCACCTCATGGTCCGCGTGCGCGCCCCCTTCCGGCTCAGGGATGATCGCATCGACCACATGCAGGCGCAGCAGATCGGGCGCCGTGATGCGCAGCGCCGAGGCCGCCTTCTCACGCATCTCGGGGCTCTTCCCGTCCTTCCACAGGATCGCCGCACACCCTTCCACGGTGATCACGGAATAGACGGCATTCTCCATCATCAGCACGCGATCGGCCACGCCCAGGGCGAGCGCGCCGCCTGAGCCCCCTTCGCCAATGAGCGTCGCAATGATCGGCACCTGCAGCTGACTCATCTCCAGCAGATTGCGCGCGATCGCCTCGCTCTGTCCGCGCTCCTCCGCACCGAGCCCGGCCCACGCCCCCGGGGTATCGATGAACGTCAGCACCGGGACCTGAAACTTCTCGGCGAGCTTCATCAGTCGGAGCGCCTTGCGGTACCCCTCCGGATGCGGCATGCCGAAATTGCGCTTCAGATTTTCCTTGGTATCGCGGCCACGCTGATGGCCAATCACCATCACCGTCTCCCCATCGAGCCGGGCCCAGCCGCCAATGATCGCGGCATCATCGCGGAACTGGCGGTCGCCGTGCAGCTCGATGAAGTCGGTGAAGGTGAGGCGCAGGTAATCGGCGGTGAAGGGACGGCGCGGAATGCGCGCCACCTGCACGCGCTGCAGCGGCGACAGATTCTCGTAGATCTGCACGCGCAGCGTGGACAGCGTTCGCTCCAGCGCGCTGAGTTCGGCACTCACATCGAGCGCCTGATCACCGGCGAGCCGCTTCAGCTCTTCGATCTGCTTTTCGAGATCCGCAATCGGACGCTCGAATTCGAGAACCGGGGCAGTGGCCATGAGAAAACGGGAAAGAGAAAGAGGGTCGGCCGGTCAGCCGTCGGTGCGCATCAACCGCACCCGATCGGCACCCAGCAGCGCTCGAAGATCTGACAATACCACAGGGGACACCGCTGCCGTCAATGACCGCGAGCGGAATCGGACCGTCGGTCCAGTACCATCTTGCCACCGGAGTTGCAGCGGCGAGGAGCCCGGATGCGACTCTAATGCGACGCGGACGTCGTCCATGACCGAGGGCACGAGATCGAGCCCCGGGGCCAGCTCGATCGTGATGGCAACGTCGCCACTGGCCCGGAGTTCCGTGAAGCGGGTGATCGCTTCCACGATAAACGTCGGGTTTTCCACGTCCTGATCCTTCCGGCTATAGCCGCCCTTGATGAGCACCGGAATATCGGGACGGACCTTGTCGGCAATGACCGCCCAGGCCTCGGGGAAGACCAGTACCTCCGAAGAGCCGGAGAAGTCTTCGACCGTCAGCCGGGCAAACTCCGCCCCGGAGCGCTTCGAGATCTGCTTCTTGATGGCCGTCACCACTACGCCAATCGTCACCGGCTCTGGCGTCCAAGAGCCCAGCTGCGCCACGGTGTGCGACGCGAAGATCTCCGCTTCGAGTCGGAAGGGTTCCAGCGGGTGCCCGGAGATGTAGAAGCCGAGCAGCTCCTTTTCACGCTGCAACCGTTCGGACTCACTCCACGGGGCCACGGCGGGGAGCGTTGGCGCTGGGGCCTGCCGGCTGGCGGGCCCATCCGTGTCAGGGGCGCCGAAGTCTCCGAACAGGGAGACCTGCCCCTTGGCCGCCTCCTCCTGCTGCAGCGACGCCTCATTGATCGCGTGGTCGAGCCCGGCATACAGCTGCGCGCGATGGCCGCCCAGCCCATCGGCGGCGCCAGCGGCCACGAGCGCTTCAAAGACGCGCTTGTTGCACAGCCGCAGGTCGACGCGCGCACACAGGTCGTACAGGCTCGTGAAGGGGCCATCAGCGCGTGCCGCGAGGAGCGAATCAATCGCGCCACGCCCCACGTTCCGGATGGCGCCCAAGCCGAACCGGATGCGTTTCTCCCCCACCACGGTGAACCGCCACCCCGACTCGTTCACATCGGGCGCCAGCACCTCGATCCCCATGTCGCGCGCTTCGGCGATGTACTTGATGACATCTTCCGTCTTGCCGATCTGCGACGACAGCAGCGCGGCCATGAACTCGGCCGGATAGTGCGCCTTGAGATACGCCGTGTGGTAGGCCACCACGGAGTAGGCGACGCTGTGCGACTTGTTGAAGCCAT
>JBEIUK010000175.1:0-6295 GCA_040374415.1 Gemmatimonadaceae bacterium | reverse complement strand
GCATCGAAGTCCTGACCGTCTGGTGCCTCACGCCCCTGCCGTACAGCCAGCAGATGCGCAGCCTGCCGCTGGCCTACGCGCTCTTTCACTGGCGGTGGTGGCTCCGGGCGCTGTGTGTGTTGGCGGCGGCCAGTGGGATCGTTCCCCTCTGGCGGGCTGGTGGGTGGCGGCGGTGGAGCGTCCCCGTGGGGGCCCTCCTCGCCGGTGCGGTCGTCTGGACGACCACCATGACCATGGCCGCCGACCGGATCTTTCGCGCGCCCGAGCGACTGACGATGGCCGCGATCTCCGACAACACCGTCGCCATGAACCGGCTCGTCCTGGGGGTCGCGCTCAATGGCGAGGCGCGCGCCTATCCGGTGCAGTTCATCGGGTATCACCATCAGGTGCGCGATACGGTGGGCGGCACGCCGGTGCTCATCACCTTCTGCACCGTCTGCCGTACCGGGCGCGTCTATTCACCCATGGTGGATGGGCGCGTGGAGCGGTTCCGGTTGGTGGGGATGGATCACTTCAACGCCATGCTCGAGGATGCCGGCACCGGGAGCTGGTGGCGGCAGGCCACGGGCGAAGCGGTGGCGGGGCCACGCACCGGGACCGTGCTCCAGGAGATTCCCAGTCAGCAGATGACGCTGGCCACGTGGGTGGATCTGCATCCCACCACCCACGTGATGCAGGCGGATGCGGCGCTGCGTGACCGGTATGACACCGGGTTCGACTACGAAACGGGGACCAGCCGGTCGGCGCTCACGGGGACGGACACCGCGTCATGGCAAGACAAGTCGTGGGTGGTCGGCATCACGGTGGGCGGCACCAGCAAAGCCTATGACTGGAACCGGCTGCGGCGTGAGCGCGCGATCAATGATGTCGTGGGCGGTACGCCGCTCGTGATCGTCCTCGCGCGCGATGGGGCGAGCTTCTTTGCCTTCGAGCGGCCGAATGCGCCGCTGATGATCACGATGCGCGGCGACTCGCTCGTGGCCGGAACCCAGGCCTGGAGCCTTGGCGGGCGTGGGGCCAGCGGCGCGCTGACCCCGATCCGCGTCGTGCAGGAATTCTGGCACAGCTGGCGGACCTTCCAGCCCGGGACGCTGCGCGACCGCTGAGGTGCGGTCGCGCAGTCGTTGGGCCGGCCGCGTGCCGGGTTACTTCGTCAGCTGACGGATCGCACCGGCGAGCAAGCGCACCCGGGCCGGATCCGCCGAGGCCGCTGCGTCGGCGCCGACGGCCACGACGAGCGCCGTGAGGGCCGACTTCTGTGCCGCGCCGGTCAGCGCTTCCGCCGCCGCCAGCTGCGACCGCACGGCGCTGATGCGCGCCGCCGCGAGTCCCTTGCCCCGCTCGAGCTGGTCGAGATAGGCGCGCGCCACCGAATAGCTCGCCGGCCAGACGATCTTCCGCTGCAGCTGCGGGTTCACTTCGTCATAGCGCACCGACTTGGCCGCATCGATTTCATTCTGCGAGAGCAGGTCGCTCGGGACGAGCTCCAGAATGTCGAGGCCGCGACCGATTTCCGAGCCAATCAGATAGCCGTTATACCAGTACACCGACCAGAAGCCCGCGAGGGTGAGCGTCGGCGCAATCGGGCCACGATCGAAGTAGGCGAGCTCCACCGGCTTCGCCGGATTGGTGAAATCAAAGATCGAGAGGCCGCCCTGATACCACGCCTGCACCATGATATCCCGCCCCGGCACCGGAATCAGCGAGCCGTTGTGCGCCACGCAGTTCTCGGCGTCGCCCTGCGGCGCCGGCATCTTGTAGTAGCCCGCGGGGGTGAGCTTCCGGTTGGCCCCCAGCGTGAAGATCGCATTCGCGCCCCACGTCATCTTGTCCGACGCACGGCAGCGCGCTTGCGTGCCACCGCCCCATTCGTCGGTGAAGAGGAGGCGATTGCCCGCGTTGTTGAAGGTCGCCGAATGCCAGTAGGCAAAGTTCGGATCGATCACTTCATCGATACGCTTCGGCGCCGACGGCGTGCTGATGTCGAGCAGGATGCCGTTCCCTGAGCAGGCGCCGGCGGCGAGCCCCATCTCCGGATACACCGTGATGTCATGGCACTGATCGGTGCGCCCCGTCGTTTGCGTCCCCTCACCATGCGCGCCACCCTTCCACAGCCCGGCGATGTTTCCCTGCGCATCGGCGAAGATGCGCGGCGAGTTGATGACCTTCGCGTCCTGCGGCGCCTTGAGCGGCACGCGAATTACTTCAATGCTGAAGAGCGACGACGACTTATCATCGACCGCCTTCACGCAGCCGGCGAGTTCCCCGCCAGAGCGCACCGGGCCCGTTCCCTGCACGTACACGTACAGCGTGGCCGGATCCTTCGGGTCGGTGACCAGCGTGTGCGTGTGCGAGCCGCGGCAGGTCTGCACGGCCGCCACCGGCTTCGGATGATCGAGGTCGCTGATGTCAAAAATGCGGACGCCGCGGAACCGCTCGGCGCTCACCGTGTCCTTGACCCCCTGCGTACCGCAGTCGAGGCGGCCGGCGAGGTCTTCCACGGAGATGAAGAGCAGCGTGCCGTACACCGACGGGTCGCCCTGACCCCCCTGACAGACCATCGACGCGCGCAGGGTGGGCTTGGCCGGGTTGCTGATGTCAAAGGCCTGCCAGCCGCGCCATCCGCCCTGGAAGACGAGGTTCTTCTGGAAGGCGAGATCGGAGTTGGCGAAGGCGAAGTCGCCGAGGTTTTGCGGGTTGGTCCAGCCGGCGGTCTTCGGGGTGTGCGAGACGAGGCGGAGGCCCCGAATGGCCTCCTTGGCGTCCTGGAAGCCGCCGCCGAGTCCGACGCGCGGGTCGGTCGCGCGGCCGGTGGTGTCCTGCTGGGCCAGAGCCGGTGCGGCGAGCGTGCTCAGGATGAGCGCGCTGCGAGCGAGCGTTGTCGTGAGGGATCGCGGTGTCATGCGGACGGGGAAGGTGAAGGGAGAAACGGACGGCGAGGCGCCGGGGGTACCGGCACCGGTCACCGTGTGGTGCGGGGACGACGGAGGGTGGTCAGGAGCGCCTGCATCCGGCGGATTTCGGCGCGCTGATCGGTGTCCACATCAGCGACGAAGCTGTACACCTGGGGGTCCTGCGCGGCGCCGGGGGTTCCGAGCAGCTGGCGGACCATGGTGAGGGCCCCGTCATGATGCTGAATCATGTAGCGGAGGAAGAGCTGATCAAAGCGGTCGCCGGTGGCGGCGGTGAGGGAGTCCATCTGGGCGGCGGTGAGCATCCCCGGCATCCCCGGCATGTCGTGCGTCATGGTTCCTGACGCCATCGCGGCGTGGTCCATCGCGGCATGATCCATGGCCGCATGGGTCATGGGGCCGTCCGGGACGGTGGCGCCATGGTCCTGGAGCCACCGGCGCATCGTGGCGATTTCATCGCGCTGCGAGACCGAGATCCGTTCCCCCAATTGGAGAAGCGGCGCGCGACGGGTCCGGGCCCCCATGAGGGCGACCATCTCGAGCGCCTGACTGTGGTGCCCGATCATCCCCTGCATGAAGGCGATATCGGCGGCGGTGGGGACGGGACGGCCGGCGGTCGACGGAGTGGCCGTCGAGGCAGACGATGAGGTGCCCTGCGCAACCGCCGGCGCCATGGGGAGCAGGAGGGCGAAGCACAGGGTGGGCCGAACCAGGGGCAGTCTGAGCATCGGGGAGGCGATAGGCGCGGATTCGCTGGAGCGACCGGGTCCCGGAACGGGACAGACCGGCCTGTTCTTTAATAAAAGATCGTCGCTGGTCTTGTTCCCGGCGCTGTCACGTGGTATTGTCAAGGTTAGCGATACATGCGTTCCAGCGCATGGACATGTTCCGATCAAACCGGGCCTGCCAAAGCGAGCGGGCCTTTTTGTTTGCGTGTCGCAGCCATCAGGTGATGGCGACCGTCGTGAGGGTGATCACGAGTACCATGGGGTCGGTTTCGTTTTGCATCAGGCCTTCGGGCCGGGCTCCGACGTCAGTACCAATTCATTTTTAGGAGCAGTACGATGCGCATGACCGGCACAGTCAAGTGGTTTAACGACGCCAAGGGCTTCGGTTTCATCACGCCGTCCGACGGACAGAAGGATTGCTTTGTTCATCACTCGGCCATCCAGGGCAGCGGCTTCAAGTCGCTGACCGATGGCGAGACGGTCGAGTTCGACATGGTTCCCGGCCAGAAGGGTCCGGCCGCTGAGAACGTCACCCGGATGAGCCGGTAAGGTTGTTGGTGGCGGGCGGCCTCGCGCCGTCCGCCGCCGCACCCCCCGGGGAGTAGCGATGAAACAGGATACTCTGGAGTTCGAGGGCGTCGTCTCTGATGTCCTTCCCAGCGCAATGTTCCGCGTGACGCTGGAGAACGGCCACGAGTTGCTGGCGACGGTCGCCGGCAAAATGCGCAAGTTCCGCATCCGCATTCTCGCGGGTGACCGAGTCACGGTGGAAGTCTCGCCGTACGACCTGAGCCGCGGCCGCATCATTTTCCGCCACAAGTAAGTGGCGGCGCGGACCTCGGGTCCGCGCCCCCCGCATGCGCTCGGCGTGACGCGCCCCCGGTGAGGTGCCCGGTGGTCAGAAGGTCTTCGCGTCCACGTCTTTGAGGAACTTGATCAGCCCGCTGAAATACGTGGCCTGATCGTCATACAGCGCCATGTGACTGCCGTTCGGGCAGAGCAGGAACCGGACGCGCGGCACGGTCTTGCTGATCATCTCCATATGCGCCGGATCCATCGTGTCATGCGACGCACCGATCACGAGCGTCGGCACCGTGAGCTGCGGCAGATCCTTGACCCGGTCCCACTGCGCCAACAGCCCACTGGCTCCCAATTCGCTCGGGCCCTGCATGGGGATGTAAATGTCGGTGTTGATGTGCGCGAAGGCGCGCGTCACGGGATTCGGCCACGTCGCCGACGGCTGCCGCAGAACGTGCTGCTCGTAATGGTTCGGAATGAGCAGTTCCATGTAGCGCGGATCGCTGTACGCCTTCTTCGCTTCCAGCGCCTTGATCTCCGCGAGCACCTGCTGGTCCATCGCTGGCATCAGCGTCTTCTGCGCATAGGCGTTATACGCCGGGATGCTCGCCATCATGTTGGAGATGATGAGCCCCTTGAGATGCTTCTGATATTTCAGCGCGTATTCGGTCGCGAGAATGCCACCCCACGAGTGCCCCAGCAGGAAGAAGTTCGTGCTATCGAGGCCGAGCGCGATGCGCACCTGCTCGACCTCCTCCACGAAACGCGGAATCGTCCAGAGGGCGGCGTTCTTCGGCTGGTCGCTGTAGGCGGAACCGAGCTGGTCGTAGTAGTAGTACTCCACGCTCGCGCCCGGGAAATACGAATCCGCCGCTTCGAAATACTCGTGTGTGGCCCCTGGGCCGCCATGGAGCAGCAGCACCTTGATGGTCGGGTTGTTGCCGACGCGCTTGGTCCAGACGCGGAAGGTGCCGGCCGGCGTCGTGATCGGAATCATGCGGACGCCACCAGCGGCGACATCGGTGCGACCGGCGGTGTCGAAGTAGCCACCTGAACGGGCCGCCGCCGGGGCGGCGCTATCGGCGGTGGATTGTACGCGGCAGGCGGTGCTCCAGCACGCCGTCAGCGCCGTGAGCGCAACCAGCAGGGGGACGCGACGAGACGACATAGGGCCACTCTCAGGCGAAGGGCGGTGCTGCAGAGGCGGGTCGGTGTGGCACGCACGAGTTTCATATGCCGGTACCGCCGACCACAAGGTCCCGGCGATATTGCATTGTGACCATCTCGCCGCGCGTCTCACTCGTCGGTCGCCTGCCGTGGGCGCCTCGCTCGCTGCTCTGGCTCACGCTGCTTGGTGTCGGCCTCCCAAGCGCGCCAGGTTTTGTGGCTGCGCAGTCCATCGGACCCACATCGCGTTCGAGCGCGCCGACCGCGGAGACGGTGGCCCCGCCTGCCGCGACCGATAGCGCGCTGAACGCCGGCACCGACGCCCGGCGTGTGATCACGTCGGCCGAGTGGCGGTCGCTGGGGCGGTATGCGGTGGGGGCCGCGCTGCTACTGCCGTTGGATCGTGCCATCGCCCACGCCTTCGAGCGGCCGAGTGTGCAGCGACAGACGGGGGTGGGGCAGGTCTTGGGCGTGATCGGCGACGTGGGGGATCCGGGGGCGCTGCTCCTCTCCGCCGGGACGTATGCCGTGGGGCGTGTGGCGCACCATCCCGGGCTGGCCGACGCCGGGTTGCATGCCACCGAGGCCGTGCTGCTCAGCGGCGTCGTGACAAACGTGCTCAAAGGGGTGATTGGACGCGCTCGGCCGTACACGGTGCAGGGGGATCGGCCCTTCGTCTTTCATCCTGGT
>JBEIUK010000305.1:0-2607 GCA_040374415.1 Gemmatimonadaceae bacterium | reverse complement strand
CGGCATCCGCAGAACTATGTGGCCCCGCGCGGAGTGCGGATCTTTTGAGCCACGACGAGCAGCAGGACGCCGTGGTTGCGGTGCCCGCGGCGAAGGGGCCGGCATTCAATCCGGCCGGAGTGCGTGGACCGCAGCTGGGCGATCCGTTGGTCGAAGCCCTGCTGCGCTTGGGTGATGACCGTTTGATTCTCGGGCATCGGTTGTCGGAGTGGTGTGGGCATGGTCCGATTCTCGAAGAGGACATTGCGCTGTCCAATCTGGCGCTCGATTTGATCGGGCACGCTACGTCGCTGCTGGCGTTGGCCGGAGCGGTGGAAGGGCAGGGGCGTGACGAAGATGCGCTCGCCTATTTCCGCGATGGCACCGCCTTCCGGAATTGCTTGTTGGTGGAGCAGCCCAACGGGGATTTCGCCGAGACGATCGTGCGGCAGTTCCTGTTCGATGTGGCGAGCGTCCTGACGTGGGATGCGCTGCGCCATTCGACGGATGCGCGTGTCGCCGCGATTGCGGCGAAGTCGCTCAAGGAAGACACGTATCACCTGCGGCACAGTACTGAGTGGGTGATCCGCTTGGGTGATGGCACCGAGGAGAGCCATACCCGGGCCCAGCGTGCGCTGGACCGGCTCTGGCGCTTCACGGGCGAACTGCTGACGCCGGACGCGATCGATGCGGCGGTCGTCGCGCATGGTCTGGTGATTGACCATGATGCCGTGGCTGCCCGGTGGCGCACGATGGTGGCGGATGTGGTGCAGCGCGCAACGTTGACGCTTCCGGCCGACGGTCCAATGCAGCGTGGCGGTCGTGTCGGACGGCACACGGAGCATCTCGGGCATTTGCTGGCGACGATGCAGAGCGTGGCGCGGGCGCACCCCGGCGCCCGCTGGTAGGCGGCACGATGGGCGAGGGGGCGGCCGCGGTGTGGCCACTGACCCATGCGCAGGTGATGGGAGTCCTCGAGACGGTAAAGGATCCCGAGATCCCGGTGATCAGCGTGGTGGAGCTTGGCATCGTGCGTGACGTGTCGGTGCAGCCGGACGGGGTGCAGGTCACGATCACGCCGACCTATTCCGGCTGTCCGGCGATGCATGAGATCGAGGCCGATGTACGCGCCGCGCTGGTCGCGGCGGGCGCTCCCTCGGTCTCCGTGGCGATGGTGCATGCGCCGGCCTGGACGACGGACTGGATTGGTCCTGAGGCGCGGGAGAAGCTCCGCGCCTACGGGATTGCTCCGCCAACGAAGGCCGCCCCGCCGGGATTGATCACGCTCACGCGGGCGCGCACGCCGGTCCCGTGTCCGTTTTGTGGATCGCGCGAGACCCGCCTACAGAGTGAATTCGGCAGCACCGCGTGCAAAGCCATTCACGTCTGTCAGAGTTGCCGACAGCCATTCGACGAGTTCAAACCGTTCTGATGCACCAACTCTGATGCAGCAACGGCGACCATCCCTCGAGATGGTCGCCGTTGCGCTTGCACCGCGCCGCTGAAGCGGTGGCTTAGAGGGCGAGCAGCCGCGCCATCGCGTCCCCGATCACCGTCGCTGTCGGGAGCACCGCATCCAGTAGCACCGGATGATACGGCATCGGGATATCCCGCGGGGCGAGCCGCTCGACGGGCGCGTCGAGGAACCAGAAGGCATCGGCGGCCACGGCTGCGGCGATTTCCGCGCCAAAGCCGGCGGTGAGATTGTCCTCGTGCACGATCAGGCAGCGATGCGTCTTTCGAACGGAGGCGAGCACGCCCTCGCGGTCCCATGGCGCGATCGTACGCAGGTCAAGCACTTCCACGGTCCCGTCGAACCGATCTGCCGCGTCGAGGCACCGGTGCACCATGGCGCCCCAGGTGACCACCGTCAGGTCGGTACCGGTCCGCACGGTGCGCAGTCGACCGAAGGGAAGCACATAGTCATCGCCGGGATAGCGCGCGCTGCCGTCGCCGGTCATGAGCAAGGCGCGATGCTCAAAGAAGATCGTGGGATTGGTCCCGCGCATTGCGGCCCGCAACAGCCCCACGGCATCAGCGGCATTCGAGGGCATTGCCACCTGCCAGCCGTACGCATGCGCGAAGCGCACTTCATCGCTCAGGCTATGCCACGGATCGCCCACATCTTTGCCGAAGCCACCCGGCATCCGCACCACGATGGGCGCGGCAAACCGGTTGTTCGTACGCCAGCGCATCGTGCCGCAGTTGTTGAGCTGCTCAGTGGCCGGATCGGCGTACTTCCGGAACTGAATTTCCGCGACGGGCATGAGCCCACTGATCGCCATCGCCACGGCGCGTCCAATGATCGCCTCTTCCGACAGGCTCGTATCGAAGACGCGATCCGGGCCGAACTGCTTCTGCAGCCCTTCGGTGACGAGGTGTACCCCCCCTTTGCGTCCAACGTCTTCGCCGAAGACCACCACCTTGGGATTGACCGCGAGCTCATGGCGTAGCGTCCGACGCACGCCTTCAGCGAAGCGGAGCATCTCGCCCTCGTCGGCGGCCACGTCGGTGCCGCCGAGCGCGTCGCGCTCGGCCTGCGAGAGTCCGCCGAGTGCCGCATCTGGGCCATCGCCGTACAGATGCTCCTGCACGCGCGCGGGATCCGGGATGGGACGGGCGCGGGCG
>JBEIUK010000025.1:0-20004 GCA_040374415.1 Gemmatimonadaceae bacterium | reverse complement strand
GAAATACTGCGGTGGTCTGGTGCCTGCGGCCGCGGTCCCTGACGCCGAAGCGGACGATCACACCGATCTCGCCGCGTACCATGCGGCGCTCGATGGATCGCGCGGTTGGCTGCTGCACGACGGGCTGTCGGCGGTGTCACGCATGACGGCGCGCGCGAATGAGTACACGGCGGCGATGGCACCCTGGCAGCTGGCGAAGGATCCGGCTCGGCGTGGGGAGCTGGAGCAGTGCCTCACGTCCCTTATTCGGCGGCTGGCGCGGCAAGCGGTGTTGCTGGCGCCGTACATGCCCACCAAGGCGCAGGCACTCTGGGAGACGGTGGGTGGGGTGGGCCAGGTGGCCGACCTCCGCTACGATGTCGTCCCAACGCTCAATCCCGCGGGGTGGACCGTGCATAAGGGCGAAGGGCTCTTCCCGCGCCCGGTAGCCCCGGCCGCGCCGTAAACGCCGCGCCGTAAACACACGGGGATGACCGCCATCATGGCGATCATCCCCGCGGTGGTTCTTACGGCTTGGACGGCTTGCTGAAGTCCACGGTCGGCGCGGCACGCGCCGCCGCATCGGTGACTTCAAAGTAGGTACGCGGCTTCGCACCCGTTGCCTTGGCCGTCAGCACGGCGGGAAACTTCCGGATGTACTCGTTGTACAGCCGCACCGCGCCATTGTAATCGGTACGCGAGACGGCGATCCGGTTTTCCGTGCCCGTCAGCTCATCCTGCAGCTTCAGGAAGTTCTGATCGGACTTGAGCTGCGGATACGATTCGATCACGACGTTCATGCGGCCGAGCGCCGTCGTCAGCTGCTGATTGGCGTTCGCCAGCTCTGCCGGATCCGAGCCCCCCGTCTTCTGCAACGCGCCCACAAGGCCGGCCCGGGCACGGGTCACGCCGATGAGCACATCGCTTTCCTGACCAGCGAACCCCTTCACGGTGTTCACGAGGTTCGGGATCAGATCCGCACGACGCTGCAGCTGCGCATCGATGTTCTGCTTGGCCTGCGCGGCCTGTTCGTCATACGACTGGATGGTGTTATAGCCACAAGCGCCAAACCACAACGGCATCGTGAGCGTCAGCACAGCCGCCAGGGAACGCAGGCGCCGTGGCGCGCGCACCGACTGCGGGGTCATCATGGGATTTCCTCTCAAGGGAGTCAAATGTCAGGCCCGGTGGTCCTGCATGACTTCGGCGCCGGGCCCTTCGCCGAAATCGGTTGGTCTGTCACCGCCACGTCCACTGCGCGTGACGGCCGTTAGATCGCCAGCTGATCGATGTAGCGCGACAACGCGTCGGCGCCGTCGAGATACGCGGCCACCAGGACCGGCACCTCCGTATCGGACACCGCCTCTCCACGCACTACCTGTTGCACCCGCAGGAACGGCGCCATGGTGAGCCCCGTCCGTTCGGCTATCCGCGCCAGCATGGCGGCGGCATCGGCCGGCGGCTGCTCACCCAGGAGGCGGAGCAGACTGCGGAGAATCACCTGAAAGGCACTGCTGCTGCCTTTCAGCAGCTCGCGCTGCCGAGCGACATCGGTGCCCGCGGCGGTAATAGCCCGTCGCAGCCGCAACAGCTTCCCGAGCGCCTCCTGTTCCACTTGCAACCGCAGGTCCGCCGCCTGGACCGCGATCCCCGCCAACGGCAAGGTGCCCGCCAGGACGCGATGCCGCTCGAGGATGTCCGCGTACTCCATGGGGAAGACATCGGCCGAGCCTTCCCACTCGCGACGCGTCAACATGAGGGGGGGCGCTTGGCCCGCCTCCCCCCACGCCCGGGCCGTCTGCCCAAGAATCCGCAGCTGCTCGACCGGGAGCGTCTCCGCGATGACGAGGACGTTGAGATCGGAGTGTCCGGCCACCTGTGCGTTCACGGCTGCGGAGCCGTACAGCACGACACCGACCAACGACGACCCCAGGGCCGCCTGCAGCTGCGCGACCAGCTCCTCCACGCTCATGGTGGAGTGCCGTGTCCGCTCTGGTTTACCAATCAGACCCACCGCCACCTCCGCTGAAGCCGCCGCCGCCGCCAAACCCACCGAAGCCACCGCCACCACCACCACCACCGAAGCCGCCGCCGAAGCCGCCCGACGACCAGCCACCACGCCCCACCGGCGGCCCCGGGATGGGGATCGGGATGCACCCCCCGCCACCGCGCCGGCCCCGTGAACTCAGGAACAGAATGAGGAGGATGATCAGCAGCAGCTTGATCACGGGCGTGATGTCCTCCGACGAACGTCTCGCCTTCTGCCGCCGCGGCTGTCCGTCGAGTGTTACCCCGAAGTTTGCCGCGTAGCGCTCCGCCAGCGTGCCGGCGATCAGCTCAATCCCGCCCCCGTAATCGCGCAGCCGGAAGTTCGTGACCGCTTCGCGGCAGAGCGTTCCCGCCGTCGCATCGGTGATGAATCCTTCGGCCCCCTGCCCGACCTCAATGCGGCAGTGGCCACGGCCGTCGGTGGAGGTCTCCTTGGGGACGACCAGCACGACCACGCCGGCATTGCGGGCAGCGTCGCCGATCTTGGCATCGGCCCCCACTTTCCACTGCCGACCGAGCTCGCGCGCCACATCCTCCTGCGGACGGCCACCGAGGTCGGGGAGGGTCACAATGACCAGATCCCCCTTGGTCGCGGCATTCAGTCGCAGCGTGAGGTCGGTGAGCCGCGCCTTGACCTCTTCCGGAATGATCCCGGCGAAGTCATTGACGTACCCGACGGGTGCGGGCAACGCCGTCGCCCCGGGCTGCTGCGCTGGCAGCGGTCCGGGGAGCAGAAGGCCGACGACCGTGAGGAGGCCGGCCAGCAGGCGGGAAACGACGGCACGCATTCTTGGTGGAGTATATGCCACGGTACCGTGTTCGTACGCAGCCGCGTGAAAAAAGTGTCACCCGGAGCGCCCCCGCCGGGTGCGGCTGTTTCGCGGGGCAGGAAACGGCGCTACCGTTCTCCAGACTCTCTCCAGACGTACCGCGATCCCCCCGGGCCCCTTTTCGACCCATGCGCCGCACCTGTTCTGCTTTGCTCGCTCTGGCCGGCCTCGCGCTGGTGGTGACCACCGCCTGCAGTAAGGCGGACGCGGCCTCTGGCGCGGCCGCCAAGACCGCCGCCGGCGCCCCGACCAGCACCGCCGCCGGCGCAGTGGCAGGCACGCCCGCGGCCGCCCCCCTCCTGACGCCGACGACGGCGGGGCGGGCGGACTCCCTCAGTGATTCCGCGCTGATTTACCGCGCGGACCGGGGACGGGTACTGGGGCGGGATGCGGGCGATATCTGGGTGGTGATGATCAGCGACTTTCAGTGCCCGTACTGCAAGCAGTGGCACGACTCGTCGATGGCGCGGGTGACGCGCGACTACATCACCCCGGGCAAGGTGCATTTCGCCTATCTCAACCTCCCGCTCTCCTCGATCCATAAGCATGCCCGGGCCGAGGCCGAAGCCTCCATGTGTGCGAGCGTGCAGGACAAGTTCTGGCCGTATTCCGAGGGGCTCTTCAAGCGGCAGCATGAGGTGGAATCGCTGGTCAGCATCCAACCGATGCTGGAGAGTGTCGCCCGCGAGGTGGGGCTCGACCTGCCCGCCTTTGCCGCCTGCCAGAAGCGGGAGGCCATCCGCGCGATCGTCGCCTCCGATGTGGCGCAAGCCACGAAGGCGGGCGTACGCTCCACCCCGTCGTTCCTCATTGGCGATTTCCTGGTGGAAGGCAACGTGCCGTACAAGGATTTCCGTCGCGCGATTGACACCGCGATGGTGGTGGCGCGCGGTCGGAAGACGCGCTGAGCGGTGGCCGAGCGGCCGCGGTGTCTGATACCGTGTCCGAGACACCACCGCCGTCGATGAAGCCGGTCGTCGCCGTACCGTACGCGATCGCGACGGCCGTCGCTCAGGGCGCCGCCCAGCTTGCGGCGCGCCTGGCGCCATCGAGTCCGCACAAGGTCGTGCGGTCGTTGCGCGCGCGTGCGGGATTGACCGCGCGGTTGGTGGCCCGTGCGCGGGCCGTTCGCGATCCCGCCCGCCCGTTGATTTGGTTGCACGCGCCCTCTGTTGGCGAAGGCTTGCAGGCTCGCCCAGTCGCTCAAGCGCTGCGTGCGGCCCATCCCGAGTGGCAGCAGGGCTACACCTTCTTTTCGCCAAGTGCCGAAGCGTTTGCGAGTACGGTGGGGGCGGAGATCTGCGATTATCTCCCCTTCGACCGCGCGCACGATGCCGATGCGTTGCTCGAGGCGATCCGTCCATCGGCGCTGGTCTTTGCGAAGCTGGACGTGTGGCCGGTGCTGGTGGCGCGTGCCCATGCGCGCGGCATTCCGGTGGCGCTGATCAGCGCAACGCTAGCCGAACAGTCGGGGCGCCGTGGGTGGTGGTCGCAGCAGCTGGTGGGGCCCGCGTATCAGGCGCTGCAGGCGGTGGGCGCCATCGATGCGGCGCACGCGTCCCGGTTGCAGGCGCTGGGTGTGCCGAAGGCCGTACTGCAGGTGACGGGTGATACGCGCTTTGATCAGGTCTGGGAGCGGGCGCAGCGGGTGGATCGGGAGAGCGCGCTGCTGCGCATGCTCGCGAGCGATCGCCCGACGCTGGTCGCGGGAAGCACCTGGCCCAGCGACGAGGCGCCGTTACTGCAACGCCTTGATCCATCGCTGCGGCTCATTCTTGCGCCGCATGAGCCAACCGCTGCGCATTGTGACGCGATTGCACGGTGGGCCCGCGAGACCGGCCGCACCCTGTCCCGTCTCTCCACTTTGACCGAGGACACTGCTCGGGCGGCCGACGTGGTGCTGGTCGACCGGATGGGGATCCTTGGCGATCTCTATGCGCTTGCTGATATCGCGTTTGTGGGCGGCGGCTTTCATGACGCCGGGCTGCACTCCACGATAGAACCGGCGGCCTTTGGCGTGCCCGTGCTCTTCGGCCCACGGTATCAGGGGAGCCGCGAGGCCGGGCTCCTCATTGCGGCCGGGGGGGCGCAGTCGGTGGCCGATGCCACGGCGTTGCAGGCGGCGCTCTCGCACTGGCTCACACACCCTGCAGCACGTCAGGCGGCGGGGCTGGCGGCGCAGACGGTGGTCCGGCAGGAGCTCGGCGCGACGGCGCGTTCCGTCGCGCTCATCGAGGCGCTGGTGCCCCGCGGGTAGCCGGAGCCCACAGTCTTAGCGCGCGGCGTGCCCCATCACCGGCACCACCAATGTCACCACCCCAACGCACAGCAGCACCACCGCCGACAGCGCCGCCCACTTGAGCGTGTGGCGCTGGTGGTCATCAAAATCCACGCCGGCGAGGCCAACGAGCAAGAAGGTCGATGGTACGAGAGGGCTCAACAGATGCACTGGCTGCCCAATCAGGGACGCCCGCGCCATCTCCGCCGCGGTGATGCCATAAGCCTCCCCCGCCTTCGCGAGAATGGGGAGCACGCCAAAGTAAAAGGCGTCGTTGGAGATGAAGAAGGTGAACGGGAGACTCAATACCGCCGTGACCAGCGCCAGATAGGGGCCCAGCGCCGCAGGAACGAGCGTGATCACGCTGGCGGCCATCGCATCGACCATTTTGGTCCCCGACAGAATGCCGGTAAAAACGCCGGCCGCAAAGATCAGCCCAACCACCGCCAGCACATTGCCGGCATGGCGCGACAGCAACGCTTTCTGCTGCTCGATGGTCGGATAGTTGAGCAGGACGGCCACCGCGAAGCCCAGCATGAAGAGGACGGGGAGCGGCAGCACCGCCTTCACCAGCGCCACCAGCAGCACCAAGGTGAGCACGGCATTGATCACCAGCCGATCGGGGCGGCGGTGCATCGTGTCGTCCGCCGGCGTGGGATTCGCCAGCTCCTCCGCCAGCACCAGGCGGTTGGCCATCGCCTGCGGGCCACCCGCCGAGAGCCGTCGCCGCTCAGCGATCCCCATCCGATAGGCGGCATAGAGCACCCAGAGCGCGCCGCCGATCATGGCGGGAATCAATGGGACAAACACCTGACTCACATCCACCTGCAGCGCACTCGCAGCACGCGCGGTAGGACCGCCCCACGGGAGGATGTTCATCACCCCACCGGCAAGCATGGTGACGCAGGTGAGTACCAGCGGGCGCATCCCCAGCCGATGGTAGAGCGGCAACATCGCCGCCGTGGTGATCATATACGTGGTGGAGCCATCGCCATCGAGTGACACGAGCAGCGCGAGCACGGCGGTCCCGACCACCACCTTCATGGGGTCACCGTGCACCAAACCCACCAGACGCTTCACGAACGGCTCGAAGAGTCCCGCGTCGATCATGACCGCGAAATACAAGATCGCGAACATGAGCATCACCCCGGTGGGCGCGAGCTTGGTGATGCCGGCGACCATCATTTCGCCAAGCGTCGGGGCAAAGCCGGCCCCCAGCCCAAAGGCCACCGGCACCAGGATCAGTGCCGTCAGAGGGGAAAGCCGCTTGGTCATGATGAGCGTCATGAAGACGATCACCATGCCATACGCGCAGAGGGTCAGCAGCATCAGCGGCTCAGCGGGGGGCGCGCGCCGACGATGCTGGCGCGATCGGCAGGATCATATGCGACGGCATCAGCGCGCTGTGCTGAATGCTGATGTTCGTGGGCACCATGCGGCGGTTCTTCCCGAGTGGTTCCCCAGTATTCGGATTCACATCAAAGCGCGGAAAATTGCTGCTCGAGATATCGACCCGGATGCGATGCCCCTTCTTGAAGACATTCGCTGTGGGAAAGGGATCAATCGTGAACGGATACACCTGGCCGGGCGTCAGCAACACGGCATGATCGCGCGTCACCCGATAGCGGCCGCGCACGATGGCATCCGTCAGATTCATGTCGAAGCCACCGGGCCAATCGACGCTCGACGGATAGACATCCAACAGCTTGGCGGTGATATCGGCATCGACCGTGCTCGCCGATGCGTACACCGTCACCTTGATGGGGCCAATCACCGTGACGTCTTCGGTGAGGGGTTCCGTCTGGAAGACCACCACATCGGGGCGGGCGCGCAGGGGCAGCCACGGGGCTTGTGACGGTGGGAAGCGGGGATCTTCGCGCTGATTGAAGGCGCCGTCTTTGAGCCGAGCCGATGCCCCGCCGCCAATGGTGGGGACGGGATGCGCGGGGTCGAAGGTGTAGGTGGTGGCCGAGCTCCGCGCCGCGGGCTTGGTGGTGCGGAGCCCGCCGTCGGCGTGGAAGTAGTACGGCACAAACTTGGTGCCCTGCAGCGGCCACTGATCGGCGGTCCGCCAATAGCCGCCATGCATCAGGCGACCATTGCGGTCTTTATGGCCATCACCGGTGCCCATCACAAAGAGCCGGACCGGTGTATCACGCTCGGCTCCATTGGTCGCGCCCTTCAGATGATGATCGAACCAGCGCACATGGAAATCGGTGAGGAAGTCCATGATCGCAGCGCTGTCACCGAACGCCACATCGCCGGCGTAGGGCAAGTTGTTGCCACCATGTTTCCACGGGCCCACCATCACATACTGCGGCGCCTTTTTGATCTTCCGCAGCTCGGTGAAGTTCTTGAAGGTGCCGGCGAGGAAAATGTCGAACCACCCCCCGACGTGCAGCATGGGGATGTCCGAGGTTTGCGGATAATGTTCGTCCCAGGCGAGCATGGGATCCTTCCAGTACGCGTCGTAGTCCGCGTGCTCGAAGAAGTCGAAATACCAGCCTTCGTATTGCGGATCGACAGAGAGCGGATTGAGACCACGACGCATCGGCTGCGCGCTGTACCAATCCTCCACTTTTTCGCGGGTGAGGAGCGCTTTTACGTCGGGGGTGCGCGCATCCGCCAACAGCTGACTCCACGCCCAGGTGAGTTGGCGTCCCATTTCGTACGTGCCCCGATAGCGGACCCCATGATCCCACCCATTGGCCATCCCGCCCATGTTGATGAGGAGGGCCTTGAGCGCTTCGGGGTGATATTGGGCCGCACCGGCCTGCATGTGCGCGGAGAAGGAGGTCCCCCACATCCCCACCTGACCCGTGCTGTACGGCTGCTTCGCCAGCCATTCCACCACATCGGAGCCGTCGGTGGCGTCGATGGGCTGCACTTTGGAGAAGACCCCCTCGGACTTGTAGCGTCCCCGCGTGTCCTGAATCGCCACCACATAGCCGCGCTCGGCGTAGAACACCGCCTGCTCCGCGAGCGACGTCTTGTTGTACGGCGTGCGGTTGAGCAGCACGGGGAACTTCCCGTCGACCGGCGCGCCGTTGCGACCAGGGCGGTACAGATCGGTGGCCATCCGCTTGCCATCACGGGTGGGGATCATGAGGTCGGTGGCCACCTTGATCGCGTCGTACTGCTTGGGCGAGGACGGCCACCCCGGCGGCGGCATGCGGGACGGATCGGGCGCCGATAGCGCCGCAGGAGTCACCGGCTGGGCTTGCAGGGCGTGCTCGGGGGCAACGGGCAGCGCGAGGAGGGCCGCGGTCACGACCGTATGAACGACTGCGGGCCCCGCACGCCGACGGGACCACCGGGGATCGGTGCGACGGGTCGCACCCCGCACAACGGCAAAGAAAGGCATGCGCAAAGTTGCCGCCGGGCTCACGGGATCGCCATGTACGGGGTTCGGGAGGCGTCCCGAATTACACTCTACCCCATGGGATGGCGTCGGTACACATTGCGGGCATGACGTCCCGTCCCCGTCTGTCGGCCCTCTGGGTCGGCCTGTGTGCGCTCGCGTGGCTGTCCACGGCCGTGCGTGCGCAAGAAGCGCCCGTGCCCCGACGCCCGCTCATTGGCTATGTCCGGGACACGCTTGGCGTGCCGCTGGAAGGCGTCTCTGTGTCCATCCCGGGGATGATGGTCTTCTCGGATGCCCGGGGACGATTTGACCTGAGCACTGGCGAAATTGGGCAGGTGACGGTGCAGTTCCGGCTGATTGGCTATCGGCCGATGACGCTGCCGCTGACGTCACGCAATCGGCGGTGGGACACGGTGTTCGTGCAGTTGGACCCGACGCCCCCGCAGCTGGCGGAAGTGAACGTGGTGGAATCTCGCACCCGTGGGGCGCTGTGGCTCCGGAACTTTGAAGAGCGCCGCCGACGCGGGGTCGGCCAGTTCATCACGCGCGCGGAGATTGTGGAGCGTGGGGCGTATCGCCTCAGTGACGTGCTGCGCACCAAACGGGGCGTGGTCGTGGTGCGCGGCACGCGCGTGCGTTTCTCGGCCTATGTCGGAGCGCGCAGCACCCTCTGTCAGCCCGATATCTGGCTGGACGGGGCGCGCACCCATGGCATGGAAGTGGACGAACTGGCCTCGAACACCGTGGAGGCCATGGAGCTGTACCCGTATTTCTCCACGATCCCGATTGAGTTCCAGCCCGTGGGCGCCAACACCACGCCGTGCGGGACGATCGTCATCTGGACGCGCATCCCGAACGGTCGCGATCCGTAATCACCTCGGCATCGCGTGGTCGTGCCTTAGCGCGACACGACCACCTCGCGCGCGCCGGCCGGCACGGGGATCTGTTGCTCGACGCCCCCGGGCCAGCGGACCCAGACCGCCGTGGGCGTGGCCGCCTGCCCGAACACCAGCACGGCGCCGTTCTGCGACCAGTAGCCGGCACCGGCCTGCACTTCCTGCACGGGGCCACGACGGGTGCCGTAGACGAGACGGAGTTGCGTGCCCACGCCGGTGGGATTGTCGGCACCGCCACGGACGCGGACCCGCAACCCGGCCGTGGCGCCATGGTTCACGAAGAGACGCGTGCTGTCCCCGTTTTGCGTGATCGCCAGATCCAGGCGGCCATCGCCGGTGAAGTCCGCATAGGCCACACCGCGCTGATCGCCGAAGACGCGAAGCCCTGAAGCGTGCGCCGATTGGGGCAGCAGGCCGCCCTTGCCGTCACCACGCAGCAGCAGGCTGCGCCCGGCATCCAGCCGCGGCATTCCCACACTCGTGGGGAAGAAGTTTTGTCCGAGGACCACATCCTGCGCGCCGTCGCCGTCGAAGTCGGCAATGGCCACCCCAAAGGCGGGCGCCCACTGCGCTTCATCGGGGAGCGGCATCGCCACAAAGTGCGTGCCGGTATTCACGAAGACCGTGTGCAGGAGCGTGCGTGCCTCGAGACGCTGCGTGGACATCATCGCGGCCCCGAGCACATTCTCGACGGAGGCGTCCGCATAGGTGGCGAAGCTGTTGACCCGACCCACGATGTCCTTCACGGCCATGCGCACGCGGGCAAAGCTGTTGAGCGGCGCGAGCCCCTTCACGCGCGCGTCTTGCCGCCCCACCAACATTTCCGTCTCACCCGCGGCCCCGAACGGCCCGTAGGTGAGCACCACCGGACGCGCACTGTCCGCAACGACCCCCGTGTTACGACCCCAGCTCGTGGCCACCAGATCCAGACGGCCATCACCATTGAGATCACCGGCGGCCACCCCATTCCACTGGCTCGTGTAGCCATCCAACCCCCACGATGCCGGCGCGGGCTGCAAGCGTCCGTGACCATCGTTGAGCAGCAACAAGATGGCCCCCCAGTCGCGTGTCAGGACGAGGTCCGCATGCCCGTCGCCGTTCATGTCGGCAAACATCGCCGAGGAGACCATGCCAACTGAGCGCAGCACCGCCACGTTGGCGGTGTCCAGCACGAAGGTGCCATTCACATTCCGGAACAACCCGGACGAGGCGGGCATCGGATAGCGGAGTGGCAGCGCCCGTGAACCGACAAACAGATCGAGCGCGCCGTCACCGTTGACGTCGCCGAGCGCCAAGGGACCGGTGGACGCATCGTGCGAACCCACGACCGCGGAGGCCGACGCTGAGAGCCGTCCACCCTGCACGGTCATTCCCACGGCGGCCGGCTGCGCGGCCATCGCCTTTTCGTCACGCAGCTCCCAGGTGGCGACGCCCGCGATCAGTCGCGTCTGTCCGCGCTGCGTGAAGCCCAAGACACTCGTGAAGTCAGCGGGGGCGACCGGTCCCGTTGCGGGCTGCGGCACCAGCGTGCCGCGGTCGTTGTGAAAAACGGCGACGCGTCCGCCCTTCCCTGCACCGATCACGAGATCCTCGGCGCCATCGCCATCGACATCCACCCATGACACCCCGGGGCCCAACTGCGACAGAGCGTTCGGGAGGAGGAACTGCCGATCCCAGTCATCGAAGGGATTTTCAACGTGGCGGTGACCGCCCAGCTGTGCCGTCGCGTCCTGAAAGAGCGACGGGGCAACGGCCGCCGCACGGTCCCGCGCGGCCACCGCGCCTGTTGGCGCCGCTGGCTGTTGAATCTCGTACCTCCGGTTGCCACGGACCCGGGGAATCACGGTGCGCTGTCCGTTACGCCACGTGACGACCAGCCGCGCAGAATCCGAGGCGCCCATGGCAAAGCTCATGACATAGTCGCTGTGCGACAAATAGAGCCCGCCGACGGTGACTTCATGGGACTGCGTTGCCACGGCCCCATGTTCGAGGGTGACCTGCGCCCCAACGGCCTGCGTGTTGAGCCCACTCCCCAGCAACCTGACCGCTACCCGCGGTGCCGCCGCATCGTTGCGCAGCAGCAGTGCCGGGGCGTTGAGCCGATTGATGATCACATCGAGATCGCCGTCGCCGTCGATGTCGGCCGTGGCGATCGCATGGGAGATGTCCTCTTCCACGCCAAAGTGCCACGCCGCGGTGACATCCTCGAAGGTGAGATCGCCGCGATTCCGAAAGGCCACATTGCGCAGTTTGAGCGGCGGGAATTGCCACTTGATCATCTGCCAGGGGATTTCGTTCAAGCGATTCTGCAACCCTTCCTGCACATCGGCATCCATGATGTCCCACAGATGGCCATTGGCGACGAGCAGATCTTGCCAGCCATCGAGATCGACATCCATGAACGTCGTGCCCCACGACCAGCCGCTCGCGGCGACGCCCGCCGCCGTGGCCATCTCCGTGAAGGTGCCATCGCCCCGGTTGAGGAAGAGGGCGTTGTGCTGCTGCTGCAACTGCAGCGCCATCTCGCCGGGCTTTTTCGGCAGCGACGTGTGCGTGGGGATCTGCGTCTTCGCCCGACGCGGATCATTCGCCATCATGTCCGTCGTAAACAGATCCGGCAGACCGTCGCCGTTCACATCACCCACATCCAGGCCCATCGCCGAATTGCTCATGACCCGCTGCGAGCGCCAGTCGGCGAGCCGAAAGCCCCCCGTCCCGTCGTTCCACCAGAGCTGATCGAGATCCTCGAAATCATTGGCGACGTAGAGATCCGGTGCGCCATCGCCGTTCAAGTCGGCAAAGCGCGCGGAGAGTCCGAAGGATTCAAACTCTTCAGCGAGTGGCTTGCCGCTCGCATCGCGGAACCGTCCGGTGGTCATGGGCACACGGGTGAAGTGCCCGGTCCCATCATTCACGTAGAACTCGTCGGGTTCGGCCCGCTGCGTAAGACGCATCCCCCCCATGTCCGGACGCATCACCACCTTGTAGTCGCGCCGGTGCTCCGGGACCACTTCATACTGCTTGGGACGCACTTCCTTCACCATCTGGTTGAACGCCCGCTGCTGTGGCGGGATGGTGTCATCCACGTTGTACGGCTTGTAATTCGCGATGAAGAGGGCGAGGCGACCGGACCCATCGACATCAGCCATGGCCACCGTTGTGGCGCCACGTCCCACTGTATCAAGCCCCAGATCGCGCCGTTCGGTGAAGCGTCCGCTGCCGTCATTCAGAAAAATCGCGTTCTTCCCGGTCGCCGTGACCAGCACCAGATCGAGATCATGATCGCCATCGACATCGGCGAAGGCCGCACCGGTGGCATGCCGGTCACAGGCGCCCACACGTGCCCGCGTCGTGATCTCTTCAAATTTCCAATTGCCTTGATTGCGATAGAGCGCACTGCACCCTTCCGTGCGGGCCAGGAACAGATCGGGTCGACCGTCGCCATCGACATCGCCAAGGGCGACACCAGCCCCCTGCCCGAGATTCCGGTTCCCGACCAGGATTTTTTCGGTCGCCACGTTTTGGAAGCGCACGCCGGTCTTCCCGGCCTCCATGCGCGTGAAGCCCGTCTTCCCGCGTGGCACCGTCAGCTCCTGCCAGCGCGCCCCGGCGTCCTCATGCCAGGTCGGCGCCACCTCGCGGGAGCAGGCCATTGCCCCGAGCAATAGCAGGGCACCCGTTGCGACGCGCACCGGCGAGGTTGTCCGGGGGATTTGCAGAGTGAACATCACGGTGTGGTCGAAGAGATCGGTGTCAGATGCAATGCGTTCACCACCTGCGCGCCAATGCAGCGCCCCAGCTCCCGGCCGGCCGTGTTGCCGATCGGGAAATGAATGCCCCCAAGCACCCGCGACCGCCCGGCTTCGTCGCTCGCCGCCGCGAACGAGGGGAAGCGACGGACCGTGTGCCCGAGGGAGACGCTGGTGCTATCGGCAAAGGGGGTCGCACCGAGTATGGCCGTAATGGCCGCAGCGGCTGCGGCCGACTGCGTGGAGTGGCCGGAGGGATATTCCGGGAAGGGCGGCGTGGGGATCAGCGGTTCCCAGGTGGGATCGAGCTGTTGCCGGATGTACATCCGTGGACGGAGCAGATTGTACTGAAACTTGTAGCCCCACGCCGCGATGAAGGCATCCGCCTGTGCGAGTGCGGTCGCGAGCACCAACTGCGCTGCCTGATTCGTCGTGAGGTGCCGCTCGCTGATCATCTGGCTGGCAATCGAGAGCCAGTGTCCCACGGGGGTGCCGGACTCCCCAGCGTTATCCGCCCAGTACAGCGCGATCTCGCGGTCCTCGGCGGTCAGCTGCCCCTTGGTGTCGCGCACGGTGCGGGCGTTGCGGGCGAGTTCCGAGAGGGTGTCCGGGGAATACGCCGGCGGCGGCGCGATGGAACACTGATTCCATGCCGTCAACACAAACGGGCGCAGCTCGCGCCAATACGGTTCGGTGACCCCAGCAATATTCGCGGCGTGGAGCGTCTTCGTGCCCGCCGACTTCGGTCGGCTGAGGATCAGCGCGCGATCGCTCAGATTCGCGGTGCGTTGTTGATTCGCGGGATTGTCGAGGGCGATGAACTGACTCGCGCCCGAGAGATTTTGCGTGCTGTACAACGCCGCGGGGGCATCGTTGGCCCAGAGGCCAGCGCCTACCGGCGGCGCGTAAGGGCGCCCGCGCGTTCCGGCAAAACCATCGGCGTCCGCCCACTGCACCAGCACCGCACCAATACGGGTGCCGAACGCCACGGAGCGCTCGGCCATTGCGGGCGACACGCCCTGGGTGCGACGATCCGCGAGGAGTGAATCAGCCAGCCGCGTGAGCGCCGTCCGGGTGGTGGGGAGCGCTTCTCGCAATAGCGCATCCAGCATCACGCGCTCTGCGCTCACCGCCACGACGGTGGCGTCATAGTCCTGTGGCTGCTCCGCCGTGGGCAACGCTGGAATCCCCTGCACCGCGCCCTCAAGGCGGGGCATGGTGGGACGCACCGCGGCGAGACCGGCATAGAGCGCCGTGCTGGCGTACGCCGTCAAGCGCGAGGCCACCGGCGCCGAGAGCTGTTCGACCCGGATCGTGCCGTAGAGCGCGTGCACGTACTGGGGGACCAACCGGGGATCGGTCGCGTCCGGCCGGGCGCAGGCCGTCATCGTCACGGCGGCGATGCCCACCGTCGCGGCCAGCACCCCGGCCATTGCCGATTGGTGACGCGGTTGGTGGTCCTTCGCGGAGGGGCGATCCGGAAGAGGGGGGGCGGCAAGCCGACGGAGTCGATGCATCCCTAAAGCTACGCGACCTCGCGTGAGGGAGCAGTGCTGGCCCACCACTCAATGCGTCGGTAGCTTCCGGGTCATGGTCTGGCGACGGTGGATGACGGGGATGCTGTGCGTGATCGCCGGAACGCTCTCGGTTGGTCGTGCACAGGCTCAGTCCCGTGACGCGCGCACCGAGTTGCGCGGCGGGGTGCGCGACAGCGTCACCGGCGCCCCGATCGCCGGTGCGGTCGTGCAGCTCTTCGACGCCACCGGCGCGTCCGTCGCGCGCACGGTCACCAGCGGCGCCGGTCAGTTCCGCCTCCCCCGGCCGACCGCCGCCGTCCAGCTGCAGGCGATGCATCTGGGTTTTCGGCCGGTGACGGTCCCGATCCCCGATGCGGCCACCGCCTTTGACCTCCGGCTTGCCGTCATGCCGCGAACGCTCGCGGCCATTGATGTCGCGGCGGATCAGGGGTGTCCGGTGCGCCTGGACCGGAGTGAGGCCCTCGCCATGCTCGATCAGGCGCGTGCGGGGCTGCTGGCGGCCGTCGTGGCCGCAGAGCGCACCCCGACGCGTCTTCAGGTGCTGCGCTACGAACGCCGCCTCGATCTGGATGGCGTGGCCATCGAGTCCCAAACGGTGCGCCTCGACAGCTCGCGCACCGCTCGCACCTCCTTTGACGCGGTCCAGAGCGCCCGTGACTTCGTCCAGCGCGGCTTCCGCACGGGACGGAGTGGCGATTACACCTATTTCGGCCCCGACGCCGAGGTGTTGCTGGATGCCGCCTTCCAGCGAGGCTACTGCTTCAGTCTCGCGGATCCGGCCGCGCTGCCGGACAGTTCGCGCCACGGGCAGGTGGGGCTGCACTTTACCCCTGCGTCGCGTCGGCGCGATCGGGTGGATATCGACGGGACGCTCTGGATCGACACGGCGCAGCGCGTGTTGCACGATCTGGAGTTCACCTATGTGGGGGTGGAACCCCTTGCCGCCGGCTTCAATGCCGGGGGATTTGTCCGCTTCCGCACATTGGCCGCCGGCGTCCCCTTTATCGAGGCATGGGCGCTGCGTTTGGTCGGCGCTGCGGACACCGTCGTGACGGCCGCCGGGATCAGCACGCAGTCGTACGCGATCCGTGAGATTGGTGGCGTCCTCGCCGCCGCGGAGTGGCGCGACGCGGACCGCTGGGAGGCACCATTGGGGCGCCTCGCCGTGTCGGCCACGACGCCACAGGGGGAAGCGGCGAGCGGTGTGACGCTCCGCCTTGCCGGCACCGACTATCAGGCGCGCACCGACAGCCTCGGGTACACCACGTTCACGCAGCTCCTCCCGGGCCCATACCCGCTCATGGTGGACGATCCCCGTCTGCAGGCGCTGGGGGTGCTGATTCCCACTGGGCAGCGGGTGGTCGCGCGGAGCGGGGGGACGGTGGCGCGATCCATCACCGTCCCCAGCGCCGAGGGGTTCGTGGCTGCTGGTTGTTCGACGATGGATGTGCAGCCGGATCGCAGCTGGCTGCTGGGTCGTGTGGTGACCCCGACCGGATTCCCCGCGGTGGGCGTGTCCTGGCGTCTTCGCCGTCTGGAGGATGGCGTCTGGACGACGGTCGCCGATGGGGGCATAACCGGCAGCGATGGAGTCATCCGTGTCTGCCGAGGGCTCATTACCGGCCACGCCATCGAGTGGTCGGCGTGGCGTGATCGATCACAGGTGGTGCGTGTGGCGCACGTCGTCTCCGATCGCCTGACGGCGTTGCGCCTGACCGTGCCGGACGCCGTGGTGGCGTCCCGCACCGCACGTGGGACATCGGCCGGCAGCAGCGTGCAGCTCCTGACGGGGACCGTGCGGGATTCCGTGACGGGCGTCGCTGTGCCGGATGCCCGGGTTCGCCTGCTGGACACCCCCTATGAGGGCGCCACGGACGCAACGGGCACCTTCGTCATTGGGGGGGTCGCGCGCGGGCGGTATCTCGCCGAAGTGGGGACCCCGTGGCTCGATTCCATTGGGGCTGTGGCGCGGGTCGCCGTGACGATCGATGACAGTACCCGCCCCGTCTCGCTGTACACCCCAGCGCTCAGCGAGCTGCTCGAAGCGACCTGCGGTACGGCGACCGTCTCCGGTGTGCTGGTGGGGCAACTGGCGACGCCGGGGGGCATCCCAATTCCCCCAGGGCTTCGGGTGGTGGGCGGCTGGCGGTCGGGTGGTGACGCCACCAATGGTGAGGTCACGAGTGGTGAGGCCACGAGTGGCGACGCGTCGACCTGGCGGGTGCGGGGACAGGTGGATCCGGGAGGCACCTTCCGCCTGTGCGGCATCCCCACCGATTCGGCCATCACCCTCCAGCTCGAATCGGACCAACTGGTGCCGATGGGGGCACGCCCCACGACGACCCGGGTCCCGGGTGCGCGCCGCTTCGCCCGCGTCGACCTGCCGTTGGACAGCATGCTGGTGACGGTGCCCTTTGTCAGCCGCGTGGTGGCCACAGCCGGCACGTCACTCCCCACCGTCAGTGTCTTGGCGAGCGGTGCGCCAGTGGCCTTTGAGGAGCGACGACGGCTCGGGATTGGCCGCTTCATGACCGCCGAAGATTTTGCCCCGATGGGAGGGCGGCGATTGTCCGACGCCCTCGCCAATCGCTCGGGGTTCTCGGCGGTGCAAGGGCGCGGCGATCATGGCTGGGTGATCAGTCGCCGGGCACCCAATCACATCTTGCCGAAGGGCGGACTGGGACAGAATGCCGACGGCAAGCCGATTGAGTGTGGCGTGAGCTCCGGCAAGGGCGGGCCCTGCATGTTTGGGATGGATGACTTCCGCGAGCAAGGCTTCTACTGCCCCACGAACGCGGAAGTCAGCCGGGGCATTGAGTGCGGCTGCTACGCGCAGGTGTATCTCGACGACCGGCTGATGAACGGCGGCCGCCCCACGGAGCCCTTTGACATCAACACCATTCCCGTGGGCGAGATCGCGGGGGTGGAGTTCTATGCGACCGCGGCGCAAACACCGGGGCGCTACAGCCAGCTCAACGCGAAGTGTGGGGTGATGCTGGTGTGGACGAAGCGGGGCCCGTAGCCTTTTTCTGCACCGCTTGGCTGACAGGGGCGTGCTGGCGTATGCTTCAGGGTGATGGTTCTCTCCCACCTCGC
This sequence comes from Gemmatimonadaceae bacterium, assembly GCA_040374415.1. Taxonomy (GTDB): domain Bacteria; phylum Gemmatimonadota; class Gemmatimonadetes; order Gemmatimonadales; family Gemmatimonadaceae; genus Gemmatimonas. The sequence goes on along the minus strand of JBEIUK010000025.1, from coordinate 2,225 downwards.
TGTTGGAGCCCCCGATGCCTGATTCCACCCCACGTTCAGCCCCGCACACGGGCCTGATGGCTCGCGTCGCGTCGACCGCGCTGCTGACCCTCCCGTTGGCCCTGAGCGCGCTGACTGGCTGTGCGTCTGGCGGCGGGTCGTCGCTTGCCGCGGGTGCTGCTCGGCCGGCCCAGCAGACCACCGGCATCATGGGGGCCGGCTTGCTGGCGGTCGCCAACAGTGCGGCTCCCGATGTGGCGACGCTGCCGTATGCCGTTGACGCCGTCTGGAAAGTGCTGCCGGCGGTCTTTGATTCGGTGGGGATTCCCCTCACCACGCTCGATCAGGGCAAGAAGTCGATCGGCAATGAGGGGATGAAAATCCGGCAGCGGCTCGGGAAGACGGCGCTTAGCCGCTATATCGACTGCGGCAATACGCAGATCGGCCCGAATGCCGACTCGTACGATGTGTTTTTGAGCGTGTTGACCACCGTCACCGCCGCCGGCCCGTCATCGGCCACGCTGACCACCGTGGTGGAAGCCAAGGCGCGGCCGGCCACCTACAATCAGGCCTACTCCGACTGCGCCACGCGCGGCGGCATCGAGCTCCGGATCTCGGAGCTGGTGAAGGCGCGGCTGGCGAAGTGAAGAGACTCGTCGTGCGCCTTCGGATGATGCTGGGGAGCGCGGTCGCGATGGGGGTCGCCGCGCCGGCACTGTTCGCGTCGTCGCTGTCGTCATCGTTCTCGTCGTCGCTGTCAGCGCAGGGATCGCCCGCTGCCCGGCGTGTCACGGTGTCGGGGATCGCCTTTGACAGTTTGCGCGGCGTGCCGCTGGCCGATGGCTTTGTGCTGTTGATGGAGCGGGGACGGAGCGCCAGCACCGATGCCCGCGGGCGCTTCAGTTTCGACACGGTGCCGCCGGGGACGTATACCCTCAGCCTGCAGCATGCCGTCTTCGATTCACTGGGGCTGTCTGGCGCCACCGCCCGGGTCAGCGTGACCGATGGCAAAACACCCGTAACACTGGCGGTGCCGTCGTTCGCGACCCTCTGGCGGGCGGCTTGCGGGGTCATCCCGGTGCCGGTGAAAGACAGTGGGTTGGTCTATGGCAGCGTTCGCGAGGCGGCCAAGCAGCAGCTGGTGCCGCAGGCCACCGTGGAAGTGTCCTGGCTCGATCTGGTGAACAAGGGGACCAAGGATGCGCCGGCGGTCTCGCAGCGTCGCTGGCGCAATGAATCGCAGGCCGATGCGCAGGGGAGCTACGCCGTCTGCGGCGTGCCGCTCAACACGCAACTGCAGGTGAAGGCCACCTACCTGAGCAACAGCTCTGGATCGATTGCCCTTGGCGGCTCCATCGATCGGGTGCGTCGGCGCGATGTCATGATTCCAGGCACCGCACCAACGGATTCAAGCCGCCGCGGGGCGATTTCCGGCGTCGTCACCGATGCCACCGGCAAACCGGTGGTCGGCGCTCGCGCCATCCTGGACGATGTCTTGGAAGCCCGCACCGATGCCACCGGTCGGTACACCCTGCGCGGTGCCCCGACCGGCACACGGCAACTCGACGTGACCGCCATCGGCATGTCGCCGATCTCCACCGTGGTGGATGTGCTGGCCGGCGACACCGTGACGGTTGCGTCGGCGCTCCGTCGCGTCACCAATCTGGAAGCCATGAAGGTGCTGGCCAGCGGGAACCGGAGCCGCAACGCGCAGGGGTATGAGGAGCGGCGCCGGCAGGGTTTCGGGGCCGCGATGGATTCCACCGAAATCGGACGTCGGGCCACCCTCGCGGCGGTCTTCACCGGCTTTGCTGGTCTCACCGTGCAAACGCAGTCCGCCAATGGTCGCCGCTTCAACTTGTGGCTGCAATCCACGGGCACCGACAAGTGCCTGGCGATGCTCCTGGTGGACGGCGTTCAACAGATAGATTCGGAGTATCTCAACACCATTTCCCCGAGCGACGTAGCCGCGGTGGAGGTCTATGCGCAGCGGCTTACCGTGCCTGCGGAACTGATGCGACGTGATCCCGGGTGTGGTGTCGTGGCCGTCTGGACTAAGAGCGCCTTCCGCTAACCAGCGCAAAACAAGCGCCCCCCACCGGATCCGGCGGGGGCGCTTGTGCGTTCAGAGGCCGCCGCGGCCGCGGCGACCACCCATGCCGCCGCCCAACCCACCGCCCCTACCACCGCCCCCGCCGCGCGGTGCGGGCCACAACAAGCCCGGGTGCACCACATACGATGTGAGG
>JBEIUK010000307.1:0-2586 GCA_040374415.1 Gemmatimonadaceae bacterium | reverse complement strand
TCAGGAAATGGCGGGACGGATGCATGGGCGGGGTCGGACGGGGTGAACGAGTGACCAACGGTAGGAAAAGTGGACCCGCAGCGGCGCCGGCGGGAGGCCGACCCCGCAGGTCACTGGCCGCCCGTGCTGGCCGACCCCGGCCCCCGGTGGCAAATTCGCCGCGTCAGGCGGGGCTGCCCCTCCTCAGCCGCCCCGCTGCCCGCCCCGATTCCCCCACCGGTGCCCCGTATGTCTCGGTTCCGCCCGTCCGCCCGGGTATTCGCGCTGCCCCTCGCGCTGCCTCTCGCCCTCTCCGTTACGGTGGCCCCGGCCCTTCAGGCCCAAAGTACGGCCGGTGCGGCCGCCGTCCCGGAAATTCGCTTCGAGACGAAGGTGAACCCCTTCACCATGCCGACCGACCTGCACTTCGGGGAAGTGGTGGGCCTCGCCATGAACTCGAAGCGCCATGTCTTTGTCTTCACGCGCACCGGCGAGCGCTCCACGGTGCACGGCGCGACGGCCTCGCAGCTCTTCGAGTTTGATCAGACGGGAAAGTATGTTCGCGAAATCGGCAAGAACCTCTACGGGTTCGCCTTCGCCCACACCGTCCGCGTCGACAAGGACGACAACATTTGGGCGACCGACGAAGGGACGAACATGATCGTCAAGTTCAACCCGGCCGGCCGTGTCACCATGGTGCTCGGTCGCCGCGAGGAGGCGGTGGAAACCCCAGCCGCGCTCCCAGCGGGTCAGGAGCCGCGTGCCGGCTGGGGCACCTTTAATCGCCCGGCCGACGTGGCGTGGGATCTCGACGGCAACATCTTCGTGGCCGATGGCTACGGCAATTCACGCGTCGTGAAGATCGACAAGGACGGCCGCTGGCTGAAGACGTGGGGCTCCCGCGGGAGCGCCCCAGGGCAGTTCAACATCCTGCACACCATCGCGAGTGATGCCAAAGGCAACATCTACATTGGCGACCGCACGAACCGCCGGATTCAGGTCTTCGATCCCAACGGCAACCCGGTCCGCATGATCACCATCGACGTGCCGTACACGAAGGAACCGAACATCATGAGTGGCGCGGCGCCGGGAAGCGGTGGGAATCCGCTGGCGGTCTCCGGCGCCCCATGGGCGATCTGCATCACCCCAGGGGCCACGCAACATCTCTACGTCTCCGACGCGGTTCCGGGGCGCATCTACAAGCTGACGCTCGACGGTAAGGTGCTGGGCGTGCTCGGCGAGGCGGGGAAGCAGCCCAAGCAATTCGGTTGGATCCACCAGATCGTCTGCCCCTCAGAAAACGAACTCTGGGTCGCTGAGATCCTGAACTGGCGTGTGCAGAAGCTCACGCTGCATCCCTGACCCTTCCCGTTCACAGAACCCATGCGACTCATTCGATTTGGCCCAGTCGGCGCCGAGCGGCCCGGCATCATGGACGAGGTTGGACAGCGGCGTGATGCGTCGGCCTTTGGCGAGGACTGGACCGAACCATTCTTCGGGACCGACGGATTGGACCGCCTCGCGGCGTGGGTGTCCACTCACGGCGACGCGCTTCCAGTGGTGCGTGATCACGAACGGTGGGCCGCCTGCATTGCGCGCCCATCGAAGATCATCTGTGTGGGGCTCAACTATCGGGACCATGCGGCAGAAACCGGTGCCGCCATTCCGACCGAACCCATTCTGTTCGCGAAATCCACCACGGCGCTCGTCGGCCCGTACGACGACCTGCTTATCCCGCCCGGCTCCGAAAAGTGCGACTGGGAAGTGGAGCTAGCCATCATCATGGGGCGCCGCGCCACGCTCGTGTCCGAAGCCGACGCGCTGTCCTACGTGGCAGGCTACGCCCTCCACAACGACTACTCCGAGCGCGCCTACCAGATGGAGCGTGGTGGCCAATGGATCAAGGGAAAGAGTTGGGACAGCTTTGCACCGCTGGGCCCCTGGCTCGCCACGCGCGATGAAATTCCCACCCCGGAAGCGCTGCCCCTCTGGCTGGACCTGAATGGCACGCGCATGCAACAGAGCACCACGGCCCAGCTCATCTTCGGCGTGGCCCATCTGGTCAGCTACATCTCGCACTTCATGACGTTGCTCCCCGGCGACATCATTTCCACCGGTACACCGGCCGGTGTGGGCCTCGGCTTCAAGCCCCCACGCTTTCTCGTCCCCGGTGATGTCGTCGAGCTCTCAGTGGAAGGCTTAGGGACCTCGCGCCAACGCGCCGTGGCATGGGCCGATCGCCCGCGCCACTAAGCACAGGGGGGTGGGCGCACCACGCGACCCACCCCGCTGTGGCGGAGCTCCGGACGGCTCCATAGCTTGGGGCATGTCGCTCACCACGAAGGTCCTCATTGCCCTGGTGGCCGGCCTCGGGCTCGGCATCGGGATCGCTACCAGCCAGAACGCCTGGCTCTTGGCCTCGGTGTCGTGGATCGAGCCGCTCGGCACCGTGTTCGTCAATGCGATCCGCATGACGATCATTCCGCTGGTGGTCTCCAGTCTCATCGTCGGCATCACCTCCGCTCCAGACGCGCGCACGATTGGCCGCCTGGGTGGGCGCGCGCTGGTGTTCTTGCTGCTCTCCCTGAGCGTCGCGTGCACCTTGGG
>JBEIUK010000325.1:0-2140 GCA_040374415.1 Gemmatimonadaceae bacterium | reverse complement strand
GTACCCGCCATCTCGCTCAGATACGTCGCGCTCGCGCCATACTCACCGCCCACGCTGATCCCTTGCAGCAACCGCGCCAGAACCAGCAGGACCGGCGACAGCACCCCCGCCGATGCATAGGTCGGCGCGCAGGCAATCAGCAGCGAGCCCCCGCACATCAACAGCACCGACGCGCTCAACGCCGCGCGGCGCCCATGCTTGTCGGCGTAGCGCCCCAGCAGCCATCCGCCTACCGGCCGCATGAAGAAGCCCACCGCAAAGACCGCTGCCGTGTTGAGCAGCTGCGCGGTCTGGCTGGCGGGCGGGAAGAAGGCCTTCGCGAAGTAGAGCGAAAAAGCGGAGTAGACGTACCAGTCGTACCACTCCACCAGGTTGCCGATGGAGCCGCCCACAATGGAGCGGAGACGCTGCTGCGTGGTGAGCGTCTGGGGGGCCACAGGGGCCGTCAGCGAGGGGTCCGGGCGAGGCATGCGCGAATGTACCGCCCGGGGTGCCTGTATGCAGCCAGTCTGCATAGATTTGCACCCTTCCTTCGGCAGCTGTCCCGTCGACTGCGTGGCCCGTCGGGCCCCGGCATCGCGGTCCGCCTCCTCTGGTGATTCGCCCCGTGCGCGTGCATCGCGATTTCCTCAATATCCGCGACTTCTCGGCCACCGAGACGCTGGCCCTCTGCGCCCTGGCCGAGCGGATGCGCGCGCGCATCTACACCGCGAAGCCCCTGGCCGGCATGTCGCTGGCGATGATCTTCATGAAGTCGTCCACACGGACCCGCGTCTCCTTCGAGGTTGGGGCGACACAGCTGGGGGCGACCGCCCACTTTTTGTCGCCGCGTGACGTGCAGATCGGCCGTGGCGAGCCCATTGAAGACACCGCCCGGGTGCTGTCGCGCTACGTCGACGGCATCATGATCCGCACCTTCGCCCACGCCGACGTCGAAGCACTGGCGCAGGCCGCGACGGTCCCGGTGATCAATGGGCTGACCGACCTGTCGCACCCCTGCCAGATCCTCGCCGACGTCCTCACCATGCGGCAGCATCTGGGTGAGGTCCGGGGCCGCACGGTCGCCTGGATCGGCGATGGCAACAACATGGCCAACTCCTGGATCGAAGCCGCCGCGCTGCTCGGCTTCCGGCTCCGGATGGCCTGTCCCGAAGGGTACGACCCCGATCCAGACTTCCTCGCGCGTGCCGCCGGCGCTGATATCGAGCTCCTCCGGGACCCGCAGGCCGCCGTCGACGGCGCCGATGTCGTGACCACCGACGTCTGGGCCTCGATGGGCCAAGAGCAGGAACAACGGCTCCGGGAGCAGGCGTTTGCTGGCTATCAGGTGGACTCGGCCCTCATGGCCCGCGCGGCCCGCGACGCCATCTTCCTGCACTGCCTCCCCGCCCACCGCGGTGAGGAAGTGTCGGCCGAGGTCATCGATGGCCCACAGAGTCAGGTGTGGGACCAGGCCGAGAACCGCCTGCATATTCAGAAAGCCATCATGGCCGTCCTGATGGGGCACGAGACGCTCGACGGGACCACGGCCTGATCCGGCCGGGTGCCCGGGCGAGACCGGTGCGCTGAAGCACGGCCTTCAACCGTAATCCCTATCGCTATGTCCATGCCTGCCGTTGGCACCGCTGCCCCAGATTTCAGCGTCCTCACCGATACTGGCGAGTCGCTCACCCTGAGCAGCCTCCGGGGGGCCCCGGTCGTCCTCTATTTCTATCCGAAGGACGATACCTCCGGGTGCACGACGGAAGCCTGTGAGTTCCGGGATCTCTTCCCCCGGTTCCAGCAGGGGAAGGCGGTGATCCTCGGCGTCAGCCCGGACCCGGTCAAGTCGCACGCCAAATTCAAGGCGAAGTACGAGCTCCCCTTCACGCTGCTGGCCGATACCGATCAGGCCATCTGCTCCGCCTACGGCGTCTGGAAGGAGAAGTCCATGTACGGCCGCAAGTACATGGGCGTGGAGCGGACGACGGTCATCATTGATGCCGCGGGGCAGATCCGACAGATCTTTGAGAAGGTGAAGCCCGCCGGCCACGCCGCCGCGGTCATGGCGGCGCTCGAAACCCTCTGACATGTTTCCCGGATGGCGTTGCGCCATCCGACTCACTCCTTCCGTTCCCGATGACAGCCATGGAATCCGGCG
>JBEIUK010000005.1:0-28019 GCA_040374415.1 Gemmatimonadaceae bacterium | reverse complement strand
GTTGGCAAAGTTCTGCGCATACGACCAGCGCTGTGTGATCAACCCGCTCCACCACTCCACCCGATCCGGATAACCATCGGGCTGTTCCCAGTTGAAGCTCATCTGCGACATGGCATCCATCGCCTGCCGCGGCGGACGCGCAGCGTACACCTCGGTGGCGGTCGCCCGCATGAACGAGGTGGCGAAATGGAACGGACGCTTCAGCTTGGCCGGGGAGGCCATCAGGTTCTTCGGCGTGAGGATCGTCCGAATCATCGCCTTGATGTCACCGCCCGTCGCGAGATACGCCGCCGCCGTCGCATCAATGACCGCCGCAGGCGGTTCGTACGCGAGCAGCCAGCGCGCCATTTTTGTGGCGAGGTACCGCGCGGTGTTGGGATGATTCACCAGCTGGGTGATCGCCGCATCCCCTTCCGCCCGCTGCTGGGCCGCGGTGGCGGTCGCCGCCATCGCGGCATAAGTCACGCCCATGAACAGCTTCGCCGTCCGGTCATGCGATCCGGTCACGAAGGTGAAAGCCCCATTGGTGTCGAACGACCAGCCGGTCAGAATGCGGGAGAGCTGCGCCACATCATCCTGCGTGTAGCCCCCATCTACCCCGAGGGTGTGGAGCTCCATGATCTCCCGCGCGTAGTTCTGATTCGGCGTCGGGGTGCGACTCGTGTTCTGATCGAGATAGAACAGCATCGCGGCGCTCGTCGCCGAGGCGCGCAGCATATCCGGAAACTTCCCGAGCGCATACGGACGAATCACGTCGCGATCATCGGGGAGCTTCAGATAGGTGACCTTGCTCGTGGCGATGTTGAAGTGGTCCGTCCAGAACTCCACCATGCGCTCCTGCAGCTGCCGACGCGAAAACACCGCGCGATAGAGCGTGGCATCGCGGAGCTGGCTCACGGCCTCGTTGCCGTTGTCATTGGCCGCCGTGGCGGCGGCCTTTAACTGCGCCGCCGCTTGCGACAACATCGGCATGGTCGTCGCGACATAGCTGCTCACCGCGCTATCGTCGATCGCCGAGGTGTTGAGTTGGTACTCCAGGTAGCCGTAGTAGCCAAGCTGCCGCGCCAGCGCGACTTCGGTCGGCTCCACCCCCATCGTGATCCGCCGCACGAGGCGCAACACCGGATCTTTCCAGTCGGCCGACGGATCAATGGTCGAGCCAACCGGCGTGGGCAGCGGCTTGCCGCGGAGGCCAACCGATTGCCCGGCGAGCGACGAAGCGCCCGCTAATGCGGCAACCGCCCCGGCGCTCGCGGCAAAGAAGCGTCGGCGACTGGGAATCGCGGCAACCGCGTCGTCTGGTACGATCGGATCAGCCATGACAGGAGGGGCTGGGGAGACAGGCGGGCACCACCGAGATGGTAGACGTCCCCGTCTATTGGAAACTCAGCCACTGTTCCGCAGAAGTCAAATCCGGGGCACGGTCGGTCACCCGTCCCGGCCGGCTGACGGCGGGACCCGTCGTCCTACAACACCGTCGCATTGAGCCCGTAGATCGCCTGCAGGAGTGCCAGCGCCACAAACCCCACCACCCCGCCGAAGCCCAAAATCAGGACGGGCTCCACCAGCGTCACCGCCTGCGTGACCTGGTGCTCCAGCGCCTCGGCGGCCGATTCCGCCGCCCGCCCAGCCATCGCGGGCAGGTCGCCACTGGCCTCCCCAGCGGCGAGAAACTGCTGCGGCAACGGCGGCAGCACGTCGGCCAGTGCCTCGGCGATCGATACCCCGGCGTGCACCCGACCTTCCGCGCTGGCGTACTGGCCGTCCAGCGCCACGTTCCGCACCGTCCCGCGGGCGAGCGCCATGGCGCGCAGCAGGGGGACGCCGGTCTCCAGCGCCACCGCCAGCGTCGCGGTGTACCCGGCCGCCGCCCGGGTTCGATCCAGCCACCCCACCACCGGCCATCCCAAGCGCCACTGTGCGAGACGCAATTGGCTGGCGGCAGAGAGCCCGCGGGCCCGGACCGCCAGCGTGGCGCCCAGAAGCAGCGCCAGCACCCACCAGCCTCGAACCAGCAGGGCACTCAGGGCCAGCAGCACCCGGGTACTCAAGGGCAGCGTGCCGCCGCCCTCGGTGATCAGGGCCGCGAAGCGCGGCACCACCAGAACCAGAATCAGGGTGGTCCCGGCTACGGACGCCGCCCCGAGGATCGCCGGATAGGTGAGCGCCCGGATCAACCGCCCTCGCAACGTCTCCCGACGCGCCAAGGCGTCGGCCACCCGCGTCAGGCTGTGCGCCAAGGTTCCCGTCGCCTCGCCTGCGGCGACGACCGCTGGCACCTCGGCGGGCACGAGCGATTGGCGTTCGAGTGCGGCGGCGAGCGAACTCCCCCGCACGACGTCGGCCAGCACGCCACTGAACGCGTGGCGGACCCGCGGATCACGCGCGTGCCCGGCGGCAAATTCCAATGCGCGCACCAGCGGCACACCGCTTCCTACGAGGGAGGCCATGGCGCGCAGCTGAATCGTCAGGTCGGCCGTCGGGTGCGCCCTCCAGCGCCACCAGGGCGACGACCCCGAATCCACCCCGGTCGCGCGGGGATCGGTGGCGTCGTCAGCAGTGACCTGCGTGACCCAGATCGCAGCATCGCGGAGGGTGGTGATGGCCTCACGCTCGCTCGGCGCCGCGATGGTGCCGCGCGCCGGCCGCCCGGCGGCGTCCACGCCGTCATACCGCCACTGCGTCATGGGCAGTTCCGGCCACTGACGTCAGGACGCATCAGCATCGGTCAACACCCGGACCAACTCCAGCACCGTCGTGCGTCCTTCGGCGACGGCCTGCCAGCCGTCCTGCGTCAGCGAGGGCACACCGGCACGCCGTGCCATGGCCCGCAGAGCGTCCAGCGGGACGCCCTCCACAATCGCCCGTCGCAGTGATTCGTCGAGGGGGAGGAATTCGGTGATCGCCGCCCGTCCCTGATAGCCCGTCTGTCGACAGGTGGGACAGCCGGCGCCAACACGCTGCCGCTCAATTGGTGGCGCATCGACCGGGCGCTGCTGGGCCGCCATCGCCCGCCACTTCGCCTCGAGCGGATGCCACTCGCCGCAGTGCTGACAGGTCAGTCGGACCAGCCGCTGCGCGAGCACGCCTTGCAGCGTCGCGGCGATCAGATACGGCGGGATCCCCATGTCCGTGAGTCGGACCACGGCGCTCGCCGCATCGGTGGTGTGCAGCGTACTGAGGACGAGATGCCCCGTGAGCGCCGCCTGCACGGCCATCTCTGCGGTGGCAGCATCCCGCATTTCCCCGACGAGAATCACATCGGGATCATGCCGCAGGATCGCCCGGAGCGCATTGGCAAAGTCGAAGCCCGCTTTCGGATTCACCGGAAGCTGCACAACGCCATCCAAGCGATATTCGACGGGGTCTTCCACCGTGACCACTTTCACCGCCGGCGTGCTGCGCTCCGCCAAGGCGGCGTAGAGCGTGGTGGTCTTGCCGCTGCCCGTGGGCCCGGTGACCAGGAGTAGCCCACTGCTGCGGGCCAACTGGGCCGCGAACGCCGCGCGGGTTGCCGGCGCGATCCCCAGCGCTGCCAGCGAGCGCGGCCTCGTGCCGCCGCTATCCAGCAATCGCAGCACGAGACTTTCGCCATGAATGGCCGGCACCGTGGCGACGCGCACGTCGATCTCCCGTCCGTCCACCTGCACGCGCGCGCGCCCGTCCTGTGGCAGTCGGCGTTCGGCAATGTCGAGCCCCGCCATCACCTTGAGACGCGAGACCACGCCCGCGGTGAAATGGTCAGCCAGCAGCTGCACATCCTGCAGGACGCCATCGCGGCGCATGCGCACGCGAAGACCGGAAGCGGTGGCTTCGAGATGCACATCGCTGGCATCGGCACGCACCGCTTCACCGAGCATCGCATTCACGACCTGAATCACCGGCTCGCGCGTGGCCAGCATCTGTAAGTCATCGAGCGATGCCACCGAATCGCCGTCGAGCGACGTGCCCGCGCGTCGCACGTCGTCAAGCGGGGTCGGCGTGTTCGTCGGCACGTCCCCCCCCTCTCGCCGTGGCGCGGCCACGATCGCCGCACGAATCTCGCCAGCCGGCACTATGCGGAACGTCAGCGTCGCGCGTAGCCGCCGTGCGAGCAGGTCGGCGACATCAGAGGGCAGCGCCGTTGCGGCGGCGACATGGACCGTTCGGATACCCGCCTGCTCCACCAGCGCGAGCGGCAGCACGGCATGCTCGTCAAGCCACCGCGCCGGAAACGGCTGGGCCAGTGGCCCCGCCGCAGCCTCTCGCAGCTGTTGCGAGAGATCGTTCGGATCGCTCACGCTGGACATCACCCGCGCGGCGTCCCCGCAGAGGCCGCCGCGGACTCCTCGTGGTCGCGGGGCGGCTTCCGCGTGACTGCCGTCCCCGACAGCGCATCGGGGGCCTGCGACTCCAGTCCCTTCCGGAGTCGGTCACGGACGGCGTCGGCGTCGGCATCGGTCCGCACGACATAGGGGGTCACGAAGATGGCCAGCTCCGTGCGCTGCCGCGTGGTGGCCTGACGGCGGAAGAGCGCACCAAGGAACGGAATGTCCCGGAGCAGCGGAATCCCTTCCTCCGTGGTTTGCCGTGATTCCCCAATGAGGCCGGCGATCACCGCCGTCTGCCCGTCGCGCAGGACGGCGCGCGTGCTCGCCTCGCGCGTGGAGATCACCGGCGCGCTCAACGCCGCAGCCACGGTCTGCTGCGTCAGGGAACTCACCTCCTGCAACAGCTGCACGGAGATGTAGCCCTCGTCGTTGATCGTCGGGATGATCGACAGCTTCGTACCGACATCCTGATACTGGACGGCGCGATCGATCGAGACATCGTTCCCCAATCGGGTCGACGCGATGAAGGGCACTTTGCTCCCCACCAGAATCGAGGCTTCGCGATTGTTCGTCGCCATGATCTCTGGTGTGGAGAGCACGCGCACGTTGCTGGTTGAGGAGATGGTCCGGAGCAGGGCGCGCACCGCCGTGCCATCAATGCGAATCAGTCGCAAGAGCGCTGACGTGGCCGAGGAGTCGCTCCCCTCAGGGCGCTGGAACTGCCCACTCACGTCGCCACCGCGATTGATCGCCGACCAGTCAATGCCGAACTCAAAGCCTTTCCCCAGTGCGATCTCGGCGATGGTGACCTCGAAGAGCACCTGCGCGGGGCGCGTATCCAGCGCGTCGATCGTTTCGCGCAGCAGTGGATAGTTGGGTGGCGCCGTGCGAATCACGAGGGCGTTGGTGGGGCCGTTGGCGGCGATCGTCGTGCGGCCCACCAGCACACCAGCCGCCGAATCACGCGGCGAGGCGGCGAGCGGTCCCACGGCGGGCGTCGGAAGCGTCATCCCCGCGCGCTGGCGGAAGGTCTCCGCTTCGCGCGATCGAAAGCCATCCAGTGCGCGCGACAGCGAGCGGTCGGACAACGACCCGATCGTGGTCGAGGCCACCTGCACCCCAAAGAGCTGGCCGAGCGCCCCGGCGAGATCTTCAGCCGAGGCATACTTCAAATTCACCACGTAGGTGCGGAGCCCCGATTCACCCGCAGGGGCCGCATCGAGTTGCTGCAGCAGTGCGAGATAGCGTGCGACGTTGATGCCGCGATCCGTGAGCAGCAACGCGTTGGAGCGCGTGACGACTTCCACCCGCGCCCCCTTGGCGAGAATCGCGCGCAGCGCATCGGCGCCTTCATCGGCGCGAATGGCCCGCAGGGGAACGAGCTGCGTCACCAATCCCAGTGGGGCCGGATCCGGAAACGTCGTGCCGGTCCGGAGCGGTCCGGTCGCCGGTGCCTTCTCCGAGGGAAGCACCTGCGCCACCGCACCCTTATCCACGAGCATCAGGCCGTGGGATTCCAGCACCGACTCGAGAATGCCCTCGAGCGCGCCAGGTTTCGCCGGCACCGGCGTCGTGAGCGTCAGGCGGACATCCGGAATGTCATTCAGGACCACCGCGCGCCCAAGCATCGAGGCCAGTGTCGTGATAACATCAGCGAGTCGGGCGTTCGCAAACGCAATCGACGAGCCGGGCGGATTGGACACGCTCTGCGCCTGCGTGGGTGCGGGTGGCAACCAGAGCAGGATGAGCAGGGCACTCAGGCACAGCGAAAAACGGCGCGTCATAGCAGAGGCTCGCGAGAGGCAGAAGCAGAACGGGTCGACAGGCGAAGCGTGCGACGCCCGGTGGGGCCCGACAGGATCACAGCATCACGTTCAATGGCCAACAGTTGATACCCGGCGTGGGCGCTTCCCATGCGGTACAACCGCGGCGCGCCGTCGTCCGCGCGCAGTTGTAACAGTGCTTGGCGCTCACCATTTACGGTGACGATGCCGGACAGCACAGGGAAGTCGGCGGTGAGACGCGGTGCCGTATCCGTTGCCATGGGGGCCACGGGGGCTGCCGCTGTCGCTGTCGCGTCGGCGCGTCCCGGCTCGACAAAGGCCACGCTCGGGGCGCGGCGAGTGGGACTGAAGACGTTGCCTTGGATCACCCGCTCCGCGGCGTTCTGCATTGCCGCTACGTTGGGTGTCAATGACGCAGAGCTGGAGGGCTGCAGGTCGCTCCGCCACGCGGTCAGGGGCGTTACCGTCGAGGTCGCGGTCACAGCGGCCCCATCGGTTCGCCAGAGCGGGGCATGCGCCGTCAGCGTGACTTGCACCACGTCGGCGGCACCGGCCAACGCGCTGTTGCGTTGGAGCGTCACGCGATCGACGCCGATCACTTGCGGCCCCGTGGCCAATACCGTCAGGAAGCGGGTGATCCCGGTGATATCGCCATAGGCCGACAGTTGCAGCGGGAGAGACGGCGGCCGATGCGAGGGGCCCAGGCTGTCCGCCGCCACCCCCCGCGCGGAACCCTCGAGGGAATCGGGCGAGACAACGACGCGCGTCAGCACCACGTGGCTGGCATCAGCCGCCCCTTGCACCAGCGATTGCAGCGCGCTTGCGCCGAGCGTCGCCGAACGGGCCCGCAGGATGCGACGCGGTGCATCGGTCAGGGTACTCTCACGCGTGTCGGCCGCGCGCTCAATGGCCGCTTGGTCACTCGCCAGCGCGACCAGCGCAGCAGTCGTGGCCATCGCCTCGGCGCGTTCGGCGCTCCGGGTGTGCCAACGCTGCGCGAAAGGGCGCACCAGGTACGTGAGGCTCAGGGCGGCGGACACAATCAGCGCGCCACCCGCGATGACTCGCCGCTCGCGAGGCGTGAGGGCGTTAGCGCGCACGCGGACCTCCATCGGTCGATCGGGCGCCGGGCCAGGTGAACGCAAACGATTCGCGCTGGCGACCCGCATCCAGAAAGCGCTGGCTCGGCTCGGCGATACGGATCCCGTGGAAGGCTGGGTCGGCATCCAGCAAGGGAATGAGGCGCGGAGCGCGATCGGCGGTGCCATCGAGACGCCACCGCGTGCCATCCCAGTCGAGCCGCTGCACGACCACATCGGAGGGCAGGCGTTGCGTCAGGGCAGCCAGCACCGTCAGCAGCTCGTCGCGCTGTGCATGCGTGGCCACATCTGCCTGCAGCAGGGCGGCCTCCGCTTGTGCGGCCAGCAGGCGGTCGAAGGCCTGACGCGCCGGCAGCGTCGCCTGCCGTTGGGATTGTGCCTCGGCGACCGCGCGAGCCACCAGCCGGATGTGCACACGTTCCGCGCTAACGGCTGCCAGCACAACAGCGGCGACGATCAGGGCGGCGGTGCGCCACTGCCGGCGCTGCGTGGCACTCGCCAGGATCCGCGACGTGTCACGATCGAGCAGGAGGGCCTCGGTTGATGGCCGGGGCCATGCGAGCGCGGCGTCAGCGAGCGCCGCGCTGTCCATCGCGATGAGCGCACGCGCTGACGACGGCAGGTCCGCGCCAATGGTCCCTGCCGGTGCGCGGCGGATGGTCTGCACGCGTCCTTCACGAACCACCACCTCGGCCTGCTCGCCCTCGCCGGCGGGAACCATCGTGCGCGCGGTACCACCTCGGTGTGCCACGACGGCGGCGGCCGAGACAAAGTCGATCGTCCCACAACCCGCGAGGGCCTGACGCCAGGCGGCCAGGTGCGTGGCCGACACGCCGACCACCCAGCGATCGAGGCAGGTCACCGCCATCGGGACGTCGCTGGCGAGGTAGCGCGCCGGATCCAGCCAGACAATCGCGCGGCGCTCCTCGGCATTCACCGGTGGCAGCTCCGGCGAGGCGCATTCGAGGAGCCCCAGCCCGATCACGACGCGGACGCTGGCCGCCGCCTCTACCAGCGTGGGCACCAGGGCGCGGAGCGCCGAGGGCTCCGCAGGAGCCCACGGCAGCGTGCGCGCGGCGACGCCCGGGAGTCGCACCGTCACGGTGGTGGGATCCAGGACCACACAGGCCATGCGGGTCATCGTTCTTGCTCCCGCCACCGCACGAGACGAAGGCCGTCTGGGCTGACGTCGTACACCGCTTGAATCTCCCGCGTGAGTGGCTGCCCTGGCGCCCAGCCCCGCGCGATGATCAGGAGGCGCGTCGCGGCATCGACGAGCGATCCGGTTGCCACCGTGCGTACGGCAGCCGATGCGGTGCGCCGATTGAGTTGCCCATTCCCATCCACGGTCAGCGAGGACGCCACCTGCGCGAGCGCCAGCGTATCGACCCCAGGAATCTCCTGCAGGGCATCGAGCGTCTCGAAGGGCCGGAAGCGCCGAAGCGGGGCCGGGCGCCCCAGCAGGACCGCAGCGAGCGAATCGCGTGCGGCGCGGGCCGGCGATGCGGTCTCGTCCACGCCCCCGTGGAGCGCCTCATCAATGCGGCGTGCCGTTTCCTGCGCAGCCCCCGGTGAGGTGACGGTACCGAGGAGGCCGGCGAGTCCCTCGACGCCCGCAGTGTTCACATCGAGACGACTTCCGACATCCACGACAGCCACCGCAAACACCCCCGAGCCCAGCGTGTCGCTGAGGACCGGCGTCGCCGCATCGGGCGCGGTGCCACCCGTGAGGCGTGTGAGGAAGGCCTGCTGCTGGCTGGCATCGGTCGCGTAGGCCCGCAGCGAATCATCGATCATCGTGCGCGCCGCGAGAATCCCGCTCTCCGCCATCGCACGGCCAATGGTGCGCGCTCGCCAGTTGGCGGTGACCTGCGCGCTGCTGCGCGCGGCCTGCGCCGCGACGGCGGTCACGGTCGCGAGGACGGCGACGGTCCAGAGCACGACCACGAGCGCGACCCCGCGCCGCGCTGGGCGGCACGTCGGGCGGTGATGGCGCCTGGTCGGATGATCCAGCGCGGTCATGGGCGCCCCGCCGACAGCTCTTGCAGGGGATCCAGCGACACCACGAGTGGCGTGCGGGACCCGTCGCCGAGGTTGATCGCCACGGCAGCGGGGCGACTGGCGGCGAGGGGCCAATCGCTTCGCCACTGCGCCCCGTCACGGGCGGAGGCGCCTTCCAGCAGCTGGATGGCGATGGCGCGCATGCCGGGCACGACGGCGCGCAGGACGGTGCCGTCGGGTGTCCGCCCCAGCGGGATCGCATCGAGCACGAGCCCGTCGGCCGTGGTGTGGAGGGTCACGCGCCAGGGGGCTCCCGTACCAAAAGGAGGACGGACCCCCTGCGATACAAAGGTCAGCGCGGGCTGCCCGTCGGCCCCCGGAAGAACCCGAAGCAGTGGCTCGTCCACGAGGTCGGCCGCCGGGGCATGGCGCAGCATGTCGGTAAGGAGCGCCTGCAGTCGGGCGAGCGCCTCGGTGGTGTCCCGATGCGTGCCCACGCGATCGCGCACGCTCGTGGCGGCACGGACCGCACTGGCGGCCAGCGTCACGGCGAGCGCCGTGAGCACGAGGGCGATGAGGAGCTCCAGGAGGGTGAAGCCGCGGCGCGTCATGGCGTCCGGGGACGGGGCGCTGCGACCAGATGGCTCACGGTGAGCTGCCCGCCGGAGGCTACGGGGACGGTCACCTCGATCAGGTCCACGCCGGCCCGCCACGGTCGCCGCTGGCTGGAGGCCGCGACGCGTGCCCCTGCGGCGCGTGGAGTGCCGTCCGAAGAGGCGACCTCCGGCGCTGGCGCATTCAGGAGGGCGGCGGCCAGCGCCTGATCGGCCGCCGGAATCGCATCACTCCACGCAGCGGTTCGCTGCTGCAGCCGAGCCGCCTCACTCACCTGTTCGAGGCAGACGACGCCCACCAGCGCCAACAGGACACAAGCAATCACCGATTCGAGCAACGTCACAGGCGCGGCTCCAACCGAGGCGCCGGGCGGGGCGGCGCACAGGTCATTGGGTCGATGACTTGCACCCGGGTGGGGGAGGCGACCGGCAGGCACCCGCCCAACGGATCGATCACGAGATCCACGGCGGGATAATCCCCGGCCACGGTACCGGCGGAGAGGAGCGCGCCTGAGCCGGTGGTCACCGACCACCCACCGGTCGCGGCGAGTCGGAACCGGACCGGTTGGGCGCGACCGATCGCCAGCCGACGGGCATCGGCGACCAAACGGCCGTCGATGTTGTCCGCACGCGGCACCCCCCGCCGCACCAGCGGGAGCACGATCGCACTCCCGAGCCCGAGCAGCACGAGGACGACGAGCAGTTCGGGGAGCGTGACGCCGCGTCGGCGCGAGGAGGAGGCAGGAAGGAGTCCCACAGGAAGGAATCTCAGGGCTGTCGTGGGGAAGTCAATGAACCCGGTCGAAGTGTCCACCCGCGAGTGATACCATGGCCCATGGCGCATGGCCTGGGGCGCATGGCCTGGGGCCCCGAGCCCGGAGGCCGGGGCTGGCGCGGGCCGGGGGCAGCACGCGACCTTCCGCACGCGCCTCGTTCTGCGTGCCCCGGCCTGCAGCCGGGACGGCCGCCGTCCTGATTCCGGAGAGTTTGTTGTGAAGGTTGCCTCGACTGTTACCCCGAGCCGTTGGCTGCGGGGCACCGCGGTCCTCGCGGCGTTGTCCCTTGGGGCCGTACTGGCCGCCCATCGGCGTGTCACCACCCGTCCGGCTGCCGCCTGCGCGGCGGACAACGCCGGCCTGACGCTCCCCGCGGGCTTCTGTGCCTCCGTGCTCATCGAGAATCTCGGCGGCCCACGGCACATGGCTGTGGCGACCAACGGTGACCTGTTCATCGCCCGGCAAAGCAAGCCGCGTGGGGATTCGACCGGCGCCGGTATCCTCATCGTCCGGTCCGATGCGAACGGCGTCGGCACCATCGTGGGGACGTTCGGTCCCGTCGGGGGCACCGGTATCGCCATCGAAGGGAACTATGTCTACCTCGATGCCCGCACCGCCATCCTGCGCTACCCGTTCCCGGCTGGCGCCACCGCGCCGTCAGGCGCCCCCGACACGATCGTGAAGGGGATGCCAACGGGTGGACACGCCGCCCGCAATTTTGTCCTCGACGGGCGTGGGACGCTGTACGTCAACATCGGCTCCAATACCAACAGCTGCCAGCAGGACGATCGCAAGAACAACGTGAAGGGCGTGGATCCGTGCGTGGAGCTCGAGACGCGCGCCGGGATCTGGAAGTTCTCCGCCACGCAAACGGGTCAGACGTTCTCGTCGTCAGCGCGCTTCGCCACGGGCATCCGCAATGCCGTGGGGCTCGCCTGGCATGCCGGGGAGAAGCAGCTCTACTCGACGCAGCATGGCCGCGATCAGCTGGCGCAGAATTGGGGCTTCGATGAAACCACCTCGGCCGAGCAGCCGGCTGAAGAGTTTTTGCGCATCAACGCCGGCGATGACTTTGGCTGGCCCTACTGCTACTTCGACACCAACCAGAAGCAGCTCATTCTGGCGCCGGAGTACGGTGGTAATGGCAAGGATGTGGGTCGCTGTGGCGCCAAGAAGGCCCCGGTCGCGTACTTCCCGGGCCATTGGGCGCCCAACGCGCTGCATTTCTACACGGGGACCATGTTCCCGGCCCGCTACCGTGATGGGGCGTTCATTGCGTTCCACGGCTCCTGGAACCGCGCGCCGAAGGAGCAGGCGGGGTATAAGGTGGTCTTCGTACCGGCCGCCAAGGGTGTATACCGCGGTGGGTACGAGACGTTCGCGGACAACTTTGCCAACGGGAAACTCGATCCGTCGAAGGCGGACCACCGCCCGACCGGCCTCGTCACCGCTAAGGATGGCGCGCTGCTCGTGAGCGACGACAAGGCCGGACGCATTTACCGCATTCAGTTCAGCGGGACGAAGTAACGACCGCGCGGCGGTCGGATTGGCAAACGCCCCGGATGGCCTGTGCCATCCGGGGCGTTCTGTCTCCGAGTGGTCCGGATTACTTCTTGATCAACGGCTTGACCTGCTCCGGAACGGCAAACGCCGAGGCCGGGGCGCCATTCACCACAAGCTCCTTGATCGTGATCTTGATTGACTGCGGCCCCATAGTCTGCTCCAGCTTCATGGGGAACTTGAGGCCATCAAAGGCCTTATAGTCCGAGACGATCTGGGTCATGGTCATGGTGCCCATCTGCGTCTCCTGCGTGCTGGTGGAACCAAGCAGCAGGCCGCTCGAGATCGAGAAGAACGAGGTGGATTCCGTCTTCGAATTCTTCTTCACCAGCTTGACCTTGTAGGCCTTCTCCCCCGCCACCGTCGTATCGCCGACCGTTTCCATCGTGCTGAACCGATCCGCGGTGTACAGCATGCTGGCGTAAAAGTCGGCGTTGTCGGCCATGGTGGTCAGCTCTTTATCCGTGAGGACGCGCGGGCCCTGCATGGGGTTCATGTCCCATCCCACGGTGCCATCAAAGCCGTTCTGCATCTCCCCGAGTCCAGGGATGCTGGTTTTGCTGGCGAGCTTGTTCGGCGCGGCGGCGAACATTTCCATCGTGGCGCTCATTCCCACCGCGGGCACGTCCATCGTGGCCACCTGCTTGATGGATGTGACCTTCATGATGGCGTCCTTGCCACCAATGGCCGCGACATACTTCGCAATGATCTCGGAAGCGGGCGGCAACGCTTGCGCCCGGGCGATCTGGGGGGCCAGCGCACTGCTCAGCAGCGCCACAACAGCAAGGGCACCGCGGGATGGCTTCAGCATGACACGTCCTCAAGGCAAATGAAAAGCGGGGCAGCCCGGATCGGCCACCGCCAACTGGCGTACCACGACGTACGATATCGCACCGACGTCACACGAGCGTCATTTTCAACGGCTCGGTGAAGACGGCCCCGGCGCTACGGAGTCGTTGGCCGGACGAGCCAGGCCAATGCCGCCTCCCGCGCCACATCCCGACCGGCAAGCAACGCTCCACGAGAGAGCGGCGTGCTGACATCCGGTCGGACCCCCGGGCCTTCGAGCGGGACCCCCGTGGGCGAGACGAAGTCCGCCACGGCGTGGTAGAGCAGGTCCCCGTTCGGGAGCTTCTCGGCCACCGAGGGCAACGCCATCCCGGCCGTCTGCGCCCCAAAGACGCGCGCTCGTCCCATGGTCTGCAGCCCGGCGGCGAAGATTTCCGTCGTACTGGCGGACATTTCGTCCACGAGCAGCGCCAGCGGCCCGGCGTAGGGGGTGACTGGACGCAGCTGCGTGTCCACGCGCCGGGGATTCACGAGGAAATGCACGGTGGCCCCCCGTTGATGCATGGTCCCGATCACCTTCGCGCTGTCGACAAAATGGCCGGCGAGCCCCATGGACATCGCCCCGACCCCGCCCGGATTCCCGCGGACATCGAGGATGATGCCATCCATGTCGCGCAGCGTATCGATCGCCGAATCCAGCGGGGCCGATAAGGCCGGCATCCAGACGTTGAACCGGATAATGCCGATCCGCTTGCCTCCCTGAGCCACACGCTCCACCTGCAGCAGCGCCGGTTGGGGGGGCAGGTTCAGGAACTGCACCATCCGTCCCGCTTCTGGGGCCCGCGTCACAGTGAGCGGCTGCGAGTGGTTCGCGCCATCACGGACCGTGACCTGCACCCGCTCCCCAACGGGGCCGGCCAGGAGCCGAAGCACGCTCCGGGCTGCGGCAAAGGCGTAATGGCGGGGCTCCTCTTCGGGGGGCAGCTGTGCGAGCCGCGCCGCCACGGTCTGCTGATTCACCGCATCAATCACCCACCCCTGCTGGATCCCCGCCCGGTCGGCTGGGCCGCCCGGCGTCACGTCGGTCACCACCACGGCGCCCTCGACATACCGCAGGCCGACGCCAATGGACCCGCTCAGGTCGCCCGCCCCGCCAGCCACGGCCGGCTCTTGGGTCGCTTCGCGCGGAATAATCGAAAAGTGCGATTGCTTGAGCGCCCCCACCATGCTCGTCAGCACAGCACGGAGGGCCGCATCGGAGGTGGCGGCGGACGCCTTGGGGCGCAGGCTGTCGCGGACCGCCACCCAATTCACGCCATTGTACGTCGTGTCCCAATGACTCCGCGCAATGATGCTCCACGCACTGTCGAAGGTCGCGGCGGCCCCGGGTAATGGCCCAGCGACGGCCGGCCCCGGGGCGCGTCCGGGGGTTGGCCGGCAGCCAACCGTTAGCGCCAGTAGCGTCCACGCCATCCAGCGACCGCGCCGAGCGCCGGTGTCCTGTTCATTTCGCATACGCAAGTTTAGCCCCGGGTTCTGATTCCGCACAAAGAACCCGTACGGACCCGCAACGTCACCGGTTTCCGGCAATTTTTGGGCCCGAAACCGTTTGCGGTGCCCTGCATCAGGGCGCGCGAGGAATTACCATGCAACAGGCTCTGAAGCACTTCGTTTTCGCCACGATCCCTCCTGCAATGTCCACGCGCCTTCACACGCTGCACGCCGCCGGGCAGTCGCTCTGGCTGGATTACATCGACCGGGTCATGCTCGGCAATGGAGACCTCGCCCGTCGCATCCGCGAGGATGCCCTCACCGGCATGACCTCCAATCCGACCATCTTTGAGAAGGCGCTGGCCGAGGGGGATGCGTACGACGCGCAGCTCTCCGCGCTCCCTGCGACGCTCAGCGATCGTGACGCCTTCGAAGCGGTGGCCTGTGACGATGTGCGCGCGGCCTGCGATGCGTTCCGCGGCGTGTACGACGGCACGGACGGGGTCGACGGGTATGTGTCGCTCGAAGTCTCCCCGGATCTGGCGCGGGATGCCGCTGGCACGGTCGCGGAAGCGCACCGCCTCTGGGCGCGGGTGGATCGCCCCAACCTGATGATTAAGGTGCCTGGAACGGTCGAGGGGGCGGAGGCGGTGCGCCAGCTGATCGCCGATGGGATCAACGTGAATGTCACGCTGCTCTTCGCCGTGGAGGCCCACGCCCGCGTCATCGAGGCGTATCTCGCGGGGCTCGAACAGCGCGCTGCCGCTGGTCTGCCCATCAACCGCATTGGCTCGGTCGCCAGCTTCTTCATCAGTCGCGTCGACTCGGCCATCGACAAGCAGCTCGATGGCATGATCGCCGCCGATCCGGCGCACGCCGACGCGCTGCGCGCGCTGCAGGGGAAGGCGGCCATCGCCAACGCGAAGCTGGCCTACCGGCTCTTCACCGCCTCGTTCACCGGCGCGCGGTGGGATGCCCTCGCCGCGCATGGCGCGCGCGTGCAACGGCCCCTGTGGGCCAGCACCAGCACCAAGAATCCCGCCTATCGCGACGTGATTTACGTGGAAGAGCTCGTTGGCCCGCACACGGTGAACACCCTGCCGCCGGCGACGCTCGAGGCGTTCCGCGATCATGGTGAAACGCGCCAGACGGTGACCACCGGATTCGCGGAGGCCGAACGCGCGCTCGCCGCGCTGGAGGCCGCGGGCGTTTCACTGCAAGCGATCACCGATCGGCTGTTGGCCGAAGGGTTGGCGTCGTTTGAACAATCGTTTGTCACGTTGCTGGCTGGGCTCGCGCGCAAGCGTGCGGCGCTGGCAGCGGCATCCTCCTGAGGAGTGGTGACTGTGTCGTCGTCTGAATCAACGGCCCCGGTCTTTCAGCGGGCCCACGTCGCCCGCACGAAGATCGTTGGGACCCTGGGGCCTGCCAGCAGCTCACCCGCGATGATCCGGGAACTCATTGAGGCGGGTCTCAATGTGGCGCGGATCAACTTTTCGCATGGTACGCATGAGCAGCATGCCCAGACGATCGCCACCGTGCGTGAGGTGGCGGAGTCGCTGGGGCGTCCCGTTGCGATCCTTGGGGACTTGCAGGGGCCGCGGATTCGGATTGGCGATCTCCCCACGCCGATTGAGCTGGTGGCCGGTCACAGCATTGTGCTCGTGCCAGAAGATGCGGCGACCGGTGACGAGATCCCGGTCACGTACGATGACATTGCGCACGACGTGGCCCCGGGGAATCGCATTCTCATTAACGACGGGTTGCTGGAAGTCGTCGTGACGGCGGTCGTCGCGCCACGCGTCACGGCCACCGTGCTGCATGGCGGCACGCTCAAGAACCATAAGGGGATGAACCTCCCCGGCATCGCCGTCTCGGCCCCATCGCTCACCGAAAAGGACCGCGCGGACATCACCTTCGCCGTCGAGCATGATCTCGATGCGCTGGCGCTGAGTTTCGTGCGCCGCGCCGAGGATATCGACACCCTGCGCGCGCTGATTCCGAAGTCGATGCTCGTGGTGGCGAAAATCGAAAAGGACGTGGCGCTGCAGTACATCGAAGAGATCCTGCAGGCCTCCGACGCCGTCATGGTCGCGCGCGGTGATCTCGGCGTGGAGCTCCCATTCGAAGAAGTGCCGATCGCGCAGAAGCGCATCATCGCGCTCGCGAATCGGATGGGACGGCCGGTGATTACGGCGACGCAGATGCTCGAATCGATGATCGAGAACCCGCGCCCGACCCGCGCGGAGGCGAGTGACGTGGCCAATGCGATCCTCGACGGGACGGATTGCGTGATGCTGTCGGCCGAAACGGCCGCCGGGGCGTTCCCGCGTCTGGCCGTGGAAGCGATGCATCGCATCATCACGGAAATCGAAGCGCATCCGCAAGCCAAGCATGATGGGCGCTCGCCGCGTCGCGGCCATGCGCCGGTCGCCACCGAAGAGGCGATCGCGGCGGCGACGGTCGCTGCTGTGCGCCTCATTGAATCGCCGCTGGTCGTCGTCTTCACCAAGAGCGGCTTCAGCGCGCGCATTGTGGCCTCGCATCGTCCGAGTGTCCCCATCCTGGCGCTCACCGATGAAGTGCGCGTCTGCCGCCAGATGTCGCTGGTGTGGGGCGTCATCCCGCGCCTTGTCCCCACGGCCCGTGGCTATGATCACATGGTGGCGATGGCGCTGCGCGAGGCGCAGGATCTGCAGCTCGTGACCAGCGGTGACCGCGTCTTGGTGACGGCCGGGGTGCCCTTCGACGTGCCGGGCACCACGAACTCGCTGAAGGTCGAAACCGTCTGATCGTGCAGGTGCCGACTCCCCACCGTTCACGCTGACCGCGGTGCGGTTACGCCTCCTCGGCACCGGCACCAGCTTTGGCGTCCCGCAGATCGGGTGTGCATGCCCGGTCTGTCGGTCTACCGATCCCCGGGACCGGCGGACCCGCTGCGGCGCGCTGATCGAAACGGACACCGGCCAACGGATCCTGATTGATACGCCCCCCGAGCTGCGGCTGCAGCTCGTTGCGGCGCAGCTCACGTCGCTCGATGCGGTCCTCTTCACCCACGAGCATGCCGATCATATCCATGGCATCGACGATCTGCGGGCCTTCACGATGCGGCGGGCGGAACCGCTCCGGCTATACGGCGATGCCAACACGCTGAGCACGCTGCGCGCGCGCTTCCCGTATATCGTGGACCATGCCATGCGTCCGGTCGCGGGGACCAGTAAGCCCGAGGGACAACTCGTGGAGCTCACGGCCGGAGTCCCCTGTGATATCGCCGGCGCCACCGTGCTGCCCTTCGCCGTCCCGCATGGGCATCACCCCGTGCTCGGCTTTCGCATCGGCGACGTGGGGTACATTACCGACGCCAAAACGGTCCCGCCGGCGGCGCGGGCCGCGCTGGCTGGCGTACGCGTGCTCATTCTGAACGCGCTGTGGCGCCGACCGCACCCCACGCACCTCTCCATTGATGAAGCGGTCGCGGTCGCCCAGGACATTGGGGCGGAGCAGACGTGGCTGACGCATCTGACGCATGACCATGCGCATGCGGAGCTCGCCGCCTCGTTGCCCGCAGGCATTCAGCCTGGCTTTGACGGCCTCGACCTGATGATCACCTCGCAGGGGGTGCAGGTGGCCGATTCACCCACATGGCACACGCCGGCCACATGAGGCCGGATCGTTGCACGTCGTACGACAGGAGCGTGGTATGACCATTGCGCTGGACTTTACCAACATGATGGCGGGGGCGCTCCCCGCCGGTGCCGGGATCACCGAGGCGGAGTGGCACGCCGCGCAGGAGGCTATGGCGGCCGCGCACGCCGCCGTGGAGGCGCAACGCGCGTCGCTCGGCTTCCTGTCGCTGCCCACGAATGAACCACTGCTCGCCGCGTCGCTGGCGGTCGCGGAGCGCAGCCGCGGGCGCTTTGATGATGTTTTGTTGCTGGGCATTGGCGGCTCGGCGTTGGGGCCCCTCGCGCTGCGCACCGCGCTCCGGCCGCTCGCGTGGAACACGCTGGATGGCACCGCGCGCCGCGGCTTTCCGCGGCTGCATCTGCTCGACAATGTGGATCCCGGCACGATTGCCACGATGCTGACCCGGTTGGATCTCACCCGCACGCTCGTGCTGGTGATCTCCAAGTCCGGAGGTACCGTCGAGACGATGGCGCAGTACCTGATTGTGCGCGAAGCGCTGGCCCGGGTCGTCGGCGAGATCGCGGCGCGCGAACATCTGGTCTTCATCACCGATCCGGACGTCGGTGCGCTCCGGCGCATCGCCCGGGCGGAAGGGATCACCACGCTCGATGTCCCTGCCAATGTCGGTGGGCGCTTCTCGGTCCTGTCACCGGTCGGCATCCTCCCGGCCGCGTTGATCGGGATTGATGTCCGCGCGCTGTTGGCCGGTGCGGACGACATGAATCGCCGAGCGGCGACGGCCGATCCGATGCACAATCCGGCGGCGGCCTTCGCCATGCTCCAGTGGCTCGCCGATACGCGGCATGGACGGCACATCCATGCGCTGATGCCGTATGCCGATCCGCTCCGGGACCTCGCGCTCTGGTTCGTGCAGCTGTGGGCGGAATCGCTGGGGAAGACGCGCCCGGATGGCTCCCTCACCGGCCCCACGCCGCTGGCGGCCCTCGGGGCGACCGATCAGCACTCGCAGGTGCAGCTGTTCATGGAGGGGCCGCAGGATAAGACCGTCACCTTTCTGGCCGTCGCCGGGCGTGAACGCGATGGGGCGATCCCGGCACGTCACACCGATATCCCCGAACTGGCCTATCTGGGGGGCCACACGCTGGGCGAACTGCTCGCCATTGAGCAGCGGGCCACCGGCGGAGCCCTTGCCGCCCGCGGGCGGCTCAATGCGACGATCACCATCGATGCGGTGGACCCATGGCACGTCGGTGGCCTGCTCCAGGGCTTCGCGCTGGCGACGGCCTACGCCGGCGCGCTGTATCAGATCAACGCCTTCGATCAACCCGGCGTAGAGCTCGGTAAGCAGGTTGCGTATGCGATGCTCGGGAAGCCGGGGAGTGACGCCGCCCGGAGTGCCTGGGACGCTCTCCCCAAGCCGGATCCGCGCTACACCGTCTGATGGCGAGCCCCTGTGGCGTCTTCGGCAGAGGATCCCCTTGCCCGGCGCCTTGGAACTGTGGGAACTTTGACAGGCCTGTTGGACCATTCACGTGCTTACCCCCGCTGACATGACTGCGATGTCTGAGTCTCTTTTTGATGGTGCCGTAACGGTGGATGCCGCCGGCGTGCATCTGCACAATCCGGCGGCGCTGGAATCCGCCCACATGGATGCGCTGGTCTGGCAGGCGGTCTTCGCCGACGAGGCCGTGCGGGATCGCGCCCGCTGGATCCTGTGGGAGCTCGGGCAGCAGGTGGGGACCCGTCCGGCGTCGATCCACGATCTCTACATCGCGCGCGGGCACGGCAAGTGCGGGGGCTTCACCGTCCCGGCCATCAATGTGCGGGCGATGTCGTACGACACGGCCCGCGCGATTTTCCGGACGGCGCGCACGCACAACGCCGGCGCGTTCATTCTGGAAATTGCCCGCTCCGAGATTGCCTACACCGAGCAGCGTCCGGCTGAATACGTCGCCGTCATGCTGGCTGCGGCGCTCCGCGAAGGGTTCCGCGGACCGGTCTTCATTCAGGGCGATCACTTCCAGGTCAATCACAAGAAGTACGCCGTCGATCCGGTCACGGAAGTGAACGCGGTCAAGGCGATCGTGAAGGAAGCGGTGGCGGCTGGCTTCTACAATATCGACGTCGACACCTCGACCTTGGTGGATCTGAGCCAGCCCACGCTGGCGGCGCAGCAGCGGCTCAACTGCGAGGTCTGTGTCGACATCACGCGCGCCGTGCGCGCCGAAGAGCCGGCCGGTGTCACGATCTCCGTCGGGGGTGAGATCGGGGAAGTCGGGACCTCCAACAGCACCCCGGAAGAGCTCGAAGCGTTCATGGAAGGCTTCAACGCCGCGCTTGAGGCGGCGGCGCCGGGGATGGCCGGTCTGTCGAAGATCTCCGTCCAGTCCGGCACGTCGCATGGGGGTATCGTGCTCGCCGACGGCTCCATTGCCGACGTCAAGCTCGATCTCGACACGCTGGCCACGCTCTCCACGATTGCGCGCGAGCGCTACCAGATGTCGGGGGCGGTG
The DNA here is from genome assembly GCA_040374415.1 of Gemmatimonadaceae bacterium. GTDB lineage: Bacteria > Gemmatimonadota > Gemmatimonadetes > Gemmatimonadales > Gemmatimonadaceae > Gemmatimonas. The sequence goes on along the minus strand of JBEIUK010000005.1, from coordinate 7,433 downwards.
CAGCACGGGGCATCCACGTTACCCGACTCGGCGTTCCACAACTTCCCGCGCACCGAAACGGCGGAAATCCACCTCGCGACCAACTTCCAGAACATGATGTACGATCATATCCCGGCCGAGCTGCGCCAGGAGATCTACGCGTGGCTGGACGTGAATGCGAAGGATGAGCGTAAGGCTACCGATAGCGACGAGCAGTTCTACTACAAGACCCGCAAGAAAGCGATTGGCCCGTTCAAGCAGCGGCTCTGGTCACTGCCAGCCGACCTTCGCGCACAGCTGGGATCGGCGTATGATGCCAAGTTCGCGTTCCTCTTCACGCAGCTTGGTATTGCCGGGACGCAGGAGATCGTCGGCCGCTTTGTGCATGCCCCCGCGCAACATCGGCAGGCTCCCGATGGTACAACAGCTGTCGTGGCCGCGCCGGATGACGCGGACCTGAGCGACTAAGGGAACACGCAGCGCGCGCCGGTCACCGGCGCGGGAGGCATCATGCGGCACCGGGACGACTGGGACGATGACGAGCAGGATCAGGACGAGCGGGTGTTCGTCGTGGAACAGAAGGGTGGCCTCGGCATCGGCACCTTTCTGCTCGGCCTGGCCATCGGGGCCGGGGCGGCGTTGTTGCTGGCGCCGGCCAGCGGCCAGGAAACCCGCGAGCGGCTGCGTCGACAGGTCCGTCGCGCCGGTGGCCGTATGCGGGGCGTCGTCGATGATCTTGGCGACGAGTTGACCGACCGGATGGATCGCGCGCGGGATGGGCTCGCCGCGCGTGCGCAGGCGATGGCCGATGTGGTGGAGGTGGGGCGGGATGCTGTTCAGGACGCGCGTGACGAGCTGGAACGCGCGCTCGCCGATTCGAAACGGGCGTACGCGGAGGCGCGTCGGGCCTACCGCGATGCGCACCGGCGTGACGCCATGCACGGGGAGGCACCGCGGTCCTCCCCCAACGGACACGATGCGACTGAGCAGGCTCCGCACAGCGGGTGAGGTGGCGTGGGACATTGTCCGGCGGGTCTGGTATCAGAGCGCCGATGACAATGTCCTCTTTCTGGCGAGCGGGCTGGCCTTCAATGTCCTGCTCGCCCTCGTGCCGTTTGTGCTGGTGCTGATCTCCGGAATTGCCTGGCTGCTGGGCACGCAGCCCGATCAGGCGGCGCAGCTGGTCACCGATCTGTTGCGCACGCTCCTGCCACCGGACGCCCCTGGCATCTTTGATCTGCTGCAGGGGATCGTGAATGATGTGCTCCGCACCCGCGGAACCGTGGGGATCTATTCCGCCATCGTCTTCGCCTGGTTTTCCACGCGTCTCTTTGGCTCACTCCGCAGCGTCCTGGCGCTGATCTTCGACGGACAGGATCGCGGCATCGTCGCCGGGAAAATCTTCGACCTGCTGGCGACGTTGGTCGCGACGGCGGCGGTGTGCGTCTACCTCGCGCTCTCGGCCTATCTCGACTTCGCCACGAGCACCGGGGTGACCTGGCTCGAGCGTGCCGGGTTCGAGGGGACGGCCCTCACGCGTCTCGAATACGTGGGCGGTCGTCTGCTGGCGGAAGTCGTGATCTTCGCCCTCTTCTGGGCGCTCTATCGCGGCCTCCCGCGCCGTCGCCCCGCCTGGCGCACGGCGGCGGTGGCTGCCGGCACCACCACCATCCTCGTGGAGCTCGCGCGGAACGCCTATGCCGGCCTGCTGATGCGCGCCGATCTCAGTTCGCTCTACACGGGAACGATCGCGGTCATTGTGTCGGTCGTTTTCTGGACATATTACGGCGCGCTGCTGTTCCTGATCGGTGGCGAGCTCGCTCAGGCCACCGAATTGCGCCGGGCCGAGCTGGCTCGCCTGACCCCTGACTAACCCTCCTCCGCCCACCCTGATTTCATGTCTGCCTCCATCCCGGCTTCGATCGACCTGCGCAGTGACACGGTGACCCGACCCACCCCCGCCATGCGACGGGCGATGGCCGAGGCCGAGGTCGGGGATGATGTCCTGGAAGGCGATCCGACCACCAAACGGCTCGAAGCCGAGGTGGCGGAGCGGCTGGGCAAGGAGGCGGCGCTCTTCTTCCCCACGGGGACGATGGCCAATCAGGCAGCCATCTGGCTGCAGACGCAGCCGGGCACCGAGATGCTGGTGGATGCCGATGCGCACATCGTGCATTGGGAGCTCGCGGCCACCGCGGCTCTTGCCGGTGTGCAGATTCGTCCGGTGCGCGGTCCGGGTTCCGTCATACGCGCGCCGGATCTCGCCGCGACGATCCGCCCGCCCTCGCCCCATGCGGCGGAATGTTCGTTGGTGTGCCTGGAGAACACGCACAACGGGGCCGGCGGCGCGGTGACCCCAATTGATGCGCTGCAGGCGCTGCATGACGTGGCTCGAGCCAATGGTCTGCGGATCCATCTCGATGGGGCTCGGCTGTGGAACGCCGCCGCGGCGACGGGTACGTCGCTGGCGGCCTTTGCCGCCTGCGCGGACACGGTCATGGTCTCCTTCTCTAAGGGCCTTGGCGCGCCCGTCGGGGCTGTGCTCGCGGGCCCGCGGGAGCTGATGGCCCGCGGCGTGCGGGTGCGGAAGCGGCTGGGCGGTGGGTTGCGGCAGAGTGGCGTCCTTGCGGCCGGCGCGTTGCATGGGCTGCACACCCATCTCGAGCGCCTCACCGACGACCATGCGGCGGCCCGCGTGCTGGCCGAGCGCATTGATGGCGCCGGTGGCGCCAAGGTCGTCATGCCCGATACGAACATCGTCATGATCGACCTGCCGACTCCGGCCACGCCAGCGGTGGTGGCGCGTGCCGCGGAGTTGGGGGTGCGCATCTCGCCATGGAGCGCGTCGCGTGTGCGCGCGGTCTGCCATCTCGACGCACCCATGGCCGTCATGGAGACCGCAGCGGCCCGCTTGCGGCAGGCGCTCGAAACGGCGGTCTGACCGACCGCGCGGTCTGGCGGCGGTCCACCCGGAAACGACGCGCGGGAGGTCCGTCTCCTGATGGAGCGAATCCTCCCGCACGAAGTGCTCCGGGCCTGACGAAGCGACGTCAGATTCCGCGTGCCGCTGCTACCTTCGGGGTCCTGACGGGGTTGGCGGGCTGACGCCCTCCGGGACCCGGAGCATGTTCAATATAGTCAGCGCACCGCGCCAACTGTAGCGGGTCCCGCCTGCGGAACCGGTCGGGCGCTCGGCGGCTCAGGCGGCGGCGCGGTCGGCGGAATGCCCCGCGATGTCAGAGCCCGGCCGGCCCTGGAACGACGGACCGCCTTGCGCCACCAGAGCGGCAAACGCCTCGGCGGCCATCGGCCTCGACATCAGATAGCCCTGGCCCAGTCGGCAGCCCATCGCCCGCAGCCGCTCGTACTGTTCCTCGGTCTCAATCCCTTCCGCCAACGTTTCGAGCCCCAACGATTCTCCCAGCGAGAGAATCGCCCGCGTCAGCGCATCGTCATGCTCCGCGTCGCCGAGCGCTGAGATGAAGCTGCGATCCAGCTTGAGCACGTCGATCGGGAAGCGCTGCAAATGCGAGAGCGACGAATAGCCGGTGCCGAAATCATCGAGTGCGAGCGTGACGCCGAGCGCCTTGAGCGTGCGCATCGTGGCGACCATTTCATCGGCGTTCTGGATCATGACGGATTCCGTCAGTTCGATCGTGAGCCGTGACGCCGGCAGATTGCTCGATCGCAGCGCCGCCTGCACGTCCTCAATGACGGTCGCCGCCTGCAGATGCCGACCGGACAGATTCACGGCGACATGCAGCGCCTCGACGTTCAGGCGATCGGAACGCCACGCCATGGCATCGCGACAGGCGATCTGCAACACCCGCTGGCTGATCCGTCCAATGAGTCCGACTTCTTCCGCGAGCGGAATGAAGCGCCCCGGCGTGATCATGCCACGCGTTTCGTGCGGCCAGCGCAGCAACGCTTCCGCGCCCACCAACTCGCCCGTGGTGAGGTCCACCAGCGGCTGGTAATAGACCTGCAAGTGATCGTGCTCGACGGCCACGCGCAGATCGGCCTCCAGGTCCATTCGATCGGCCAGCGTCTCGCGCATCGCCGGCTCGAAGCGCATCACCCGCAGGCCACCGTCGGTCTTGGCGACGTACATCGCAATGTCCGCGTTGCGGATGAGCGAGTCGGTGTTCTCGCCGGGCTCCGCTTGGCTGATCCCAATGCTCGCGCCGACGATGGCTTCGCGTCCGTCGAAATTGAAGGGGCGCGTCAGCGTCGCGAGCACACGCTCCGCGGTCGCCTGACACATCTCGGCGTCCGCGTCCTCCATGAGGATGGCGAACTCGTCGCCCCCTAACCGCGCCACCGTATCCGATCCGCGGACTTCCAGTTCAATCCGGCGGGACACCTGGCGGAGCAGCTGGTCGCCTGTGGTGTGGCCGAAGGTATCGTTGATGACCTTGAAGTGATCCAGGTCGATGTACATCACCGCGATGTCACTGACGTCACGCGTACGCCGTGACAGCGCATGCGTCACGCGATCGGTGAACAGCACCCGATTCGCGAGCCCCGTGAGAGGATCATGGAACGCCTGCCACGCCAGCCGGCTTTCCAGCTCGCGGCGGTGCGTCACATCACGGATGTTCAGGACGAGGCCATTGATGTCGTCGGTCTCGAGGCGGTTCGTGCCCACGAGTTCCAGCCAGCGCCATTCGTCGTTCCCCGTCAGGGCACGCACCACGAGCGATTCCTGCACATCGGCGCGGCGGGCGAGGCGCGTTAACATGTGCCGCGCGGCCTCCAGATGGTCTTCGTGCAGCAGCGTCAGCAGACTGCGTCCGAGGATCGCGGCGGCCGGCAGACGCATGACGCGGCCAACTGACGGGCTCGAGTACCGGACGATCCCGTCGCTCTCCACCACCAGGATCATGTCCGAGGCATGGTGCACGAGCGCGGCCAGGCGGCGCTCCGCCGCTTCCCGCTCGAGCCGCGATTCATCGTGCAGCAGCAGAATTTGTCGGACCAGCGCCCAGATCAGCACCACAAAGACGGCCAGACTGGCCACCCCCCCGGCCACGATACTCCCGGAGCCACACACGCGCGAGGCGATCGCCCCGAGCGCGATGAAGCCAGGGAGCGTAAGGACTACGAGCACAACACCAAACCGCGACGAGAACAGCTGGGTCAGCAGTCGCGAAGGGGCACGGTAGGACAGGGGCGCAGTCCGGAAAAAAGTCAGGGGAAGCGTACTTCGGGCATGCGACCAACGACGAGGCAGCCCCCCCTGAGGCAACACCCGCGGCTGGCCTGGATTCACGAAGCCGTCGGCGGAATTCGCCGTCGTTTCAATGCCGGAAATCCGGACAGTTACCGCCCTCGGCAGGACCGCCGGACTGTCACATTTCTGGCCCCCGTGCGCCGGCGACCACATCGGCTAGATTCCCGGTATGTCCTTGGCCCTCGCCCGCAAATACCGGCCGCGGTCGTTCGCGACCGTCGCGGTGCAGTCTCATGTCGCCAACACCCTGAAAGGCGCGATCGCCCGTGATCGGGTCGCCCACGGCTACCTGCTGTGTGGCCCCCGAGGCACCGGGAAGACCACGCTGGCCCGCGTGCTGGCCATGGCGCTCAATTGTGAGCGGCGCGGCGAACCTGAGCTGCAGGGAGAGCCCTGCGGTCGATGTGACAGCTGCCAGCGGATCTGGAGCGGCGGTGCGTCGCTCGACGTCCTGGAAATCGACGCCGCGTCCAATCGCGGCGTCGATGCGGCCAAGGAACTCCGTGAGCGGGCCATGTACGCGCCCTCCGGCGATGACCGGTACAAGGTCTACATCGTGGACGAAGCGCACATGCTCACCAAGGAGGCATGGAATACGCTCCTGAAGGTGCTCGAGGAGCCGCCCCCGCGGGTGGTCTTCGTCTTCGCCACGACCGAGCCGCAAAAAATCGCGCAATTCGCCGCCCCGGTACTCTCCCGCCTGCAGCGCTTTGATCTGAAGCGCATCGGCCCGGCCGAGATCCGCGAACGGTTGGCGGCGGTGCTCCGCGAAGAGGGAGTGCAGTTCGAGGAGGAGGCGCTGAGCATGCTCGCGCGTGCCGCCGACGGTGGGCTGCGGGACGCCCTGTCGCTGACCGATCAGGTCATGTCGATGGGTGACGTGAGTGCCGTGACCCCCGAGCGGGTCCGCGATGCGCTTGGGCTGATTCCGGACGACGAATATCTGTACCTGCTCGATCTGGTCGCCGAGCGCCGTGCCGCGGAGCTCTTTCCGGCGATGCAGCGGCTGGCCGATGCCGGGGTGGATTTCGCGCTCCTCATGGCGGGGCTCGGCGATCTGCTGCGCGCCCAGTTGGCGTTAGCGTTGGGCGGCGTGCCCCCGGAGCTCCCGGAGCGGCTCATCGCCGAGCTGACGAGCCGGAAGGGGCGGCATACCGCCGGGGATTTGCTGCGGATGCTGCATGCCCTGCTGGAGCTGGAGCCGCTCTTCCGAAAGAGCGGGCAACCTAAGCTGCTACTCGAGACGCTCCTCGTCCGGATGGCGCTGCTCGACCGCACCGTGGAGCTCGAGGAAGTGCTCAAGGGCTTCGGCGACGGGGGGCGCGAAGATCCGCCGGTCCGGCGCGTCGCCCATGAGCCGCGGGTCGCCGGCGCGCATGCCCTGCCGCCCGCTCCACCCGCGGTCGTGGCGCCCGCCCTGACCCCCGCCGTGGCACCCGTTTCGGCACCGGTTTCGGCACCGGTTTCGGCACCGGTTTCGGCACCGGTTTCGGCACCGGTTTCGGCACCGGTGGTCGTCCCTGTGCCACGCCCCGCCACGCAGCAGGTGGCGCAGGCCGCTGCCGCGGCACAGCTGGCGTCGCAGCTGGCGTCGCAGCTGGCGTCGCACGCCGCGCCAAACCGTCCTCGCACCCCCGCCGCCCCGCCGTCTCTGGACACGGTGCGTCGGGCGTGGCCAGAGATCGCCGAACAGGTGCGCCGGAACGGTCGCGGGATGGTGGCGCAGGCGGTGCAGCGGCTGACCCCCATCGATGTCACGGCGACCGGGATGCTGGTCCTCAGCTACGCCGCCGCCGACGATACGTGGGCGCAGGCGGTGGAAAGCGCCAAGGACGACGTGCTTGCCGCGGTCCAGATCTGCATGGAAGGGGTGACGGCGCTCACGCTTCGGACGCACGCCACAGCTGCGGCCAGCGACACCCCGTCAGCGGCGCGCCCCACCCGTCGGCTCACGGCCGAAGATGTCCAACAGGAACGCCTCGAGCAGATGATGGGGCGCGATCCGTTGTTGGCCGCCGCGGTGCGCGCCCTCGATCTGGAACTGCGCGACTGATCGCGACCGCTCTCTCACGACCCGCCTCCCCATGATCCATGGCTGATTTGTTCAAGATGCTCGACACCTTCAAGACGATGCAGGGCCGCCTCCAGGAAACCCAGGAGGCGATGGCCCAGCAGTCGTTTACCGGCACGGCTGGTGGTGGCACCGTTTCCGTGGTGTGCG
>JBEIUK010000062.1:0-13914 GCA_040374415.1 Gemmatimonadaceae bacterium | reverse complement strand
TGTCAATCACCCCAACCACTCCGGCCAGCACCTCGCGGGCCGCCTGCAGATGCACCGCCGCCACTACCGCCGGCAGCGCCCCCGATCCCCACCCGTCGAGGAAGGCACGGAGCTCATCCGCCGCCTCGCGTAGCGCCCGCTGATGCCGCTCCCGGGTGATCATCACCGCACCATCCTCACCCGTCGCGACCGCATCGGTCGCCTCACCCTCTGGCGCCAACTCGGCATCGATCCGCGCCAGCAGCGCCGCGAGCCCCTCGCCCGTCTCCGCACTCACGGCACACCAGTCGCCGCGCGCCACCGCGTCTGCATCGACCGCATCGACCGCATCGACCGCACCCGTCGATCGCAGGTCGCCCTTCGTGTGCACCGCGATCACCGGCGCTGACGTCGATGCCGCCATCGCGGCGAGTACCGCGCGGACGCCGTCGGGGCTGTCCGCACAGGCGAGCACCAGCTGCGCCTCGGCGAGATAGCGCGTACTCACTTCAATCCCCAACCGCTCGATGGGCTCGTCAGTCTCCCGGAGCCCGGCAGTATCCACCAGCCGAAGCGGCACCGGCGCACGATCGAGCAGCGCATCAATCGCGTCGCGGGTGGTGCCCGCAATCGGCGTCACCAGCGCGCGCGAGGTCCCGAGCAGGGCGTTGAAGAGCGACGACTTTCCAGCGTTTGGCGGGCCGGCAATCACCACGAGCGCCCCGTCGCGCAGCAGCGCGGCGCGCGGCGCCGTCGCGAGCAGTGCCTCAAGCGACGCGAGCAGTGCCTCGGCCGCCGCGATACTCCGCGCCGGCGCAATCGGCCCGTCGTCCTCCTCGGGAAAATCGATGTCATACGCGAGCATCGCTTCCAGCGCGATCACCGCATCACGGAGCGCCAGGACGCGGCGTGAGAGTCCGCCATCGAGTTGCGCGAGCGCCTGCTGCTGCATCGCCACGGTGCGCGCATCGATGAGATCCGCCACCGCTTCGGCTTGCACGAGGTCGAGCTTCCCATTCACGACCGCGCGCCGGGTGAATTCACCGGGGAGCGCGGGGCGTGCACCGGCCGCCACGCACGCCGCTTCAATGAGCCGAGGCACCACACGGCCACCGTGCGTGGAGAATTCCACGCAGTCTTCGCCGGTGAACGACTGCGGCGCAATGAATGCCGTCACGATCGCATCGTCGAGCGCGGCGCCCGTGACAGGATGCCGCAGCCTGCACCGCGTGGCGCGGCGCGGCGTGAGGGATGCCGGCGCACCAAGCGCCTGCGCCATCGTGAGCGCGGCGGGGCCGGAGACACGAATCGTGGCGAGCGCCCCGCGTCCATCGGCGGTAGCGCGCGCCACGATTGTATCCATCCCGCCGGCCATCAGCTGCGTGCTGCGAAGCGGCACCTGCCGCATGCTCAGCGAGCCTGGCCGGTCATATTACCCGCGAATGATCGGGGTCTGCTTGCCGCGTTCCTGCGCAATGAGCCACTGCTGCGGAATCGAGGCGAGATTCTGCACGAGATAGTAGAGATTGAGCCCCGACGCCATGCTGAAGAACAGGAAGAGCATCATGCCGGGCATCAGATACATCATCATCTTCTGCTGCTCGTTCGCCTTCACGCCCTTCATGCCAATCCACGACAGCGCGAGCGCCGTGACCGCCACAAGGATCGGCAACACATAGAACGGATCCTTGACCGAGATATCCGGGAGCCAGAGGAACGGCACGCCGCGGAATTCGATCGTGTTCTGGAAAACGAAGAAGAGGGCGAAGAAGATCGGGAGTGGGATCAGCATCGGCAGGCAGCCGGAGAGCGAGCTGAAGGGGCTCATGCCATGCTCCTTGTACAGCTGCATCATCGCGGCCTGCTGCTTCTGCGGATCGCTTTTGAACTTCGCCTGAATGGCCTGCATCTCCGGCTGCAACCGCTGCATCGCCATGGAGCTGCGCATCGCCTTCTGATTGAGCGGCCAGAGAATAATGCGGACGGCGATCCCGAAGAGCACGAGAATCCAGCCGTACGACAGATGGAACGACGCCTTCATCCAGAGGAGCAGGCGGATGACGAGCGTCGCGAACGGCTGCACAATCCCCTGCAGCCAGCCGCCATACGGATTCGACGTTTCAAACTCGCGCCCCATCGCCACGAGGCGCGTGAACTCCTGCGGCCCGGCGTAGACGTCAAAGGCGGTGCGTCCGTCCACCAGCGGCAGCACCGCCGTCGCCTGCGCGCGCGTCGCCTGCTTTCCCGTACGCACCCCGCCCGTGACGTTCAGCTCGGCGAAGCCCGGCTGTCCGACCGGGGCAAGCATGCCGACGAGGAAGTACTTGTTCTTCGCCACCGCCCAGGTAAGCGGGCCGGTCGCCAGCTTGCGTTCCCCCGGATCCACGGAGCGGAAGGCAATCCCCTTCGCGTCCTGCTTGTCGGGCTTGTAGGCGTACGCGAGATGCGAATGATCTTCCGTCGTGTCCGCTTCCGACGAATGGAAGGCCGGGGGCAGATCCACGAGCAGATAGCCGGACGTCCCAGTGGTCGTCCCCGGAGCCGCCGCGACCTGCGCCGCGACATTCACGCGATAGCTGTCGGGGAGGAAGCTCCAGGTAATGGAGACCACGCGCGAGGCGACGGTCGCGTCGTAGCGCACGATCGTCGTGCCGTCGGCGTCGCTGCGCGTGGTGGTGAAGACGGTGCGATCGAGGCGGATCGTATCCCCTGGGATCACGAGGCGGAACGCCAGGAGCGGATCGGTCGCCGTGGCCAGCTCAACCGGTTCGCTGGTCGCTGCGCCGAGTGCGGCGTATTGCGTCATCTGCGCGCCGATGAGCGCGGCACCACGATTGGTGGTGCGATAGATGGCGCGCGGCGTCGTGACCGCCGTGCTGTCGATCGCGATCTGCGGCGCGACGGCAGCGGTCGGCGTCGCGCCCATCGCGGCAGCGGCAGTGGCGCCCGCAGTGGCGCCCGAGGCGGCGCCAGCCGGAGCCGCTGCCGAGGCAGCGGACGGCGTCGCCGCAGGGGCCGTCGGTGACGGGGTGATCGTCGCGATCGGCGTCTTCGTCGGCGCCGACGGGAAGAGGATCGGGGTCACAAACAGGACCGCCGCCATCAGGACGACGGCGAGGAGAATGCGGCGAGGTTCCATGGTCAGGTCAGAGTCTGCCTCAAGGGACCGGGTCGAAGCCCCCGGGCCGGAACGGGTGGCAGCGCGCGATCCGTCGCACGGCAAGCCACCCACCGCGTACGGCGCCGTGGCGCTCAAGCGCCTCGATGGCATACACGGAACAGGAAGGATAATAGCGGCACGCGCCCCCGAAGATGGGGGAGAGCCCCACCTGATACAGTCGCACCCCCAGCACCAGCAGCTGGCGGGGCCACTGCCGCAGCGACCCGCGCCGAACCGGTGGGGTCGTCACGACCGGGAGCGGAAGGCGAGCTGCAGCTTGTCGCGAAGCCGGCCCATCTCGTCGCGGAGCGCGGCGAAATCGCGGTCGTAGGCACCAGGAAGGGCGCGCACGACGACGTCGACCATGGGGAGGCCGGCCAGCCACTCGCGGCGCACGACCTCACGGAGCCGGCGCTTGAGCCGGTTCCGATCCACCGCCGAATGTTTGTAGCGAGGGACAACGAAGCCCACGCGACCCAACGCAGAAAGGGAAGCGGTGGCCCGCGCGTCGATGACGGCGGTGCGAACCCGCTTCCCTTCCTGACGAACCGTTTCGAGCTCGCTCCCGCGCGTCAGACGTCGCGCGCGGGGGAAGCCACACGACTCAGACGCCGGCGTACTTCGACGGCAGCTGAACGGTCAGGCGCTTGCGCCCCTTCTTACGACGGCGGCTGAGGACTTCACGTCCCCACTTCGTCTCCATGCGAGCACGGAAGCCGTGCTTGCGAATGCGACGGGTGTTGCGAGGACGGTACGTGGGCTTGCCCATGACAGAAACTCGGAATGAACGCGGAAAAGAGCACGAGCCTTTTTGCAGCACCACCGTGCTCGGACGACAGCCTCGCAACATACGCACTGACATGGCTTTCGGTCAAGGCACATCAGGCGATTTCCCGCAGGAGCCGCCCAGAACCGCGAAACTGGTTTGGACTCACGTATGTCACACCGTTGACTTATCCACATCCGCACACGTACCTTCGCCCCCCAGCCATCTTTGTCCCGATTCCCCGCCGCATGTCGCTCTCCCCCGCCGAACTGTGGGACCGTTTACGCCAGCGCGCCCGCCAGGTCCTGCCCGAGCAGACCTATCGGACGTGGTTGGAGCCCACTGAGGCGTTGGGGATGGAGCATGGGACCTTGATGGTCGGGGCCCCAGATCAGTTTTCCGCCGACTGGAATGAATCGAAGCACGCCGACCTGCTCGCCGGCTTCGCCCCCGTCGCCGTCGGCCACCCGCTCGCCGTGCGCTTCAAAGTGCACGAAGAACGGGTCGCGCGCGTCCAGATGGACATGTTCGTCCAGCCTCCCGCCGCGCAACCTTTAGCGCCAGCACCGCAGCAGTCGTCGCGCATCTCAACGCCACTCAACCCGAGATACGTCTTCGACCAGTTCGTCATCGGCAAATCCAATGACGTCGCCGCCGCCGCCGCCCAGGCCGTCTCCCAAGCGCCAGGCAAGGTCTACAACCCGCTCTTCATCTACGGCGACACCGGGCTCGGCAAAACGCACCTCATGCAAGGGATCGCCCACGAACTCCTCCGGCGAACCCCCTCGCTCCGCATCGCCTACATCGGGACCGAGCAGTTCACCAACGAGTTCGTCGCCGCCATCCAGTCGGGACAGATGGGCGACTTCCGCCGCCGGTTCCGCGAAATCGACCTCCTCCTCGTCGACGACGTCCAGTTCCTCAAAGGCAAAGAAGGGACCCAGGAAGAATTCTTCCACACCTTCAACGCCATCTATGAAGCCGGCCGCCAGGTCGTCCTCACCTCCGATCGCCCCCCCAAGGAGATCCCCGGCCTCGAAGCCCGGCTCGTCTCCCGCTTCGAATGGGGGATGGTCGCCAACGTCGACGCCCCCGACTTCGAACACCGCATGGCCATCCTCCGGAAAAAGGCCAGCCTCGATCACCTCGAGCTGACCATCCCGGACGAAGTCATCGAATTCATCGCCCAACACGTCAAATCGTCGGTCCGCGAGCTCGAAGGCTCCATCATCAAGCTCCTCGCCTACGCCTCGCTCAAACACCGCGATATCTCCGTCGACCTCGCCCGCGAAGCCCTCCGCGACAAGCTCCGCGCCGGCGCCGCCTCAGATTTCCCGGACACGCCCCCCACCGCCATCACCGTCGCCACCATCCAACAGGTGGTCGCCCGGGAATGGGGGGTCACCCCCGATGGGCTCCGCTCCAAAACCCGCACCAAACAGCTCACCGGCCCCCGCCAGGTCGCCATGTACCTCTGCCGAGAGCTCCTCGCCCTCCAGTTGGTCGAAATTGGCAATGCGTTTGGCGGACGCGACCATTCCACCGTCATCCATTCGCTCGACCGCGTGGCCGAAGAGATGACGAACGAACCGGGCTTCGCCGACCGCGTCCTCAAGGTCCGGTCGATGTTGGAAACCCTGCGGACAACTGGCCAGCTCGGCAGCTGAATCCCCACGCCGTCCACGGCTGTCCACAGCTGAGACGGCCTCCACGTGCATCAGTGCGGAAATTCGGTACGCGCCCACATCGAATGCACATCAGCGGCCGTGGCGAAAGCCGTTTCAAGGACATAAGTTACGGCGGTTATCGACACGCCCACATTCTCTGCTACTACTACTGTTTTTATCTTTTAAGAGAATAACTACAGTAGACTGACGCGGTTCTTCCACACTTCGGGCATGCGCTTCACAATCTCGCGCGAGAAACTTCAGGAAGGGCTTCAGGCGGTCACGGCAGCAGTTCCCGCCAAGACCACCCTGCCCGTCCTCGCCAATCTGCTCATCGAGACCACCGACCGCGGCATTCGCCTGTCGGCCACCGATCTCGACATCGCCGTCAGCACGGAAGTCAGTGCCGACGTCGAAACGGCTGGGGCTATCACCATCCCCGCCAAGAAACTCAGCGAGATCGCCCGCGAACTGCCACCGTCCCCGGTGAAGATCGCCACCAGCGGCGAACAGCGCGTCACCATCGAGTGCGGACGCTCGAAGTTCAAACTCCTCGGCCTCCCGCGCGATGAGTTCCCGACCTTCCCGAGCGTGCGCTTCAACGAATCGTGGCGCGTCAAGTCGGGCGAACTGCAGAAGCTCATCTCACACACCGCCTTCGCCGTCTCCAACGAAGAGTCGCGCCCGATTCTCAATGGCGTCCTCTGGGAGCTGCGCGAGGATCGCATGCGCATGGTCGCCACGAACGGCCATCGCCTCGCCAAGATGGAGCTGCCCGTAGAGGGCGCAGGGGCCCCGCCAGGCGATTTGATCGTGCCCCCCAAGGCCCTCGATCAGATCAAGCGCCTCTTCCCCGCAGAAGAGGAGCTGGAGATCGCCCGCGGCGATAACCATCTGGGCTTCCGCTCACCGTTCACTTCGGTCTTCACCCGTCTGGTCGAAGGCCCGTATCCGAACTACGAGCAGGTCATCCCGAAGGACAACGATCGCGTCTGCCTCGCCGACAAAACAGCGCTCAGCTCCGCGCTCAAGCGCATGTCGGTCATTGCCTCCGATCAGACGCACCGCATCAAGATGTCCTTCAACGCCGGGATGCTGAAGTTCAGCGTCACCACCCCCGACCTCGGCGAAGCCCAGGACGAACTCCCGGTGCAGTACGATGGCGACCAGCTCGACATCGGCTTCAATGCCACCTACCTGCTCGAAATCCTGCGCTACATGCCCACCGAGCAGATCCGCCTCACCTTCAAAGCCCCGGAACGGGCCGCGACGATCGAGCCGGAAGGGTGGGATGATCCCGCCAAGTATCTCTGCCTCGTCATGCCACTGCGCCTGATGGACTGAGCAGGAGCTCGACACGATGCCACAGACCGGCCGCCCACCACGAGGCGGCCGGTTTGCGTTTCAGTCCCGCAGCCAGTCAGCTGTCAGCCGCAGCTGCTGCTTGAGCTCCTCGACCCGACCAACACCGGCTGGCGATCGGTCCGCCATCCGGAGTGTCAGGGTCGTCTCCCCACGGAGCTGCGACAAGACGCCGGTCCGCGCCGTCAGCTGGGCCGAGTACTGGCCGCTGCCACTCCCGGTCACCTCCAGCGCACGCCAGGGTGAGCTCCCCTTCCCCTCAAGACGCGTCGTATCGGTGCGCTGCAGCTGCAGCTGCACGCCGTCACCACTCCCGCTCACACCCGTCACCAGATACTGGTGCACCGCCCGCACGACCAACGGAATGCCTGCCCGACAGACGAGCTGCACCGTGCTGTCGCGCCACGTGGTCCCCACCGCCACGGTTGCTGGCACGCGCCAGAGCAGATCACGTGCCAACGCCAAGGCCCCCGTTTCTGGCTGATCACATTCGTTGACCAACGGCGGACGCGACACCACCCGTAACGCCGAGCCATCGAGCGCGGCATCAAATCGCACACTGTCGATCGAGACGGGCGTGGCGGCCAGTGGCGAGGTCAATCGATATCCCGTGACCTGGCCACTTCCACTGAAGGCGCCGTCACTCCGTCGCTGGAGCTGCATCGACACAGTGCCGCGCGTCTCGAGCTGCTGGTGCACCCGACGCCCCGCACTGTCCCGCGACACCGTCGCCACACTCACGACCGCATACCGTGATGGAACCATGGTCGACGAGATGGCATACCGGACCACCGTCGGGGGCGGCGTCACGGGGACGACCGGCGCGACAGCCACCGGGGTCGTATTGACTGGCACCGGTCGGGTGGCCACCGGTGCGGCACAGGCCGCTGCGAACAGCAGCAACGCACCGCCCGTACGGGTGATCGCTGGCATCAGGCAGAAGGGAAAACGGGGAGTTTGTCGCCGGCCTATAAGCCGGGTTCTGTCGATCCCCGAATGGCCACGGCGCCACGCGAACGTGTCGACGCACCACCCGAACATCGGACGGTCATTCCTCTCGGCGTTCAGTCACCCAAACGCTCCAGCAGCCTACCCGCGGCTCGGTGCCCGAAGACACCGTGGTCGAGACGGGCCGTCTCTCGCCGCCTATTTGGCCTTGCTCCGACTGGGGTTTTCCGTGCCGTCACCGTTACCGGCAACGCGGTGGGCTCTTACCCCACCTTTTCACCCTTACCGCCATGCCTGCCTCGCGGCACACACCGCGGCGGTTTGTTTTCTGTGGCCCTGTCCGTCACATGCCGCTCACGCCGCATGCGCCCAGGCGTTACCTGGCAGTCTACCCTATGGAGCCCGGACTTTCCTCGGGACACAGCGCCCTGGCAGAACCAAGTCACCGCATCGCGCGACCGTCCGGCCGACGACAAATCCCCACCGGCAATATACCATCCCCCCCGCCAATCGTTCGCCCCACCACCCTCGGCGTCATCGCCAGCGAGCACTCGCCGTCATTCACCTGTTTCGTCTGGTGCGATTTCTACGCGCCAAAATGACGGTCAAGTGACAGGCATCCATATGCTCACCGCTGTCCAACGGCCGACGGGTTCGATGCTCCCCCACTGATCGTGCGGTGATCATTGGACGGTCGGTCCGCCACAGCACCTGCTTCCGGTGAGGATCCGACATGACCATGCCGATGATTCGCTATGTGCCGACGACGGCACACGCCGTTCTGCCCAGCACCTTTTCCCCTCGAGCGGCGCCCGCCAGCAATCGCCGTGACCGCCCCCCGCAGGCCGCAGCGCACCGCGAGCAACAGGCCGCGATTGGGACGTTTCTGACGCCGGCTGAGCAGCACCGAGTCGATGCGGCTGGTTATGGCTGCTACGTCGCCGTGCACCGCGATTCGATGGATGATCTGCTGCGGGATCTTCGTGCGCACAGCGTCCATGCGGTGCTGGTGTCAGTGGCGCGCTATCAGTCCACCGATGCACTCCACGTCGCTCGGCTGGTGCGCGAGTTCCCGCGGGTTCCGGCCGTCGCGCTGCTGACGGTGAATGAGTCCACCGCCACGCAGTCGGTGCTGGCCTTGGGGAAGCAGGGGATCAACGCCGTCGTGGATGCCCGGGAAGCGCGCGGCTGGCGGGAGCTCCGGCAACTCTTTGCCGGTGGACAACAGGAGAACATTGAGACCACCGCAATCACCCGTCTCACGCGGGATCTCGCCGAGGCGACCCCCGATTGTCTCCGCTTCTTCGAGGCCCTCTTTCTCGCCCCGCATTACGTCTCAACGGTGCAGCAGCTGGCCCGCGTGAACGGGATTGTCCCGAGCACCTTCATGAGCCGCTTCTTCCGGGTGGGACTCCCGGCGCCGAAACGGTATCTCGCCATGGCGCGATTGGTGCGCGCGGCACGCCACTTCGAAAACCCGGGGCGCAGCATCACCGACGTCGCGAACCATCTCGAGTATTCGTCGGCACAGAGCTTCTCGCGGCATGTCCAGCTGCTGCTGGACTGCACCCCGATGACCTTCCGGAAACAGTTCACCGGCGAACGAATGCTCGACGTCTTTCGAGAGACGCTCGTACTCCCGTATCGGGAGCTGTTGCGCACCTTCGAACCCTTTGCCGTCACGCCCCAATGGAGCGTGCTCCGGGATCGCCGCGACGGCCCCGACCTCCAGGACGCCGAGCTCCCGGCGGCCGTGCTGGCCTGATCAGGATGACCTGATCAGGATGACTTGATCAGGGCGTTCCGCTCTCGGGCATCTCCGCCAGCAACGCCGAGGCGGGGACGAGCGCCCGGACCTGCAGCCCCGCCGCTTCCAGCGCCTCCCGCCCCCCTTCTTCGCGGTCCACCAGCGCCAACACCCCGAGCACGGTGGCGCCGGCCGCCCGGATCGCCTCCACGGCCTTGAGCGCCGATCCACCCGTTGTGATCACATCCTCCACGACCACGACCTGGTCGGTGGGGAGGAAGGGCCCTTCGATCAGCTTCCCCGTGCCATGGACCTTGGCCTCTTTCCGCACCGTGAAGGCCCGGACCATCGTCCCGGTCCCGGCTTCGTCGGCCAGCGCACTGGCGTGGGCGATGGCGTAGGCGATCGGGTCGGCGCCAAGGGTGAGCCCCCCCACCGAATCCACCGGCCACCCGGTGTCCCGGAGGGCGGCGAGCCCGGCGCGGCCGATCAACAGCTGTCCCTCGGGGCTCATCGTCGTCAGGCGGCAATCCACATAGAGTGAAGAGCGGCGGCCGGAGGCCAGCACAAAATCGCCCCGCTTGGCGGAACGGGTGGCCAACAGCGTGGTGAGCCGAGCGAGCGTGGTGTCAGTCACAGAGGGTGGTGCAGAAGGAAAGGAGGGACGGCGGTGCGCCGTGCCGGAACACCGGGGCGTCAGCTCCGGCGGAAGAGCCCGCGCATCTTGCTCATCAGCCCGCCGGAATCGTCCTCGGGGGGCGTGGTGGTGGCCGTATTCGACTGCCCGCAATCGTCCGCGGCGGCGGTGAGCGCGGCGGAGAAGGCCATCACCGTGGGAAACCGGTCGCCGGGGTGGCGCTCGAGTCCCTGCATGATCACGGCATCCAGCGAGGCCGGAAAGTTCAGCGACGCCCGCGCCTTGCTGAGCGGGACCGGCGGCTGGGTGAGGAGCTGCGAAAACAGCTCGCGCGGCGACTTTCCGGTGTAGGGGAGCACCCCAGACAGCAGATAGTACGCGATGGTCGCCAGCGAATACTGATCGGCGGCTGGACCGACGAGCTCGCCGGTCAACGCCTCCGGGGCGACGTACATGAGCGTCCCCACAAAGAAGCCCGCCCGCGTCAGCCGCTGGTCCGGGGTCGTCTCGGTATCGGCGGCAATCCCGAAGTCGAGCAGCTTCACGACCCGGGTCGCCGGATCATACATCACGTTCTCGGGTTTGAGATCGCGATGGACGATATTGGCGTCGTGGGTCGCCTGCACGGCACCGCACAGCTGTGCCATGATGCCGGCCACTTCGCGACAGGGGAGCGGCCCCGACTTGTCGGCGTGCTTGTCCAGGATTTCCCCAGAGGCCCACTCGATCGCGAGATAGTGACGCCCCTCCACCTGCCCGAAGTCGAGGGTGCGGATGATATTGGGGTGTTGTACCCGTGTCCCGAATTCCGCTTCGCGCAAAAACCGCGAGACGGCGGTCCTGTCCTGCTGCAGCTTTTCCCGCAGCACCTTCAGGGCAACGGTACCATGGTCCGGATGTTCCGCCCGGAAGACCAGCGACGTGCCACCTTCGCCGACTTTTCCGCGAATGGTGTAGCCGGCAATGGTTGATCCGATCAACGTCTCGATAGGCACGGGGCGAACCTAACGCCAGCCACTGGCCGCATGCAAGACAGTGTCATGACTGCTTCGTTGCTTCGTCACTTCCGCGCATGGCGCATGGTTGCCGGAGTGTCCGCGCTCGCCGCGGGGCTCTCGGCCTGTGCGTCACGCCCCGCTGTAGACGCACCGGGCGGTCCCCCCAATCCCAGCGGGCCACGTGGCCGTCCTGGGACAGCGGCGGCGACCGGGGTGGTCACCAGCAGCGATATGCAGCGCCTGTACCGCGGCATGGGGTTGATCGCCGGCTCGGGGGCGATCCCCTTTGTCGCGTCGGCCTCGTTCCTCGCCACCCCGTCGCCAGACACCACGCTGGTGCTGCTGGCGCTCTCACTGCCGCCCCGCGCGCTCTCCTTCGCCCGCGAAGGGGATCGCTACACCGCCGAGTATGTGGTGAAGGTGGAGGCCCGCCGCGGCGGGGTGATGGTCGCACAGGTGGAGGCCAAAGAGTCCGTGCGCGTCCCCACCTTCCGGGAAACCTCGCGGACCGATGAAAGCATTATCTGGCAGCAGGTGCTCCGCCTCACCCCTGGCCGCTACGCGGTGGGCATTGGGCTGCGCGATGAGTCGGCGATGCGCACGGGCACCGAAGAGGTGTCCATCGAGGTGCCGCGTCTCGCGCCCGGGCAGCTCTCCACCCCCATGCCGGTCTACGAAGTCATTCCGCGGAGCACCACCGACTCGCTCCCGCGGCTCCTCGCCCGTCCACGCGCCACGGTGACCTTCGGCGCCGATTCGCAGCTCCCGGTCTATGTCGAAGCCGTGGGCGCAGCGGCCCCCGCGTCCGTGCTCGTCCGCGTCCTTGGTGATGGCGACACGGAAATGTGGCGGTCCACCGTCGAGCTCACGGAACGCCAGGCGGTGCGCAGTGCCACCGTCGCGCTCCCGGTCACGCGCCTCGGTGTGGGGATCTCCAATCTCGAAATCTCCGCCGTCGGCGGCACCGACACGGCCCGCACGCGGCTCTTCGTGAGCCTCGGTGAAGATCTCCCGATCGCGTCCTTTGAGGAGATGCTCAATTATCTCCGCTATTTCGTGCCTCCCGAACGGCTCAAGCCACTCCGCGACGCCACGGTGGGGCAGCGGGCCGAACGGTGGAGCACCTTCTTGCGCGAAACGGATCCGCTCCCTGGAACGGCCGAGCATGAAGGGCTGCGTGATTATTTCCAGCGGATCCGCATGGCGAATGCGCGCTTCCGCGAAGACGGTCCCGTCGGCTGGCAGACCGATCGCGGCACCACCTACGTCGCGCTCGGCGATCCAGACAACATCTACGACTCGGCACTGCAGGATCCGAGTGCTCGGGTGCGGCAGCAGATCTGGGAGTATCGCTCGCTCCGCTTGCAGCTGGTCTTCACCGATCAAACCGGCTTTGGGCGCTATCGGCTCAACAGCGCGCAGCGCGGGGAAGTGGAAGCCGCGATCCGCCGAAAGCTCGCGCAGCAGCAGCCGTGAGTGATCGTCCCGCTGGCGCTCCCGTGACGCCAACCGTCACGCGCCCCACTGCGCCCCGTCTCTTTCTGATCGACGGCTATGCGCTGATCTATCGCGCCTTCTTCGCGCTCATGCAGCGGCCGCTGTACACGAGCCGCGGCGAAAACACCTCGGCCGCTTGGGGGATTGCCAACTTCCTCAAGCGACTGCTCAACACGCACAAGCCCGAGCTGCTCGGCTGGGTGCACGATTCCGGCGCCACCTTCCGCGATGAGCTCTATCCGGAATACAAGGCGACGCGCGAAAAGCTCACCGACGAACTGCAGGCCGATTTCGATCAGGGGCTGCTGCGCGTCACGCAGCTGCTCAAGGCGTACGACATTCCCGTGATGTCGGTGCCGGGCTTCGAGGCCGACGACGTGATCGGGACGCTCGCGCGCAAAGGCGCCGACGCCGGCTACAATGTGGTGATTGTTTCTGGCGATAAGGATTTCCAACAGCTCGTACGCCCCGGCGTGTGGTTGCTCAATCCCGGACGTGGCGGTCCGGCGAGTGTGGAAGAGCAGTGGGTGGGCGTGGAAAACGGGAGCGACCGGTTGGGTGTCCCCCCGGATCGCGTCATCGATTATCTGGCGCTCGTGGGTGACTCCTCGGATAACGTCCCCGGTGTCCGCGGTATTGGCGAGAAGACGGCCCAGGAGCTGATTGCGCAGTACGGCCCACTCGAGTCCATTCTCGAGCATGCGAGCGAGATCACCAAGAAGCGCCCGCGTGAAGCGTTGCTGGAGCTTGCCGATGTCGCGCGGCTCTCCAAGCAGCTCGTCACGATTCACTGCGATGTGCCGATCGATCTCGATCCGGCCGCACTGACGCTGAGCGCACCGGATGTCCCGACGCTCAAGCAGCTCTTTCTCGAGCTGGAATTCACCTCCATGCTGCGTGATCTCGGTGGCAGTGCCGCCGACCTCGCGGCGGTCGGTGCGGCATCAGGCGCAGTCGCAGGCGCGACCACCGGTGCAACGGCAACGGCAACGGCAGCGGCGGCGGAGCTGGGGGCCCCCTGGACCGGTGGGGCCCCGCGCGCGGAGCGCCCCGCGCCGCTCGCGGTGACGCAGAGTGCGAGTGGAGTGTCGGTGCTCGCCGACGCCAGCTATCACACCGTCGATACGCTCGAGGCCCTCGACGCCCTGTTACG
>JBEIUK010000035.1:0-17194 GCA_040374415.1 Gemmatimonadaceae bacterium | reverse complement strand
CCGGGGCGCGGGGGGCGGGGGTGACCTTCTGGGTCGTCCCCGCCGCCCGCGGTCTGTTTTGGGGCAGAATTTGCCGAGTGGGGCGACCGACACCGCGGCGCCAGCGGCGCGTTCACCCGGAATATCCGCCGTCGTGATCTTTGTAATACATTGTTACACAACGGGTTAGCCGTCGAATTGACCCGGACGGCCCGTCTGTCGTCTATTGTGGCACCATCCCTGCATACTGAGCAGCTGCAGCCACTCACTTTGCCCGATCCCATCTATGTCCGCAAACGCTCCCGCTCCGGAAACCGAAGGTGAAGGCGAACAGGCCGCTGGAGGCTCTCCAAGCAAGGTCATGCTGATCGCGTTCGTCTCAGTGGCCCTCGCCATTGGTATTGGCACGGGCGCTGGTGTGGTGAGCCCGATCATGGCCAAGAAGATGGGCAAGACGATCGAAGCGCACGCCCCGGCGGACAGCTCGGCAGCGGCCGCGGAAGGCGAACATGCCGCCGGCGGCGAAGGGGAGAAGGGGAAGGAGGGCGAATCGAATGTCCGCGTGCTGGAAAACCTCGTGCTCAACCCGGCCGGAAGTGGCGGCAGTCGCTTCCTCATGCTGACGATCGCCATCGAGGCCTCCGGTAGTGTGGCCCTCGAGGCGCTCAAGGCGCGGGATGCCGAGCTGCGGGATGTGATTCTGACGGATCTCGGCGCCAAGACGATCGAGCAGCTCAGTGACATCGGCGCCCGCGAAGCGCTCAAGACGGAGTTGCTGGAACAGATCAATGCCCGCTTCGGCAAGAACTCGGCGAAGCGTCTCTACTTTTCGCAGTTCGTGGTCCAGTAACGGTCATGACGCCGGATCAATCCTACGCCCCATCGTCGGGCGAGACGGACATGGAGGAGCCCTTGATGGCCGCGCCGGTCTATGACTGGCGCCGCCCACATCGCGTCTCCAAGGAGCGGTTGCGCTCGCTGGAAGCCATGTACGAACGCCTGGTGAAGGGGTTCGAAGGGTGGCTTGTCTCGCGGGTCCGTGGGCAGGTCGATATCCGGCTGCAGAGTGTGGAGCAGTTCTCCTTTCGGGAGTTCACGCTCTCGCTCCCCATGCCCTGTGCCTCCTATCTCTTTGACATCGATGGGACCGGCCAGTCGGCGATCGTGGATATTGGGCCGGAGTTTTCGAATTTCATGGTCGACCGCCTCTTTGGCGGGACCGGCAGTGGCACGCCCCTCACGCGGGCGCTGACGCCGATCGAGCGCATTGCGGTGCAGGGCGTCGCTGAGCGAATTAGCGGGCTCCTGACGGAAATCTGGGGCGATCATGTCCCCATGGCGCTCGAGTACTCGGGCTTTGAATCGTCGCCGGAAATTCTGCGCGCGGTCAATCGCGAAGAAGAAGTGCTGGTGGCGAATCTGGAGTTCACGTTCAATGCGGTCAGCAGCCTGATTCTGATCAGCCTGCCCTTCTCCGTCCTCGACAAGTTCTTCACGTCGAGTGGCCATCAGCGCATCGCGGCGATTCATGCGAATGCGACGGAGCGGGAAGCGGCCCGGAAGCGCAGTGAGTCCACGGTCCGCGCCACGCAGGTGCCGATGTCGGCCCGGTTGCCGGATTTCCAGATCAGCATGCGCGACCTGGCGAAGCTGGAAGTCGGCTCGGTCATCCCCACGGGGATCCCGAAGGATGCCAAGGTGATTGTGCGCGCGGCATCGCAGGAGCGGTTCATCGGCCATGCGGGCCGGGTGAACGGCAACCTCGCTATCCGTGTGCTGGATTTCGCGCCCTCTGTCTCCATGAACCCTGATACCGAGACGTTTGAATGACCCCCGCTGAGATCGACGCGCTGGTCTCCAGCGCGCAGTCGGCGCAGTTCGCCGAGTTGGAGCAGTCGGCTGGTACCGGTGCGGAAGCGCCGATCGGCATGCTGCTGGATCTGACGTTGCCCGTATCCATCGAGTTGGGCCGGACGAGCATGACGGTGGATGAACTGCTCCGCATGGGACGCGGCGCGGTGATTCAGCTGGAGCGGCTCGCGGGTGATCCAATCGACATTTTTGTTGGCGATCGGCATTTCGCCGAGGGCGAAGTGGTGGTGATCGGCGAACACTTCGGTGTGCGCATCACGCGACTGGTGGCCTCCGGCCCCAATACGAAGCGGTCGAAAGGCTGATGCGTGTGCTGATCACCTCCTCACCTGCGGGGTATCGCGCGTGCTGATCGCCGGGTTGGGCGTGCTGGCCGCGCTGGCCTTCGTCTTGGGGCTGGGTGCGATCTGCCTGTGGGCGCTCAAGCGCTTCGGGCGGGTCAGCCTGTCGCCGAAGACCCGGGTCGCGGTGGAGGTGGTCCAGCGCACGTCGCTCGGCCCCAAGGCGGGGTTGGCGATCGTGCGGGTTGGTGAGAAGGTGATGGCGGTGTCGGTCAGCGATGGTGGCGTGCGTCCATTGTTTGAACTGGATGAGGCCGATCGTCTCCGGGTGCTCGCGAGCAGCCAGGTCCCGACGCCGCAGGTCTCGAGCCCGCGGGCGATGGCCTCGTTGGCCCAGTTTGTCCCCGGGGCCTTCGGCAAGGCGCTCCGGGAAGCGGCCACGACGGCCACGCCGGTCGCTGCCGCCCCAGTGGCGATGGCCCCAGTGGCGACGGCCCCAGTGGCGATGACCCCGTTGGCGATGGCTCCGACGGCGGGGTGGGTGCCGGCACAGGCGGCGGCGCTCCCGTCGCCGGCGTTCTACACGGCGGCCCCTGCGGTGCCCGACATGCCGGCTGCCCCGGCACGGCCTGCGGTGCCAGTGGTGTCCGCGGTGTTCGGCGGTACGCTCCGTGGTGCGATGCGGCTGGCCGTCTTGGCCGCGGCGATGGTGCTGAGCGCGACGGCGGCCCGGCCGGCGTTGGCGCAGGTGGCCACGCCCCCCGCACCACCAATTCCTCCAGCGGCGCCGGCTGCGGCCCAAGCCGCAGCTCGGGCGGCAGCCCCGGCCGTCGCGGCCCCTCGTCCAGCGACGGCGGTGCCGGCGCCGACCGGGACTGCGCTCCCCCCCGCGCCAGTCGCGGCGCGACCCAATGGCCTCCCGGCGTCGGCGCCCATCAGCGCTCCGGCCCGACAGGCGGCCGACTCGGCTGCCGCGGCCGCGAACGGCGCGGCACCGAACGTCGCGCAGCCCGCCAGTGTCTCCACCGACGAGGCCATGATGCGGCTCCTGCCGCAGATGGACGTCAAGCTGGGGAACGAAAAGGATGGCGGCCTACGCCTGAATGGCACCGTGGGCGTCGTCGTCATCATGGGGATGCTGTCGCTCCTGCCGACGCTCCTCCTGATGATGACCGGTTTCACCCGGATCCTCATCGTCCTGCACTTCCTGAAGCAGGCCATGGGCACCCAGAGCGCCCCCCCGGCGCAGCTGATCGGCGCCCTCGCCCTCCTGCTCACCGGCTTCGTGATGGCCCCCACGCTCGCGCAGGTCAACGAGCAGGCCCTCACCCCCTGGCTCGATGGCAAAATCAGTCAGGTCGAAATGATGAAGACCGGCGTCAAGCCGATCCGGGCCTTCATGCTCAAGCAGACCCGCTCGTCCGACCTCCAGACATTCGTCGAGCTCAGCCGCCTCAAGCGCCCCAAGTCGGTCGATGATGTGCCGATCCATGTCGTGATGTCGGCGTTCGTCGCCAGCGAGCTGCGGACCGCTTTCCAGATCGGGTTCGCGATCTACCTGCCGTTCATCATCATCGACACCGTCGTGGCCTCCGTCCTCATGAGTATGGGGATGATGATGCTCCCCCCGGCCATGATCTCGCTCCCCTTCAAGCTCCTGCTCTTTGTGCTCGTCGATGGCTGGAGCCTGACGATCAGCAGCCTGATCCAGAGCTTCAAGTAATCGGCCCGGTCCCGGCCTGACGCCGGGACCCGCGGCCCCGTGGGCACCTCCCGGCCGAACGCCGGTACCCGCCCCCCCTCGGCAATTCCCGCCCAGGCCCCAGTCGGCACATTCTGCCGCTGACCCGCATCGGCTCCCCCACCAGCAACTCGCTCAAAAATCTGTAAACCATTGTAAAACAATGGTTTGTGTGATTTTCGCCGGCGACTGCGCGTGTGGTACGGTCCATGCTTTGAGGAGAGGCACCGGTGTCAGGTCCTCGACACCCCTCTTTCTCTGCGGCAGGTCATCGCCCAAGCCCCGACCGGATGTCTCAACAGCTGATCATCGATTTGTCCCGCGATGCGATCATGACCGCGCTCATGGTCGCCGGGCCGATGCTGCTGATCGCCCTTGGCGTCGGCCTGCTCGTGAGCGTGATCCAGTCGGTGACCCAGATTCAGGAACAGACGCTGGCCTTCGTCCCCAAGCTGGTCCTGGTGGGCGGCGCCTTCATCATCGGTCTCCCCTGGCTGATGCAGATCCTGATGCGCTATACCACGCAGCTGTTCCGTGGTATCCCCTCGATGATCGGCTGACCCGGCATGAACGGTTCAGGCTTCCCCGACCTCTTGGCTCCCGGCGCGATGACCGCGCTGGTGCTGACGGGGCTGCGCGTGAGTGGCCTGCTGTTGATCGCCCCGGCCTGGTCGGCAAAGTCGGTGCCGATGCGCGTGCGGACCGGGGTCATCGTGCTCTTTTCGGTGTTGCTCCTCCCAGCGGCGCAGGCGACCGCCGCGACGACGCTGCAGATCACCCCGGCCACGTTCCTGACGGAATCGGCGATCGGCTTCGTGATCGGGTTTGCCGCCGCCCTCGTGATCGGCGCCGCCGAATTTGCCGGCGAGCTCATGACGACCACCATCGGCCTGAACGGCGCCGCCATCTTCGATCCCATCAACAACACGCAGGGCGCGGTGCTGCAGCAGTTCATGCAGCTCTTGGCGCTGATGCTGCTGATGGCCACGGGTGGTCACCTGATGATGATCAAGGCGGTCGGGCAGAGCTTTACGGCGATGCCCCTCGGTGCGCCGATCCACCTCGATCAGGGGCTGCTCGCCGTCGTGGCGAGCGCCAAGACGCTCTACATCAGCGGACTGCAGTTTGCGTCCCCGGTGATTGGGGCGATGCTACTGGCCAATCTGGCGCTGGCGATTCTGGGGCGCGCCGCGCCGCAGCTCAACGTCATGACGGTCGCCTTCCCGTTGCAGATTGGCCTCGGCCTGCTCACGGTGGCGGGATCACTCGCCGTGATGGGGCATGCCATGAACGAATGGCCGGCTACCTATAGCGACACGATGGGCCGCTTCGTGCGGGCCGCGACGAACCCTTCCACGGTCACGCAGTCCGTGACCGGGCGTCAGGGGGTGCGCTGACATGGCCGAAAACGATTCTGGCGAAAAAACAGAAGAACCGACTGGTAAACGGCTCGAGGAATCTCGCGAGAAGGGGCAAATCGCGAAGACCCCTGAGCTGGGAACGGCGGGCTTCCTGCTGGGCTCCACACTCGCGATGAGCTTGGCGGGTCCGCCGCTCTGGCGTTTTCTGCTCGACTCCATGGGCTCGGCGCTCTCCTCTGCCGGCGATGGCTCGCATTACAGCGACTCCGTCTATCCCTGGCTGCAGACGATCGGCTTCCGCACGCTCCTCGCCCTGATGGGCTTTGTCGTGGCGATGGCCGCGATCGCGGTGGCGCTGCAGGTCGTGCAGACCGGCGGATTGCTCAGCGCCAAAACGCTGACGCCGAATTTCGGTCGGCTCAATCCCGGCGCCAACATTGGCCGCCTGTTCAGCACGCAGTCGCTCATCGAACTGGCGAAGTCGCTCATCAAGATGGGTATCGTCAGCTGGGCGGTGTACGGCACGCTCGCAGATGCCTGGCCAACGATTCAGTCACTCGCGGCGCAGACGCCGACGGCGTTGACGGATCTGGTCGATCACTATGGCATGGGTCTTCTGAAGAACGCCGGGATGATGTTCCTCTTCCTCGCGGGCGCGGACTACGCCT
This sequence comes from Gemmatimonadaceae bacterium, assembly GCA_040374415.1. Taxonomy (GTDB): domain Bacteria; phylum Gemmatimonadota; class Gemmatimonadetes; order Gemmatimonadales; family Gemmatimonadaceae; genus Gemmatimonas. The sequence goes on along the minus strand of JBEIUK010000035.1, from coordinate 11,292 downwards.
GGCAGCGCTTCAAGACGATGGAAGATCTGAAGATGACGAAGCAGGAAGTCAAAGAAGAAATGAAGTCGCAGGAAGGCAACATGGAAATGAAGAGCCGGCGGCGCGCGATCGGTCGCGAGCGGATCCGGCGCGCGATGTTCACGGCCGTCCCCAAGGCGGATGTGGTGATCGTGAACCCCATTCATATCGCTGTGGCCATTCAGTACGACCCCACCGTGGCCCCCGCGCCGATGATCGTGGCGATCGGCCAGCGCAAGGTGGCAGAAAAGATCAAGGAGCTGGCGTATCAGCATGGCGTGCCGGTGGTCGAAAATATCCCGCTGGCGCGGGCGCTTTTTGCCACGGCGAAACTGGGTTCGGTGATTCCTATGGAGATGTACTTGGCGGTGGCCGAGGTGTTGGCCTTCGTGATGCGGCAGCGTGAGCGGTTTGGTACGCGCTGGCAAGGGACGGCGGTCGCATGAGTACGATGGCGATGCCGGTGCCGTACGATGCGACGGCCAGTAAGAAGTGGGCGGAAATCGGCCTCGCGGTCGCCGTCATCCTGGTGGTGGCGCTGATCGTCGTGCCGTTGCCGCCGGTCCTGTTGGATTTGTGCCTCGCGGCGAGCATCGGGCTGTCGCTGGTCGTGCTCTTGGTATCGCTCTACACCACGAATCCGCTCGACTTCAGCAGCTTCCCTGTGCTGCTCCTGCTGCTAACGCTCTTCCGGATCGGCCTGAACGTCTCCTCGACACGTCTGATCCTGACCGAAGCGCACGCCGGTCAGGTGATTCAGGCCTTCGGGCAGTTCGTGATTGGTGGGAACTACGCCGTCGGGATCGTCATCTTCCTGATCCTGATCGGTATCAATTTCATTGTGATCACGAAGGGTGCCGGGCGCATCGCGGAAGTTGGCGCGCGCTTCACTTTGGATGCCATGCCCGGCAAGCAGATGGCGATCGATGCCGATCTGTCTGCGGGGCTCATTGATGAAAAGGAAGCCCGCAAGCGCCGCGATGAAATCTCGCGAACGGCGGATTTCTATGGGGCGATGGACGGCGCCTCCAAGTATGTGAAGGGGGACGCGATCCTCGGCATTCTCGTGGTCGCGGTCAACATCCTCGGCGGCATCTTCATTGGGGTGGTCCAGAAGGGGATGCCGATCGCGAAGGCCGCCAGTACCTACACGATGCTGACCGTCGGTGACGGTCTGGTGTCGCAGGTGCCAGCGCTGATCATCAGCACGGCGGCCGGTTTGATGGTGACGAGTGCCACGGGGGCGGATCGGATGGGCGTGGTCCTGACCCGACAGCTCGGCGCACATCCACGCGCGATGTGGATGACGGCCGCGGTGCTGGGCTCGTTCTCGCTCGTCCCCGGCCTGCCGATGTTCCCGTTCCTCGCGCTGGCGGGCGGGGCGGCGTTTATGGCGCGCGCCTCAGGGAAGGCGGAAGTCCGGCGCAATGAATTGGCGCAGGTCACGGCGCCGGCTGAGGAAGTCGAAGTGGCGGCGCCGTCGGATCCGATGCGCGACCTGCTGCAGATCGATCCGATCGAGCTGGAAGTCGGCTATGCGCTGATTCCGCTCATCGACGAAGGCCAGGGTGGCGATCTGCTCGAGCGCATCGCACTGCTGCGCAAGCAGGCCGCGATCGAGTTGGGCATTCTCGTGCCGCCCATTCGCATCCGGGACGATATCCGGTTGCCGGCCAACGAATACGTCATCAAGCTCCGCGGCTCGGAAGTGGCGCGTGCGGAAGTCCTGCCGCGCTTCCTGATGGCGCTGAATACGGGCGGCGTGATCGCCGAGATCGACGGGATGGAGTCGGTGGATCCGTCGTTTGGCATGCCGGCGCGCTGGATTCCGGGGGCGCGGCGCTCCGAAGCGGAAGCGTACGGCTACGTCGTGGTCGAACCGACCACGGTCATTGCCACGCATCTCCTGGAAACGCTCAAGGGCAGCGCCTCGGAACTGCTCGGCCGTCAGGAAGTGCAGGAGATGGTGGAGACGCTCAAGAAGACGCACCCCGCGCTCGTGGAGGAAATTCTCCCGAACAAGGTGTCGCTCAGCGTCCTGCACCGTGTGCTGCAGCGCCTGCTCCGCGAGCGGGTCCCCATCCGCGATCTGGTCACGATCCTCGAAGCGCTGGGCGATGGCGCGGAGACGACCAAGGATCCGGAAGCGCTCACCGAAGTCGTGCGCAAGTCGCTCACCAACGTCGTGGCGCGGCTCTACGCCGACAGCACGGGCGTGGTGCGCGGCATCACCATCGGCAGCCGACTCGAGTCGGCGCTGATGGGGCTCTTCTCCCCGCGGTCCGCCCAGCCGGGTGGTCCGTTGCTCACCCCCGATTCACTCGCGGCGCTGCTGCGGGAGTTGAATCACCTCGCGACGCGCTATGCGATGGATGGGCGGCCGTTGCCGCTGATCACGCCGCCGTCGCTGCGCGTTGGCGTCCGGCGTCTGATTGAGCCGGTGCTGCCAAGTCTTCCTGTCGTGTCGCTGGCGGAACTGCCGGCGGCGATCACGCTCAACAGTGTTGCCACCTGGGAAATGCCTCATGGTTCCTGAACGATTCCGCGGCGCCGATCTCTCCCGTGTCGCCGCGCATGCGCGCCGCGCGATGGGCGACGATGTGATGATTCTGCACGCCCGCACCGTCATGGAGGGCGGGAATTCTCTGGTCGAAGTGCTGGCCGCGCCCTCCACGGCCATCGATCAGGCCCGCGCCATGCTCGAGCCGGCGCCGTTGCCCCGCAATTTGCGCGGACAGAACGGTCGGCCGTACAGCATCGCGCTGGTGGGGCCGACGGGTGCCGGCAAGACGACCACGGCGGCGAAGCTGGCCGTCCGGCCTCGCGCCTTCGGCACGAACCGGGTCGGCCTCATCACCATCGACACGTACCGCGTCGGTGGGATGGAGCAGCTGTCGACCTACGCCGAGCTGGCGGAGCTGCCCTTTGAAGTGGTGTATGATGCGCGCGAAGTGCCGGCGGCGATGCAGCGGCTCTCGGCCTGCGATGTCGTGATCATCGACACGCCGGGGCGCAGCCCCGCGTCGTCGGAGCTCACCGAACGGTGGCGGTCGTTGCTCGACACGCTGGCCCCGGACGAAGTGCATCTGGTGCTGCCGGCGTCGCTGCGCCCGGATCTCGCGGTCGATGTGGCGCGCGGCTATCGCGCGACGCGGACGCATCGTGGCGCCACGCATTTGTTGCTCTCGAAGATGGATGAAGTCCCGCGGGCGTCCGGCGTGGCGGATCTGGCGTTGTCGCTGGAACTCCCGGCGCGGTGGATCGCCGACGGCCAGGATGTGCCCGCCGATCTCAAGCCGGGCGTGCCCCGGTTGCTGCGGGCCTTTGGCCTGGCGGCGGACGCGGAACCGGACTGGCTCCCCGCGTGAACGCCACCCTGCTCGCCCGTCCGATGGCTGGCCCATCGCAGGTCGACGCGCTACGGTACCGGATGCTCTCCGGTGATCGTCGGCGCGGCGATGCGGGCGTCCCTACGCTGATCTGCGCCAGTGGGCGCGGTGGCAGCGGTACCTCCCTGCTGGCGGCCTTGTTGGCCATGTCCGCCGCCGGGGATGGCTACCGCGTGCTGCTCGTGGATGCCGACGAGCATGTGGGCCCGCTCGCGATGCTGCTGCAGGCGCCGACGACGGCGACCTGGCAGGATCTGCGCGGGGGTCGACTGGCTCCGGAGGAGATCGCGACGCCGATCAGCACCACGCTCACGCTGGTGGCGGGTGGCGCGCCCCGTCGGCTGTCGCCCGATGGGACCGCACTGACCGCCGCCGAGCGGAAAGCATGCATGCGGCGGGTCAGCACCTTGGGGGCCGACATGGACCTGGTGGTGGTGGATGCCGGTGCCCGCTTTGAGTCGGTGATGGCCGCCATTACGCCGCATGCCGACGAACGGCTGGTGGCGGTGACCGCTGATGCCGATCCCATTGGGGTGGCCTCGACATACGCCCTCTGTAAAGCCGTACAAGCCCGATGTGAGGGGATGCCGATGGACATCCTCGTCAATCGGCACGATGCCGGCCCGGCGATGCGTTGTTTTGATACCATCGACAACGGCACGCGTCAGTTCCTCGGGATGCCGCTCCGGTTCGCCGGCGCGATTCCTCCCGATGCCGCGCTCGATACCGCGTTGCGGACGGGCGTACCGTTCCATACCGCCGCTGCTGGTTCTCCGGCGGCGTTGGCTGCCCACGACATTGTCCTGCGCGCCATCGCCGCGGCGACCTCCTCCCGACCTGGAATCCGATCGTGACGTCCTTTGAGTCACCTGCTGCTGCGGCCCCCGGCCGCGCGCTGTGGGAAGCGTATCATGCGGGCAGTGACCGGGCCCGAGACCTGCTGCTGCAGGAACATCTCGGTCTGGTGCACCATGTCGCCCGACAGATCTCCAAGACGCTGTCGGCGCGTACGGACATGGACGAACTGGTCAGCGCCGGCACGATGGGGCTCATGGCCGCGCTGGAGGGCTTCGACGCCACGCGCGGGCTAGCCTTCAGCACCTTCGCGGCCCCGCGCATCCGTGGCGCCATTCTCGACGAACTGCGGAAGCAGGATCATGTCCCGCGCTCGGTGCGTCGCAAGACGCGTGAGATCAACGCGGCGCGTGAAGCGTGGGCGCGTGAGCATGGCCGCCTCCCCGATGATCGGCAGTTGGCCGAGCAGATGGGGGTGGATGTGAAGACGCTCTGGACCTGGCAGGCCGATATCGAAGGGGTGCATCACATGCCGCTCGATCGGACGCCAGGCGATGGGGAGACCAAGTCCCCCGCCCCCGCCGACACGTTGCGCACGCACGATGAGCAGGGGGTCGAGGACCGGATGACGCATGTCCAGGAAGTCGCCCATCTCAAGGATGCCATCCTCCGGCTCAAAGAGCAGGAACGGGTGGTGCTGTCGCTGTACTACTTCGAAGAGCTCAAGTTGCACGAAATTGCGAAGGTCCTCGAACTCACTGAATCCCGCGTCTCGCAGATCCGCACCAAGGCGCTCGGCAAGTTGCGGGATGATCTCAAGCCGTTGCGTCAGGTGATCGCATGAGCCCGGATCTGTTGATGGAGACGACGCCGATGACCACCCTGATGGGCCACCTGGGGACGGAGACGCTGTCGCGCCGACTGGCGACGACGGCCTCGACGCTCTGGCGCGCCGTCCGTGTGGTGGCCTTGGCGGTGACGGTGACGGTTGGTGGTATGGGGGTTGGGGCGTACCTCATTGCGCCATTGGTCAGTGGTGACGCTCGCCAGACGGTCGCCGTGGCCCCGGCAAAAGCCCCAGCCTCGGCGGCCACCGCCCGTGCTGCGTCGGTGATTGATCTGTCGGATCTGCTGTCGGCGGCGGGTGCCGGGCTGGCCCGCGGTAGCCGGGGGCTGGTGATGGTGCTGTCGGCGGGGCGGCCGGCGCGTGCGCTGGTGGTGCCGGGGATGCTGCTGGTCGTGGCGGCCGGCGCCGCGGCGACGCTGGTCGTGTTGCGCCGTCGGGACGCCGAGTTGATGGCGGCCCCGACCCGTGCCGTCGGGGGCGGGACGATGGGGGTGACTCTGGGGGTGACGGCCCGCGCCGCCGCCTATCCGGCGCCCAAGCTCGTGAAGGCGACCGGGACGACCCCCAGCCGGACGGCGAGTCGGTCGGCCAGCAAGCAGGGGAACCGTCGGGTCAAGGCGATTTCGACCTTGGCGGCGGCAGGGTCGTCGACCCCGGACATCGCGAAGCAGACCGGACTGTCGATCGATGCCGTCCAACTGATGCTGTCGATCACGGCCGATGACCGGCAACTCCAACCGCCGGCGGCATGATTTTCCGCCGGATGGCGCGGTCCCAGCAGGGCGCGCCGGAGCCGGTGTGACGCCCATGGGTATGATCTAAAGTACGGTAGGACAACAATTTAGCAGTTTTCCACAATGGTCGGGCCCGTGTGGCCCGACCATTGCATTTCCGGCAGGGGAGTTCGTACACCCATTTCCCCCTGTCCGATGCCTGATCCCGTCCGTCCAAACGGTATGACCAGTGCTGCCGCCGCGCTCCAGATGCTGGAGCGTCGACAGGCCGTGCTGGCGAACAATCTGGCGAACACCACCACGCGCGGCTTCAAGGCCGAGACCGCCTTTTCCCGGATGATGGGGAACGCGCTCGCGGCGACCGACACCGCGCTGGATCTGACCCCAGGGACGCTGAGCGAGACGAACAACTCGCTCGATCTCGGGATCGAGGGGGACGGGTTCTTCGTGACCCAGACGCCAACGGGGGAGCGGTTTACCCGCAACGGCAGCTTCCATCTGGATGCCGACCGGCGGTTGGTGGACGACCACAATAATCCGGTGCTGGGACAGGAGGGGCCGATTGTGCTCCCCCCCGGCACCGTCGAGGTGGAGATCACCGGTCAGGTGAAGGTGAACAGCCGGCCGGTGGCGATGCTCCGCATGGAAACGGTGGACCCTGGGACGCAGCTGGCGCATGAGGGGGGGACGCAGTTCGTCCCCGATGCGTCGCGCCGCGAGATCCCGGTGGAGGCCCGCCGCGTGAAGCAGGGGTTCGTGGAGGAATCCAACGTCAACCCGATGATGGCGATGACCGCGATGCTCGATGTGCTGCATCGCTTCGGCGCCGCCCAGAAGACGCTGTCCACTCTTGATTCGGTGCGCGGGATCGCGACCACCGAAATCGCCAAGCCCGTTTAACAGGTACTGACGCATGGATCCGGCCCTTCGCTCCGCCGCCACCGGCATGATGGCACAGCAGACGCGCACCGAAGTCATTTCCAACAATCTGGCCAACGTCAATACGCCCGGCTTCAAGCGGAGCCGCGCGCACTTTGAAGATCTGCTCTATCAAACCATTCAGGGGCAGCAGATCCTGGGTGATCCCGACGCGCAGAGCGCTCCCGCCATTCAGGTCGGTCGCGGCACGCGGCTGGCCGGGGTGCAGCGGATGCACGAGCAGGGGCCGATTGAACAGACGGGGCGCAACCTCGACATCGCCGTGGAAGGGGAAGGGTTCTTCCAGATCCAGATGCCGAATGGCGAGACGAGCTACTCGCGCGACGGCAGCTTCCAGATCTCTGATCAGGGGTTGTTGGTGACGAGCGCTGGCCAGACGTTGCAGCCGGCGGTGCGCATTCCCTCGGATGCTTCCGAGCTGACGATCTCGCAGACGGGCATTGTGACGGTCCGGCGGGGCAAGGATATCATCCCGACGGAAGTTGGTCGCATTGAGCTCGCGCGTTTTGCGAATCCTTCGGGGCTGCTGGCGTTGGGGCAGAACCTCTTCGCTGCGACGGCCTCCTCCGGCCAGCCGGTCGTGGGCTTCCCCGCCGACAATGGCATGGGGCGCCTGCAGCAGGGGAGCCTGGAAGGGAGCAACGTCGAGATCGTGCAGGAGATGGTCGAGATGATCGCGGCGCAGCGTGCCTATGAAATCAGCTCCAAGGCCATCAAGACGGCCGACGAGATGAGCCAGCAGGCCAACGGCTTGGTGCGGTAATGTCCCGCGTCGTCGGTCTCCTCGCCGCTCTCGTGCTCCTCGCGGCTGCTGCGGCCCCGGTGGGCGCGCAAGCGGCCACGGCCACGGCCACTGCCACGGCCACGGCCTCGCCGTTGCCGCGCGGCGTGGTGCGCGTGCGGCTGTCGGTGGCCACGCGAGCGCTGCAGCGCGGCGACACGTTGCAGGCCAGCGACATTGCCGTAGTGGATACGACGATGATCTGGCGTTGGACGACCGTCGCCCCCGATACCACCCGTGCGCAGATCGGATGGATGGTCAATCGCCCGATCGCGGCCGGCGAAGTATTGCGGACGCCGGCGGTGGGCGCCCCCCCGGTGGTGATGGCCGGTCGCGCCGTCTCCGTCGTGTATCAGGATGGCCCGGTCCGGCTGCAGCTCGCCGGCGTGGCCACGAACTCTGCGCCGCTCGGCGCCCCGGTTGGGGTGCGGATCGATGCGACGCGTCGGCTCGACGGCATCGCCGTCGCGCCAAACACTGTCCGACTTCGCTGAGGCTCACGCCCATGGCTCGTATCATCACGATTCTTCGTCCCCCCGTGGCGCCCGTGCGTTCGACGCGCCATTCCGCGGTCGCCGCGCTGTTGGTCGTCCTGAGCGCGGGCACGGTGGGCGCGCAGACGCCCGCCCGGGCCGGTGCACCGGCCGCCGCCACGGCCGCGGCCACTGCCGCCACTCCTGCGCCGGCCACGACGGCCCCGACGCGGATCCGCGAATCCTGGACGGCGGATCGCCGCGGCTTTGTGGTCGGGGACATCGTCACCGTGCTGGTCGATGACTACACCATCTCCACGGCGGTGAAAGAGAATCTCGCCACGGACTCGCGCACGCGGGATCTCTCGGCGGATGTGACGTTGCCGCAGGCGCTCTCCAAGGGCGCGGGACTGACCGCCAAGAACAGCGCCAATCAGCAGGAACGCGGCACGGCGCGCCGGGAGAACCGCTTTCAGAATGAGATGAGCGTCCGCGTCGTGGCGGTGGGCCCGAATGGACTGCTGCAGGTGAAGGGGACCAAGAGCATCAACGTGGATAAAGCCGCCCAAGACATCGTCTTCACGGGGTGGATCCGCCCGCAGGACATTTCGTCGGCCAACATGGTGGAATCCAACCGCGTGGCCGATGCCCAGCTGCTCTATTCGTCGCCGGGCGCGCTGGGCAAGCCGAAGCAGGGCTTGCTGAGCAAGGCGCTGGGGATCATCTGGCCATGATGCGGACCCAAACCGTGACCCGCGTGGTGACCCTGTGGCGCGAGATGCGCGCCCTGCTGCTGCTGGCGCTTGCCGCGCTGGCCCTCGCGCTCGCGCCCTCCTGGGCGCTCGCGCAAAATGATGTCAAGATCCGTGAACTCACCTCGCCGGAAGGCGCCTTGCCGGTGCGGCTGGTTGGCTATGGCTTGGTGGTGGGACTCGACGGCAGCGGCGACCGGGCGGTTGGCGGTCAGACGGCTGGCCAGACGGTGCAGAGCGTGATCAATCTGCTGCGGCGCTTCAATGTGGAAGTGCCGGCGGACCTCATGCGGCTCCGGAACGTGGCGGCGGTGCTCGTGACGGCCGAAGTCTCTCCGTATCTGCGAGCGAGCGGCCGTTTTGAAGTGCATGTCTCGTCCATGGGGGATGCGCGCTCGCTCAAGGGCGGCGTGTTGTATATGACCCCGCTGGTGGCCGACCCGAATGGTCCCCCGCTGGCGACGGCGCAGGGCTCCCTGTTGATCAGCGAAGGCGGCGCCACGACGCGCTACGCCTCCACGATCGAAACCTCCGCGCGCATTCCTGCCGGTGGCATCCTGGAAGCGGATCTGCCGCGCCCCACGATTGCGGCCACCTCCCGGTTGCTGCTCCGCGAACCGGATTTGGGGACGGCCACCCGGATTGCCTCGGCGATTAACGGCGCGTTTGGGCCCAAGACGGCGGAAGTCGAAGACGAGGGATCGGTGCAGGTGACGCTGGCCGACACGGTCGTCAAGGCGACGGCCTACGCCAAGATTCGGGAGCTGTCGATCAAGCCGGAGCTGCGGGCCCGCCTGGTGATTGATGGCAAGGACGGGACGGTGGTGGCCGGTGGCGACATGATGGTGGGCGCCGCCACGGTGAGTCACGGGGCGGTGACGCTGGCGCTCGGCGCCGATGTCGCGGCCGACACCTCGGCGATTCCGGGGAGTGTCCGGCTTCCGGCGAATATTTCGGTCCAGCGGGTGGCGGCGGCGCTGCATGCCGTGCGGACGCCGGCGTCGGAGATTGCGGCGATCTTTGCGGCGCTCCGGGAAGTTGGCGCCCTCTCCGCTGAGGTGATTGTCAGATGATCCGGTCGGTGGGGGGGAGCCCGGGGATGGGCGGGGTGACGCCACCGGGGCGCGCAAACGCCCCGTCGCCGGCCATTGCAGCCAAGGAAGCGAAGCTGACCAAGGCGGCGCAGGGGCTGCAGGGGGTGTTCGTCCAGCAGCTCTTCAAGGCGAGGCGCAGTGAATCGTCTCAGCAGGAAGGATTTGTCACGGGAGGCCCCGGTGAGGATATCTTTACCGGGATGCTCGACGAGCAGATCGCCAACGAGATGCCGAAGCACTGGAAGGGGGGGCTGACCGATGCGCTCACCCGACAGCTGCGTCGTGCGGCCCAGGCGGAACTGTCGGCACCCTCTGCGTCGTCCTCTGACCCTGTGGCCCATCCATGACGCCCCATACGCCCCGTTCCGATGCGATGTCGCAGTACGGGCCGCCCAGCCCGGCGCTCCTCAATGCGCTGCATGATGCGCTGGTGAGTGAGCGTCGCCTGCTGGACGACCTGATTGCGCAGATGCGTCGGCAGCGGACCGCCGTGGGCGCGGATGATATCCAGGGCGTCGATGACAGCACCTTTGCCACGCATCGCATTCTGGCGACGCTCGGGCAGGCCCGGCAGCGCCGTCGTCAACTCAACGTGTTGCTGGGGCGGAGCGAGGATTGCTCCCTCAAGGAGCTCGAGGAGCAGCTCGGCGACCAGATCGATGGCCGGCTGCGCGAAGCGCGCCAGCGGCTGCAGGAAGCGGCGGACCAACTGACGCGCGAAGTGGGGATCAATCGCAAGCTGTTGCGGGATGCCATGCAGGCCACGGATGCGCAGGTGCGGACGCTCACGGGTGCGCCGACGCAGCGCCCGACGTACGCGATGGATAGTGGGAATGGCACGGTACCGCCCAATCCGGGTGCGCCGCGTGGGCTCATGGTGAATCGAAGGGCCTGACGATGTCTTCCCTCATCAGTGTGGCCAACAGCGCGCTGCTCACGCAGCAGGCGGCGCTGCAGACCATCTCCCAAAACATCGCGAACGGCCAGACGCCGGGGTATTCCCGCCAGGAAGCGGTGATCGCCAGCACGGCATCGCTGCAGACGGGGAACGGGTTTGTCGGGACCGGCGTCAGTGTCCAGACGATCTCGCGCGTGCGCGATCAGCTGCTCGATGATGCGTATCGGACCACGGCCGGACAGACGGGCGAGGCCGATGCCCGCAATTCCCTGTTGGGGCAGTTGCAGGCGATCTTTGGCGAACCCAGTGATCAGGGGATGGCCAATGCCCTCGATCAGTTCTGGGGTTCGTGGTCCGATCTCGCGACGTCGCCACAGAGCGGGGCGAACAAGGTCATCGTGCAGCAGCGCGGCCGTTCGCTCGCGCAGCTGCTGAATTCCTATGATGACCGCTTGACGCAGGTGCGGAACACCGCGCTGCAGCAAGTGCAGGGGGCGCTGAACGAGATCAACCAGCAGACCGCGGCGATCGCGGAGCTCAATGGGCAGATCTCGGCGGCGGAGACCACCGGG
>JBEIUK010000164.1:0-6563 GCA_040374415.1 Gemmatimonadaceae bacterium | reverse complement strand
TGCGCCGCGGTATGCGGAGGCGCGCGTGCATCTTGTGCACAAGGCCGATGCGCCGCAGTCGGAGATTCGCGTGGGGCATGTGGCGGTCCCACGGCAGCATGCGGACTATTTCCCGCTGGTCGTGATGAACGCCATTCTGGGTGGGCTGTTCTCCTCGCGGCTCAATCTCAATCTCCGCGAAGAGCATGCCTACACCTATGGCGCGCACTCGGCGTTCGATTGGCGGCGGGCAGCGAGCCCCTTCGAGATGTCGACGGCGGTGGAAACGGCGGTGACTGCCGATGCGATCCGCGAGATTCTCGCCGAGGTGACGCGGATTCGCGAGGCGCCGGTGACGGAGGCGGAACTGTCGCTCGCCGTCAGCTATTTGATTGGCGTCTTCCCGATTCGCTTTGAGTCGACGGCGGAGGTGGCCGGTGGACTCGCCAATGTCGAGATCTTCCGGTTGCCCACCAACTATTTCGACATGTACCGCGAGCGGGTGGCGGCGGTTACCGTCGACGACGTATTGCGGGTGGCGCGCACCCATCTCGATCCGAGCCGGCTCCAGGTGGTGGTGTGCGGCGACGCGGTCGCGATCCGCGAATCGGTCGAAGCGCTTGGCGTGGGCCCCGTGACGGTGTACGATCCTTCCGATCTCGAGGCGGTCGCTCAGCCCGCCTGAGTTTGTCCCCGCTGGCCGCGTCAGGTGGCCGGCAGGTCATTGTCTCCTTTACCCCGTATTCTGTGCCTGCGACGTCTTCGCGTGCCCGTCGTGACGCTGTGCTGCTTGGTCCTCCGTACGAAGTCCGCCGCTCCCGCATTCAGGGACGTGGCGGCTTTGCGATCCGCCCTATCCGAAAGGGCGATGTGATCGATGAGTATCGAGGTGAGCCCATTCTGCACGCCGAGGCGGACCGGCGGGAGAATGAGCACACGGGGCGGCATCACACGTTCCTGTTCGTGCTTGATGAGGACATTGTCATTGATGCGCGGTACGGTGGGAACGACGCCAAGTATCTCAACCATTCGTGCGATCCCAACTGTGAGACGGAGATCGAGCACGGACGCATCTGGATCAAGGCGATCAAGCCGATCGAGCCGGAGACGGAGATCACCTACGACTACCGGTACGACTTCCAGGATGAGTACGAGCCGGAGGATGTGCGCTACTACGCCTGCCGCTGCGGCACGGCGAAGTGCCGTGGCACGATCCTCATGGTGCCGGGGTATCTGAAGAAGACGGTGCGCGAGTGGCTGGCAGGGAACGACGTGCCGAAGCCGGCGAAGCCGAAGAAGAAGGGGAAGAAGGCGGCGAAGAAGGACGCGAAGGACCAGAAGAAAAAGAAGGGCACGAAGGACACGAAGCGGGGCAAGGCGTCGTGACCACCGGGAAGGTCTCTGGCGAGCAGGTCTATGCCGGACGCGTGATTTCGGTGGATCTCGATCAGGTCCGCTTTCCGGACGGGTCGGTGGGCTCGCTGGAGATGGTCCGGCATCCGGGGGCGAGTGCGATCGTCCCGCTGCTGGATGAGGACGCTGAGGATCCGCTGGTCCTGCTGATCCGGCAGTACCGATACGCGGCGGAGGGGTTTCTGTATGAAATCCCGGCAGGTCGGCTCGATGCCGGGGAGACGCCGCAGGCGTGCGCGCACCGGGAGCTGGCGGAAGAGACCGGCTACCGCGCCGCGCAGGTCGATCACCTCTTCACGATGTACACGACCCCCGGCTTCACCGACGAGAAGATCCATCTGTTCCTGGCCCGCGGGCTGACCGCCGGCGAGTCCGCCCGCGAGGCCGACGAGTTCATGGAACTGGTCCCGACTCGGCTTTCCCGCGCGCTCGGGATGATTGAGCAAGGGGAGATCCAAGATGCCAAAACGGCGCTGGCGTTGCTCTTTGCGGCGGGATTTCGCATCGGCTGAGGACGGTTGCCGACGGGATTTGTCCTGATTGGCTGTCCGGAAAAGTGGACGATGGCGGGGAGTCCGTGGGGGCGCCGGACTCAACCGTGACACCGCTGAGTACGCTGTAAGTTATTGTTATTTAATGACTTAGAACAGAAGGGACCGGGGAGGTTCCAAAATGTTCCCGTGCGGCACGGCCTATGCACTACAGGGCGGTGCGTGGCGCGGTGCCGGGGAGTGGTCAGTCAATCCGGACGATGCGCCCGCCGTGAGCCGTGGGTTCACGTCACCGTCGGAGGACTTGCCCCATGGTCGAAGCTGCCCGTTCGCTGTTGTCGGTCCGTCAACCGGTCCCGGTTCGTGAGCGCCTGCGTGGGCTCGACGATGTGGAGGTGGTGTCGGTCTTCCTCACGGGTGAGGAGCGGGCGTTCGACGAGCTGGTGGAGCGCTATCAGAGCCGCCTGCTGAACTTCGTGTACCGGACCATCGGGGACCGGGATCGCGCGGAGGATCTGGTGCAGGAGGTGTTTATCCGCGTCTACCGCCATCTCTCGCGCTTTGACCGGACGAAGAAGTTCTCGACCTGGATCTATACGATCGCGTCGAATCTGGCCAAGAACGAGCTCCGGAACCGGTCACGGAATCCGCTGGTGCTCTTCCAGACGATCAAGGCGAAGTTCGAGGACGAGGAGCGTCCGTTGCAGTTCGAGGATACGCAGAGCCGTCCGGACGACATGTACCGGAAGCGGCATCTGCGGGAAGCGGTCGAGGACTCGGTGGCGAAGCTGCCGGTCCATCATCGCGAGGTGTTCGTACTGCGGGAGCTCGAGGGGAAGTCGTACGAGGAGATCGCCGAGATCACCGGGGTGAACCTCGGGACGGTGAAGTCCCGGTTGAACCGGGCGCGGTCGGCGTTCGCGGAGATTATCGAGCCGGCGATCCGCTAAGCAGGACCATGTGGGGTGGGACCGAGGGGGGGCCTCGGCGGGGAAACTCGGGGGGGATGGCGGAGGGTGGAACCACGCCATTCCCCCCGGGTACCGTCGGGTGCACGCCTGATGGCGTGTCCGGACTCACCCTGACCCGCCGCGGTTGATGGCTTCAATGGACTGCCGCCGTTTTCGCGACCTGCATCTCGCCTACCTCGATGACACGCTCTCGGGTGACGACATGGCCCAGATGCAGTGCCATCTCCTTGTCTGTGACGCCTGCGCGGCGCACGACACCCGCATTCGTCGGTCGATGCTCCTGGTGCGGAACCTGCGCCAGATCGACGCGCCCATGACGCCGTCGGCGGGTTTTCAGCAGCGATTGGGGGAGCGGCTGGCCGCCTGTCGCGCCGAACGCCGAGTGACGACCACCGATTTGCGGGGGATGGGGGTTGGGCCCGGGGCGGAGGGGTTCCCGCTGCTGACTATTGTCCCGCTGCGCCGTGAGGATTTCGAACCGGAGGAGGCGGTGCGACCGGGGTTTGCCGGGTGGCCGGGTCGGGGGGTCGCCGTTCGCGCGGTCGCCGTTCGCGCGGTCGCGGTTCGCGCCGTCGCGGTGTTGGTGGTGGGCGTGGCGGTGGGGGCGGTGGTCTGGCGTGGGGTGGTCGTTGGGGGTGGCGTGAACGGCGGGGGGGTGAACGCCGCGTCAGTGGCGCCGGCGATGGCTGCGGCACCGCCGTATGATCCGGCCACGATCCCGTGGGTACGTCCGGCGCAGCTGGCACCGGTTGATCCGGGGTGGCCCGCGAGCGACGTGCGCACCGTGGAGCATTCGATGCTCGTGGAGCCCCACTGAGCTGAGCTGACGGGCATATCTTTCGGGGATGCCGCCGCGCGCTCCCCGACCTGCGACTCCCTCCCGGGAGGCTGATCCCCTCCGCGTGGTGCAGGCGGCGATTCAGTCGCTGCAGTTCGCGCCCGTCTACTACCTGTTTGGCGACGACGAGTATCTGAAAGAGGCCGCGCAGCGTGATCTTCTGGCCGCGGCGATCGATCCGTCGACGCGCGATTTCAACAGTGAGCTGCGGCAGGCTGGTGATCTGAGCGCCGAAGCGCTGGGCAGTTTGCTGGCGACCCCGCCCATGATGGCCGACCGCCGCGCCGTCGTGCTGCGCGATGTGACACAGCTGAAAAAAGAGGAGCGGAAGGTCCTCGACCGGTATCTCGAGCGCCCCGCATCGGACACGCTGTTGCTGCTGGTCTCGCCGGCCGGGACGACGCCGGATGCCGCGCTGGTGCGCGCGACGACACCGCTCGATTTCGCGCTGCTCTCCCCGGAACGGGTGCGCCGATGGATTGCGCATCATGCGGGGACGGTGCTGTCGATGGCGATTGATGAAGAGGCGACGGTGCTGCTGCAGCAGGTGGTTGGTCAGGATCTGCAGCAGCTCGCGGCGGAGCTCGACAAGTGTGCGAGCCATGCCTTGAGCATTGTGCCGTCGACGGAGGGGTTGGGCGCCGTGGGCGCCTCGGCGCCAGCGCGCATCACCGTCGAGAGTGTGAGTGCGGTGGTCGGGGTGCGTCGCGGCGAGACGGTGACCGATTTGCTCGATGCGGTGGCGCGTCAGGATGCGAAGGCGGCGGTGGCGCTGGTGGGGCATGTGCTCAACCAGCCGAAGATGTCGGGGGTGCAGATCGTGATGATGCTGAGCACGCAGCAGTTCGCGCTGGCGTATGGGCGGGCGCGTCGGGATGCGGGGGTGCCGGCGTCGGGGATGAACAACGAGTACTTCACCTTCCTCAAGCAGTGTGGCGGTTTTCCGGGACGGCCCTGGGGGGAAGCGACGAAAGCGTGGGCGCTGGTGACCGAGCAGTGGAGTGCGGCGGCCTGTGCGCGCGCGTTGGCGCTGCTGTTGGAAGCGGATATGGCGCTCAAGGACACGACCGTGTCGAACGAGGAGCAGACGGTGATGACGTTGGTGTTGAGTTTGTGCGCGCTGCGGCGCCGTGCGGGGCGCGCGGCATGAGGCGCGCGTGGCTCGTGGCGATGCTATCGCTGTGTGGTGCGCGAGCGCTTGTGGCGCAGAGCACGAAGCCAGACGCGGCGCCGTTGTCGGTGTCGCGCTCGGTGGCGGCGGCGATTGGGCGCGCGCAGGGGTTGATGGAGTCGGGGGATGCGACGGGCGCACGTGTGCTGCTCGACTCGCTGGTCACGAATGCCGATCCACTCTCGCTCGATGCGGCGGAAGCGCTGCATTGGCGCGCGGTGCTCGCGGAGCGGGCGGCGGATGGGGAACGCGACTGGCGACGGCTGGTGATTGATATTCCGTTGTCGCCGCGGGTGCCGGAGGCGCTGCTGCGATTGGCCGATATGGACCTGGTGCGTGGCCGTCCGGCGGCGGCGCGCGAGGAGTATCAGCGGTTGCTCTCGGATTTCCCGGAATCCGCATCGCGGCAGGTGGCGTCGCTCGGGATCGCGCGCAGCTACTTCGAAGAGCGCAATCTCCCAGCCGGCTGTGCAGCGGTGCAGACGCTCGGTGCGCTTGATGGGGAGTGGGCGTTGCAGAAGCGGAGCCTGGAGCTGCGGTGCAAGTCTGCGGCGCCGGCGGATTCCTCGGCGGCGACCGCAACGACCACAACGGCGGCCACCGAGGGGACGAAGGCTGGTGCCGCGCTGACCGAGAAGCCGGTGTCCGAGAAGGCGACGCCAAAGGGGACCGCTGAGAAGGCGGAGAAGAGCGAGAAGGCTGAGAAGGCCGAGAAGGGCGCGTCGTCTGGGCGGTATGCGTTGCAGCTCGCGGCCTTTGAGTCGAAGAAAGAGGCGGAGCGGGTGGTGGCGAAGTTCACCGCGCGCGGACAGGTGGCGAAGGTGATCGGTACGAAGGCGCCGTATCGTGTCTTCTATGGCCGGTATGCGACGCGGGATGATGCGGCCGAGGCGAAGGCCCGGCTGAAGAAGCAGGGGCAGGGTGGCTTCATTGTGGAGTGGCCGAAGTGAGCGGGGCGGCTACACCGCTCATGCAGCAGTACCGGGAGATCAAGGCGCGGCATACGAACGCGATTCTGTTTTTCCGGATGGGCGACTTTTACGAAATGTTCTACGACGACGCGGAGCTCGCGTCGCGCGTGCTGGGGCTCACGCTCACGGCGCGCAACAACGGGGGCGCGGCGGAAGTGCCGCTGGCCGGGATCCCGGTGAAGGCGGCGGCCGACTATCTGCGTCGGTTGGTGGGGCAAGGGTATCGCGTCGCGGTATGTGAGCAGGTTGAGGATCCGAAGCTTGCCAAGGGGCTCGTCAAGCGTGAGGTGATTGAAACGATCACCCCGGGCGCGGTCTTCGCGGACGATCTGCTTGAGGGATCGCGGGCGAACTATGTTTGCGCGCTGTGCACGGGGCGCGAGGCGTCGCGTGAGGGCGATGCGGCACAGATCGGGATCGCGGCGGCGGATCTTTCCACCGGTGAGCTCCGTCTCGCGCTCGCGTCACTGGCCGATGCGCCGGCGCTGTTGGCGCGCCTGGCACCGCGCGAGCTGTTGGTGGTGCGTGGGGCCGATGCGGCCATGGCGACGCTGCGGCAGCATGCGGAACGGGCTCTGGTGACGGAGCGGGAGCCGTGGGAGTTTGATGCGCAGATGGCTGCCGACGATTTGACGCGGCAGTTTGCGGTGCGCGGGCTCGATGGCTTTGGCCTGGGTGACGGTGATGCCGCCGCGATTGGCGCAGCCGGTGCGTTGTTGCGGTATCTGC
>JBEIUK010000044.1:0-15495 GCA_040374415.1 Gemmatimonadaceae bacterium | reverse complement strand
TCCAGCTCCTGGATGTTGACGCCGGCGATGATCGCATCGAGCGGGTCGGCCCCCGTGATGAGCTTGTCATATGCCACTTTCACGCCGCGAATCCCATTCGCCGACGACACGACCGTCGGACGCCCCAGGACGGGCGCCGTTGGGGCCGGAGCCGCCGCAAACTCCTCCGGGAGGGGCAGGCGGGGGAGAAAGCCCGCCGCCGAGAGGGCAGCGGAACGCTCCAAGAACTCGCGACGGGAGAGGGGCACAGGCGACTCCGGGGTATGGACAAGGATGCGGGGAACGGCTCCAGCGACGATACCACCGGAACAGCCCGGTGGCGAGACAGGCGGTCAGCCCCCAGAATCATTCATCCGCCGGTTCCGGTCTCAGCACCCCCGGCCTTCCCCTCTGCTGCCCCCATGACGACTCCGGCCGAACTCGCCGACTGGCTCCGCGCGACCACGTTTCTCGATGGCTTCACCGATGCGCATCTCTGGAAGCTCGCCCGTCATGTCACGCCGCATCCGCTCGTCGTCGATGCCACGATCTTCAACGAAGGGGAACCGCGCCAACAGTTCGCGATCATCCTGAGCGGCGCGGTCGCCATCGAAAAGGCCGCCGACGGCCGCACCACGCGCCTCGTCACCCTCGGGGCTGGTGAAGCCTGCGGTGAAGGGCTGCTGCTCGATGACGCCCCGCACGGCACCACCGCGCGCGTGATCATGCCCGGCACCGCCGTGCTGCTCACCCGCACGCAGCTCGACGACATCACCCGCGAAGCGCCACAGCTCTACGCCGCACTCGTCGCGCGCGCGGCACGCGCCATCTCGGCTCGCCTGCGCCGCGCCGATGCCACCCTCGTTGGCCGGGGCCGCACGTTGGGCTTCGGCGGCCATCGCACCCGGACCGAGCATGACCTCCTCGGCGAACGCGAGGTCCCCTTCGAAGCGCTGTACGGCGTGCAGACGCTCCGCGCCCTCGAGAATTTTCCCATCACGGGGATTCCGCTCCGCGAGTTCCCCGTGCTCATCGAAGCGATGGCCGCCGTGAAAGAAGCAGCCACGCAAGCGAATCTTGAGCTCGGACTTCTCGACGCGAATACCGGCGACGCCATCCTGCGCGCCGCGCGGGAAATCCGCGCCGGTCGCCATCACGAGCACTTCCTCGTGGACATGATCCAAGGGGGCGCCGGCACCTCCACCAACATGAACGCGAACGAAGTCATCGCGAATCGTGCCCTGGAGTTGGTGAACGCCGAGCGCGGGCAGTACGACGTGATTTCACCCAATAGTCACGTCAACCTGAGTCAGTCTACGAACGACGTCTATCCAACGGCGGTCCGTATTGCGCTGCACCGGAGTCTCGGGGGCTTTCAGTCGGAGCTCGGCTGGCTCGCCGATGCCTTTGATGCGAAAGGCCGTGAGTTTGCGTCGATGCTCAAAATGGGACGGACCCAGATGCAGGATGCCGTCCCCATGACGCTCGGACAGGAGTTCCGCGCCTTCGCCCATACCCTGCGCGAGGATGTCGATCGCCTCACGGAAGCGCAGTCCCTCATCCGGGAGATCAATCTCGGCGCCACAGCCATCGGCACCGGTATCACGGCGCCCCCAGGCTATGCGGAGCGGGCGGCGCACGCCTTGGCGCAGATCGCCGGCGTCCCGGTGATCACGGCCCCGGATCTCGTGGAAGCGACCAGTGATACCGGCGCCTTTGTACAGCTGTCGGGCGTGCTGAAGCGGACCTCCACCAAGCTGTCGAAGATCTGCAATGATCTGCGCCTGTTGTCGTCAGGGCCGCGAGCCGGCTTTGGCGAAATCAATTTGCCGGCGATGCAGCCCGGTTCGTCGATCATGCCCGGGAAGGTCAATCCCGTCATCCCCGAAGTCGTGAATCAGGTCTGCTTCGATGTGATTGGTGGCGACGTCACCGTCACCATGGCCGCCGAAGCGGGTCAGTTGCAGCTGAACGCCTTTGAGCCGGTGATTGCCTACCGGTTGTTGCGCAGCATTGACATGCTCCGGGCCGCCTGTGCCGTGCTGCGGGAGAAGTGTGTCGTGGGGATTACCGCGAACGCGGAACGCATGCGCTACTTCGTGGAGCATTCGATCGGGATTGTGACCGCCTTGGTGCCGGTCGTGGGCTATGAAACCGCCACCGACATCGCCCGCACCGCGTTGGAGAGTGGGCGCGGCGTCTTTGACCTCGTACTGGAGCGTGGATTGCTTACGCGCGCGCAGCTGGATGATCTGCTCAACCCGGCGGCGATGACCGCGCCGCGTGAGGCACGTCCGTCATGAGGCGTCCTCTGGCGCACCGAGCGCTGGCGACGGCGGTCCGCTGGCTCGCCGGACCACGCCAGCGACGCAGGGCGCAGTGGATCACCCTCGGCGTGATGGTGGGGAGCAGTGCCGCCTGCGGTGGGGGGAGCGATGCCGGTGGGACGACCCCCATCAAGCCGCCAACGGTCCGGGCCGTGCAGATCACGCCGGCCGCGACGACGATCCGCACGGCGGAGTCGCAGCAGTTGTCCGCCACCGTGGACGCCGACGCCGGGGTCTCGTCAGCAGTGACGTGGAGCTCGGACAATGCCGCCATCGCCATCGTGTCGAGCAGTGGACTCGTCACGGGGGTCAGCGCAGGGACCGTCACGGTCCGCGCGAAGGCCGTCGCGGATCCGACGGTTGTCGGAACGGCCGCCGTCACCGTGACGATCCAACGCGGCATCGCGATCAATCCCTCCGTGGTCAGTCTGAACACCGGAGCCACCCAGACGCTGCAGCCCGTCGTTACCGTGGAGCCCGGCGGGAACACGGCGGTGACCTGGCGCAGTGCGTCCACGGCGATTGCAACGGTGAGTGCTGCGGGCCTGGTCACGGCGGTCAGCGTGGGCAGCACCACGATCACCGCCATTCTCACGGCGGATACGCTGCTCCGGGCGACCGCCACGATCAATGTCATTCCCGGGGTGCGGACGATCACCGTGACCCCCACGACGGCGTCGACGTTCATCAATAGCACGCAGACGATCACGGCCGCCGTCGCCGCCGACGCCGGCGTCAGCACCGCCGTGCTCTGGCGGTCGAGCAATGCCGCCGTTGCGACGGTGAGCACCACCGGGGTCGTCACCGGGGTCGCGGTGGGGACCACCACGATCACCGCCC
This sequence comes from Gemmatimonadaceae bacterium, assembly GCA_040374415.1. GTDB lineage: Bacteria > Gemmatimonadota > Gemmatimonadetes > Gemmatimonadales > Gemmatimonadaceae > Gemmatimonas. The sequence continues at coordinate 12,349 of JBEIUK010000044.1, read as the reverse complement.
TCGCCTCCGCCGATACGACGAAGCGCGCCACCGCGACGGTCACCGTGGCCCCGCGCCCCATCACGGTGGTCATTCCGCAACGACTCGTCGGCCTGAACCCCGGCACCACCACCACCCTCACCGCCACGGTCAGCGCCGATCCCGGTGTGAACACTGCCGTGACCTGGAGCTCCAGCAACGCCGCCATCGCGAGTGTGTCCGCCAGTGGCGTCGTCACCGCCAGCGGCGTTGGCTCCACGCTGATCACCGCGGCGTTGCAGACGGACGCGACCAAGCGTGACACCGTGACCGTATCGGTCATCCCACGCCTCCCCGCCACGTGGAGCGGCGCCCGGTTGACGGGGGCGTTGTATGATGACCTCGTGAGCGTGGCCCCACTGACCGCCGTGCTCGCCTATGCGGTGAATAGCATCAATGGGGGCACCGCCGGGGGCGATCTCTATCGATGGGATGGGACGAGCTGGACGCGCGTCGTCAGTGGCGCGACGTACAGCACGCGCTTCCTCGCCGTGCATGCAAGCGCCTCGAACAATGTGATCGCCGTGGGGACCAACGGGGTGATCGTCCGCTTCGACGGCACGAGCTGGAGCGCGATGCCCTCAGGCACCACCCGCACGCTGCGGTCGGTGTGGGTGGAGAACGCCACCACCGCCACCATCGTCGGTGACAATGGCACGGCCTTGCGCCTCAGCAGCGGCAGCTGGAGCGCGAGCAGCACGGGGACCACGGTGCAGCTCAACGGCGTCTGGAGCGGCAATGGGGCGATCATGGCCGTCGGCGCGTCCGGAACGGCCCTCCGCTTCGCGACCAACAGCTGGACCCGCTACACGGCCCCCATCAGCGATGACCTGCTGGCAGTCGCCGGCACCGCGAGCGGCGCGGTCGTGGCCGTCGGGAAATACGGCGCGATCACCAGTTTTGCCAACAACGTGTGGACGCTGATCAGCAGCAACGGTATCAGTGATGATCTCTTCACCGTCTCGGGGTCCGATGCGAATGCAGGACGGTTCTACATCGGCGGCAGCAACGGCGTCTATCAGCTGAACGGCACGACCATCACCAGTGCCACGGCGCCGTATCCGGTGAGCGTCTTCGGCGTGATGCTCGATGCCACCGGGGCGCTCTGGACCGCTGGACAGCGCGGGGCGGTCCAACGACTGACGGGCACCACGTGGGAGACGCTCAACATCGCCCCCGATCTCCTCGATGTCTGGACGACCTCGGCGACGAACGCGTGGGCGGTTGGCGATTACGGGTTCATTTACCGCTGGAATGGCAGCAGCTGGAGCCGTGCCAGCACCCCCTCACTGGCCACCCTCTACACGGTCTGGGGCACGTCCACGACCAACGCCTTCGCCGCCGGTGACAACGGCACCATGCTGCGGTGGAATGGCACCAGTTGGACGAGCATGACCTTTCCCAGCAGCGCGCGCGTCTTCGCCCTCTGGGGATCAAGCGCCACCAATGTGTTCGCCGTCACCGATGCCGGGGAAATCGTGCGCTTCAACGGCACCGCGTGGACAGTGCAAGCGACAGCCCCCCGAAGCGCGTCACTGCTGGCGATCTTTGGCGTCTCCGCCACGGAAGCCTATGCGTCGGGCGTGAACGGCATCGTCATGCGCTACGATGGCACGACCTGGACCGCCATGACGAGCGCCCCGTCCACCTCCACGCTATATGGCATCTGGATGACCGGCAGCACGTCGCTCCTGACCGTGGGGGCCGGCGCCACCGGCACCACCGGGGTTGGCTACAGTAGCAATGGCAGCAGCTGGCAAAGCGTGTCGCTGGGCACCGTCGGCGCGTTGACGTCGATCTGGGGTCCCAGTGCCATGGATCTCTTCGCCACCGGCGACGGCGGCACACTGCTGCGCAACACCGGGAGTGGGTGGAATCGGGTCACTACCGGCGTAACCGATCTGCTGTGGTCGCTCTCCAGTGCCCCGGATGGGAGCGGAGGCGCGTTCGCCGTCGGGATCAACGGCCTCGTCGTGACAGGGTCCGGACCCAGCGCCATCAGTGGGGCCAGTCCATTCGCGAGCGCGAATGCCGGCACGTCGCAGGATCTTGAACCGTCGGCAGCGGCCAAACGGGATCCCAAAGCCAGTGGTGCCGCGCCCCGTCGCGGCGCGATCCGTCGTCGCTCGCTCCGCTAGCGACCCACCGCGCCAGCGCTGAACGATCGCGGGGACTGCACCAGCAGTCCCCGCCGATGGTGCCTCCCGCAGCTACTCGCGCGAGAATGCCGCCATCGTGGGGCCCATCACATCGATCGTTTCGCGGGCGTGCCAGCGGTCCGGCCCGTTATACAAAAAGGCGAAGGCCAGAATCTCTCCATTCTCGGCAGTCACATACCCCGAGAGCCCCACGACATCATTCGTGGTGCCGGTTTTCGCGTGCAGGGTCCCCTGCGCCGGCGTCTGCCGCATCCGGTGCCGCAGCAGTTCGCTTTCTCCCGCCACCGGCAGCGAGGCGTGGAAGGCGCTCCCCCAGCTCGCCGTATTGGCATGCGAGAGCAGCTGCACGAGCGCCCGCGGGGTGACGCGATCGAGCACCGACAACCCACTGCCATCGGTGGCCGTGACCGCGTCGGCGGTGGTGCCAACTTTCGACACGAGGAAGTCGCGAAGCGTGGCACTCGCATTGTCGGCAGAGCCAATGGCCGATCGATCCGCGCCGCGTGCCGCATCGCGCCAGAGCAGCTCCGCGAAATGGTTGATACTCTCGCGGTTCATTGCCGAAACGATGCGGGCGAGTGGCGGTGACGGCAGCCGCGCCATGACCACCGAGGTGGTTGGCGCACGCCCAAGCTTGATCTCGCCATCCACGCGGATCCCACGCGTCTCGAGCGCCGCGCGGAAGGCTCCCACCGTAAAGAGCGCCGGGTCGCCGACGACCAGCTGATAGCGCCGAGTGCCCCCGCGGGCGCCTATCGTGCCACTCACCTGGATATGATCATCCCCAAGCATCCGAATGCTGAGGCGTGCCCCGCTGCCGGCCACCACGCGCGACGTATTGACGATCGTCATGCCGCGCATGGCCGGCTCCAGCGTGACCGCCGTCCCGCCGTTCCCGTTGGGTGAGACGCCCACCACGAGAATATTCTCATTCAGTGAGAGCGCGCCAAAGGGCGCCGCGTATCCCGCGCCGGCGTAGCGGCGGAGCCACCCATCCGGAATACGCCGCGTCTCAAAGGCCGACGCATCCGCGATCAGATCACCCGTCACCCGGGTGATCCCCGCCCCCGCCGTGAGCTGCGCGAGGAGCTGCATGGACGCATCCGGACCACCGCGCACGAAGCGCGGCGTCATCGACGGATCACCGTCTCCCCGAAGCACCAGATTGCCACGGACGACGCCACCAGCTTCCATCGGGCCATCACGGAGTACATCCGTCGAGAAGAGATGCTCGGGGCCCAGGCGATCGAAGGCCACCGCCGAGGTGAAGAGCTTCATCGTCGAGGCGGGGACCAAGAGCCGGTCCGCTTGATTGGCAAAGAGCGTATCGCCGCGCGTGAGGCTGACCACCATTGCCCCCCAGGTACCCCCACGCGTCCGGCTGGCGAGGAGCGCGCCTAGATCACTCGTCAGCGCGTCGGCCGTGCGCGGCGCGGTGAATCGCAGCCCCGGCGCCGTGGGCGCTGCACTCCCCCGTCGGGCGAGTGGTGTGCGCACCGACCGCGCACGCACCGCAGCCGCCGGCTTGACCGCCCCTTTGGCCTTCTTGGCAGACTTCGTGGCGGGGGCCGTTTTCCGGCTGGCCGCCTTTTTTGACGTCTGCGCGGTCGAGACGGCCGGCCGCATCGCCACGGACAGCGCCACCGCGAGCAGGACACTGCACGCCATCTGGAGGGCACGCCGCAGCGGCGCGCCCGTCAGGATGGCTCGCGGCATCATCATCAGCACGCGTCGCACCGGCTGGAGCATCAGAGGGAGACCGCCGTCAGACTTTGAGAATCACGCCGCGCTTCCACGCAATCCAGAGCAAGAAAAACCACAGCGTCACGAAGGAGAGCGCATAGGCCAACGACGCATTGAGCGGCGAAAGCCACGAGGCATATACCGTACGATACACAAACGCTTGCATGGAGATCCGCGTGCCATCACCGGCGTCGACCATCCAGAGCGAGCCGGTGATCCGTGCCATCAACCCGGAGCCAAGAAAGGCGAGCATCGGATTGAGGCCATAGACAACGAAGGGAACGGTCCAGCGACGCCACTGCAGCACGTCGATCACCCACAGACAGGTGGCCAACGCGACGGCGCCCATCCCGGCCGTGAAGAGGACGTACGAACTCGTCCAAAGGCTCTTGTTGATGGGGAAGCCCCAATTCCAGATCAGCCCCGCCACCATGAGCAGCGCGCCGACCGCAAAGAGCGCCGCCAACCGCTCAGCGAGCGGCCGGGCGGTCTGCCCAATCCATCGACCGGCAAAGGTGCCCAGCAGCATGGTCCCCACGGCGGGGACCGTGCTCAGCAGCCCTTCCGGATCCCAGGTCTTCGAGCCAGACCAGAGATGATTCACCCCGAGCACGGTGCGATCGAGCCACGCACTGAGCAGCTGCTCGGGATGATCGAGTACCAGATACCCCGGCACCCCCGTATCTGGTACCGGCACCAGCGTCATCAGCGCCCAATAGCCAAAAAGCAGCGCGACGAGCAGCCCCAATTGCTGCCGCCACGTTGTGCGGAGCGTCACCAGCGCGCCGCACAGATACGCGAGGCCAATGCGTTGCAGGACGCCCAGAATCCGCAAATGCTGCACGCGATAGATGATCCGATCGAGCAGCGAGGGATCGGGCTGATCGGCGATCGTGCCCCACGTGAAGAACGGAAAGGCCGCGAGCAGCAGGCCAAAGAGAAAAATGAGGCCACCGCGGCGCAGGATCTGCTGACGGATCGCGCGATCGTCATCGCCACGGGCACGCCGGGCGCCGAGTGACAGTTCCGTGGTGATCCCGACAATGAACAGGAAAAACGGAAAGATCAGATCCGTGGGGGTCCAGCCATGCCACGGCGCATGCTCCAGCGGCGGATAGATGGCGCTCCAGCTTCCGGGATTGTTGACGAGCAGCATACCGGCGACGGTGAGCCCACGAAAGACGTCCAGCGCCAGCAGCCGTTCGCGTCCTGTTGGTGCACCAGTGCTCGTCGCTGTCATCAGTCCCCCAGCAACTCCGCCATGCGCGCCAGCGCATCGCGCCACTCCGCGCGGGCACTGGCGACGGCGTCCGCGTCAACACACCCGCGCTGCGTCACATCCACCGCGCAGCGGACATTGCCCATGCGAGCGATGCCAATCACCACCATCCCACCATCCGGCATCCCCAGCGACAGCGCGCGGGGGGCGACATGACTGCGCACTTTGTAGCCGGGGGTCAGACACCAGCCGCGCCGGGTCGGATCATTGAAGGCCCGAAAGACATCCGACGGCGTCGCCTCGATGATCCGCTTGAAGGTCATCGTGATGCCCGCGGGCGTCGGCGTGGACGCGACCGGCACTGGCGGTTTCGTCACCCCACGCGGTTTCGCGCCGCCCGCAGAACGGGGAACGTCAGAACGGGGAGCGTCAGAACGGGGCGTCGAGGGACGCGGGGCGGCCGGACGCGGTGTTCCGGTCGCCGAGGGACGCCGGGGAGACCGGCCCGTCGATCGCTTTGGTGGCATACTGAACATTGGTGACTGCGGGGCTGCACAGCAAGCGCATCACCACCCACAATCCTCAGCAATTCCCGCGCATCGCGCCGTCAGGCGGTGGGGGCGACCCAGTCGATCTGCGCGCTCGCCTGATCGTCGGCACCGCGTCCGGACCACTTGAAGAAGACTACCGTCATCACGGCATAAAAGAAAATGCCGCCAGGAATCCACATGATCAGGCCGCCATACTGCTGATCCATCATCGGCGTGATGCCAAGCAGCCGTGGCGCGATCGCATACTGCGGATAGAGCAGCGAGTCCGCCATCACGATGTAAATCGAGATGACCGACATCGGAATGACCATGAGAAAGCAGTACAGCATCTGCGCCGGGTACGCCGCGCGCGGCAGTTCCGGCAGCGGCGAGGTGAGCGGCCACCACATCAGCACCGACGCGACCAGGAACATCAGGTGCTGCACGATGTGCACCGAATGATGGGCGAGCGCGAGGTTGTACATGGGCGGCAGATGCCAGAACGACAACACCACATTGAAGACCATGAAGCAGGCGCCGAGCCCCGTCAGGCGACGCGCCATGGCCCCCACGACGGGATGGCGCAGGGCCGGCCGCAACATCCAGCCCGGCGTCCCCACGATCATCAGGGGAGGAATCACCAGCGTCATGATCAGATGCTGCACCATGTGCGCACTGAACAAATAGGTATCGCTCAGATCGTGCAGCGGACCGTTCAGCGTCAGAAAGAGCAGCGCCAAGGCGCTGAAGAATGCCGCCCGTTGGGCACGACTCGGCGTGGCACGTCCAGCGGGCGCCGCTCCGGCCGTGTCCCCACCCGCCGCGGCGGCATCGGTCGACGCCCTCGCGAGCGGCACAGGCACCCAATCAACGGCCGACGGCCCCTGGTGCGCACGCCAGGCGTACAGCGCACCAAGGGCCGTGATCCCGATCGCGGTGCTGGGATGGATCGTGAAGTTCGTCCATCCCAGTTGGGCGGCGGGGTGCAGCAACATCATTAGCTCAAGAGACCGATCTTGATGGCGAGCTTGGAGAAGAGGAACAACAGGCCAATGAGCGTCAGGGCGGCAATCGCCAACGGCCCCGAAAAGAGCGCCCGGAAGAGCTTATGGTCGTACTTGAGGTGCATGTAGTACGCCACCACGGTGTAGAACTTCACCCCGGACATGATCAGCAGCGACGGCACGAAGTAGCTGCTATTCACGAAACTCGGAATGTAATACGCCCAGACTTCGACGACCGTGATCAGGGTCAGGAAGAGGGCCACCTTCCAATAGGTGGTCCACGTCGGATGATGATCTTCAGAGGCATGGCCACCGGCCGCAGCATGATTTGACATATCCGGTCCTTTACTGGATCAGGTAGACGAGCGTGAAGATCGCGATCCACACCACGTCGACGAAGTGCCAGTACAACGCACAGATATCGACCAGGAGCGCATCCCCGGGCCCAAGACCGCGCTTGTAGTCAATCGCGAGCAGCGTGAACAGCCAGAGCACGCCCGCCGTCACGTGCGCGCCGTGGAAACCGGTCAGCGTGAAGAAGCTCGACCCAAACAGATTCGTGCGGATCGTAAGCCCTTCATGAATAAACGAGGTGAACTCGTACGCCTGACAGCCCAAGAAGGTGATCCCCAGCAGGGCCGTGGCCCACAGCCAGAGCTTCGAGGACGCCAGCATCTTGTTCCAGAGCCCCGGCTTGACCGGCTGCCCCTTGTTCTGCACCGCGGCCAGCGCCAGCACCATCGCCAGCGAAGACATCAGGAGGACGAAGGTGGACGCGGAGGTGACCGGGATGTTCAGGATCGGCTTGAACACCTGCCCCGTCATCGGATTCGTCCACGTCTCATGCGGGAACGGCCCTTCCGGGCTCCGTCCCTTGTAAATCATGTACGTGGAGATGAGCGAGGCAAACAGCATGCACTCGGACCCGATGAAGGTCCAAATGGCGATTTTCCGATTGTCGAGCCCAAGCGACGTGTAGTGGCCGCCGCCATGCGCATGGCTCTCGCTGTGCGGAGCCGTCGGAGAGGACGTAGAGGCGGACATCTTAGTGGTGGTCCTCAAGAGGCGTGAGCAGCCAGGAATAGAGCGAACCGATCCAGATGGCGGAGCCGATCAGCATGATGGCAGTCGCGGTCGGCATGCTCGACTGCGTGAAGAGCATCCCGCTGAACATGACCAGCAGGCCGATGGCGCAGATGAGCGGCAGGATCGACGGATTGGGCATCACGATCCCCAGCTCCTTCGCCGTCGGGATGCGGATGTTCTTCTCCTCTTCCCACGTGGTCTCGTGCACCAGCTTCTCGCCGCCCTTCGTGTTCCACAGCGGATAGCGGGACTTCACCTGCGGCAGCTCGGCAAAGTTGTAGTCGGGCGGCGGCGACGGAATCGACCACTCGAGCGTGGCGCCCCCCCACGGGTTGGACGAGGCGCGCGCGCCATTCCGCCAGCTCTTGATGAGGTTGATCACCAGGAACGACGTCCCCACCACGAGAATGGCGGTGCCGATCGACGAGATCAGATTGAACGTGTCGATCCCCTGCCCGGCGTCGTACTGATAGGTGCGCCGCGGCATGCCATACAGGCCGCTGAAGTGCATCGGGAAGAACGTCATGTTCATGCCGAGCAGCGTCGTCCAGAAGTGCCACTCCCCCAGCGATTCCGAGAGGAAGCGGCCGGTGAACTTCGGGAAGAAGTAGTACAGCCCGGCGAAGAGCCCGAACATCGAGCCGCCAAAGAGCACGTAGTGGAAGTGCGCCACCACGAAGTACGTGTCCGTCTGCTGCAAGTCCGCCGGCGCCGACGAGTGCATGACGCCCGAGATGCCGCCCATCGTGAACATGCCGACGAGCGCAATGCCGAACTTCATGGCCACGGTAAAGCGGATCTGACCGCCCCACATCGTGGCGATCCAGTTGAAGATCTTCACGCCGGTCGGAATGGCGATCAGCATCGTGGCCATGGCGAACACCGCGTCGGCGATCGGGCCCATGCCCACCGAGAACATGTGGTGCGCCCAGACGCCGAAGCCGAGGAAGCCAATCAGGATCCCGGAGTACACCATGACCGGGTAGCCGAAGAGGGGCTTCTTCGAGAAGGTCGGGAGCACTTCCGACACCAGCCCGAAGGCCGGGAGAATCAGGATGTAGACCTCGGGATGCCCGAAGACCCAGAACAGATGCTGCCAGAGGAGCGGGTCGGCGCCCTTCGCGATCGTGTAGAAGTTCGTCCCGAAGAACCGGTCGAACTGCAGGAAGATCAGCGCGACGGTGATGACCGGGAACGCCAGCGCGACCAGGAACTGCACGACGAACGACATCCACGTGAAGATCGGCATGCGCATGAGCGACATGCCCGGCGCCCGCATGTTGATGATCGTCGTGATGAAGTTGAAGGCCGCGGCCAGCGACGAGATGCCGAGGATCTGCAGACCGAGCACCCAGAAATCCATGTTGTGCTCGGGCGAGAAGGCCCGCGTGCTCAGCGGCGCATAGCCGAACCAGCCACCGTCTGGCGCCATCCCGAAGAAGATCGGCACCGTGATGAAGATGCCGCCCAGCAGGTACACCCAGTAGCTGAACGCATTCAGTCGCGGGAAGGCGACGTCACGCGCCCCAATCTGGAGCGGAATCAGAAAGTTGAAGAAGGCGGCCGACAGCGGCATGATGGCCAAGAAGACCATCGTGGTGCCGTGCATCGTGAACAGCTGGTTGTACTGCTCCGCCGTAATCAGGGTGCCATTCGGGCGGGCCAGCTGAGCGCGGATCACAGAGGCCTCAAGGCCCCCGACCAGGAAGAAGAAGAGCGCGGAGACCAGGTAGAGCGCACCAATGCGCTTGTGGTCGACGGTGGTGAGCCAGCTCCAGAGCCCCGTCTCCGCCGGAGCGGGCTTGGCGGTGGTATAGGGCGGCGCGGCAGCGATGGTTGCCATCGGTATCGTCAGTCGGTGTAGTACGTGAGCGGGATCGGACGTCGGATTACTTGAGGGCCTGCAGGTACGCGACAATGTCGGCGATCTCCGCGTCCGTCAGGCCGCCGAGGGTCACCGTGTTCTTGCGGACCGGGTCATACTGTCCCTTCCCGATCGTCGGCATGATGCTGCCGGGCTTCAGGTGCGGGGCGTTCTTGATCCAGTAGGCCAGATGCTTCGCATCATTGGGATAGAGGCCACCGGCGATCGTGTAGCGTGTGCCGATGTGCGTCAGATTCGGTCCCACCACCCCAGCGCTCATCATGTTGCCGCTGATGGCGTGGCAGCCAATGCACGAGGAGCGCGAGTAGACCTGACGGCCCCGCTCCGCGTCCGCCTTGTCCAGCAGGCTCTCGTCAAACGAGACCCCGGCCGGGATCGGCATCGTGGGGCGCGTGTAGGCGAAGTCCTTCTCGAGCTTCTCCTTCGGGAAGGCATAGACCGGGACCGCGGGCGCCGGCGCGGCGGCAGGCACCACCCCCGCCGCCACCGTCGCAGCCGCCACCGTCGCAGCCGTGGCCGTCGCAGCCGCCGCACCCGGCGTGGCTGGTGCCGGTGCCGCCGGAGCCGCGGCCGGGAAGATCCCGGGCTGCTTCTGATGCGCCGTCCACTGGTCAAACTCGCCGGCGGAGACCGCATACACGCGGAACTTCATGTTCGCATGCGACGGGCCGCAGAACTCCGCGCAGAAGCCATTGAAGGCGGAGCTCGGCAGATCGGCGTTCGGCGTGAACCAGAGATAGTTGCTCTTGTTCGAGATCAGATCGCGCTTGCCACCCAGCTGCGGGATCCAGAACGAGTGCAACACATCTTGCGTCTTGAGCTCAAAGTTCACCGTCCGGCCATTCGGCAGATACAGCTCGTTGGCCGTCGTGATCCCGTACTGCGGGTACCGGAACTCCCACCACCACTGGTGGCCAATCACCTGGACCTGCAGCGCGTTGGGCGCGGCCTTGGCCTGCGTCTTGAAGATCGTCCGGACCGTGGGGATCGCGATCACGATCAGAATGAGCGCCGGAATGGCCGTCCACGTGATTTCCAGCACGGTGTTGCCGTGCACCTGTTTCGGCGTGGGCGCCCCAGGACGCCGCCGGAAACGGAAGATCGTGTAGACCAGCGCCACCTCCACCACGACGAACACCACGGTGCCCCAGAAGAGCAACGTGCTGAACAAGCCGTCGATGGCCGTATTGAACTCGGAGGTGTGATTGAAGGTCGAGTTCGGGTAGACGCCGCCACAGGCGGTGAGACCCAGAGCGAGAGCACCCAGCAACACCGCAGACCACGGGCGCTGCAGGCGGAACGTGCCAACCATGCTTCGGTTCCTTGAGAGTGGACGGCCCCCGCGCGCGGGGGTTCGGGAGACCTGCTGAGCCAAGCTAAATCCGTGTTTCAACGGTAGGCAAGGAAACTTTGTAGCAAATTCCCGCGTTACGAAAATTTGTCAGAAAAAAATAACTGGCTATTTGCGAATAGCCGGTTATTCCCCTCGGACATCGCACTGTTCGTACCGGGGCGAACCGTGTCGGAATTGGCCGCTACTGCCGGAGCCAGATCACCAGCGTCCCGCAGGACGCCCCGCCGGTACTGTTGAACTGCAAGGGAGTCTGGGACACGGTATAGAACTCGGTCCCTTCCACCGTCTGCGGGTCGATGCTGTCGATATTGAACAGCCGCTCCCCAGGGGTGCTCCGGTAGCGTACCAGCCCGTCCACCACAATCTGGACGTAGCACTCCTTGGGCTTCCCCGCCTCCCCCGGCATCCGGAGCATACTCACCGACCCGCGGTTCCCTGTCGCCAGGTAGCGCTCCCCCCCGCTGGAGATGGCCATCAACCCCGGCGTCTTCGTCAGCAGCACATCGGCAAACCGACGCCCCGACGCCTTCTCGTAGTAGTCCCGGGTCTGAAACTTCCCCATCCCCAGCCGACGCCGCGCGTCAAACTCCGCAAGACGCCCCACCACCGGACCGTCCGCCGTGGTGGCAATGGCCGCCAACTGGTTCACCGTCACCGCCACCAGGGCATCCTGCTCCACCCGCGCGCCAGCCAATACGGTGACCGTGAAGGTCGCCGGCGCGAACCCCAGCGCCCGGATCTCCAGCGTGTACGTCCCAGCCGGCACCTCCGCCAGCAGATACCGCCCCAAGGAGTCGGTCCGGGTCGCCAGCTTCAACGCCGCGATGAGCACCGCCGCCTCCCGGACCGGCCGCAACCGGTCCGGCGGACCGGTCCGCACCACCCCCGACACACTCCCCGCAGCCGTCGACGGCGCTGCCCCCTGCGCCTGCGCCAGCCGCGCACCACACAGTCCGATCAGCCCCCCGGCCACCAGCACCGCCAGTGGCGTCACCCGCACCATGCGTTGCACCATCCGTTGCGCCATCCCTTGCACCATCCGTTGCACCATCCGTTGCACCATCCCGTGCACCATGCGTTGCACCATCCCACCCATCAGCACTCCCGCACCAGGATGCCGCGTGCGGCCAGCATCGCGATATACCGCGCCGCCGGGAGCGCTTCATCCGGCGTATGCACCCCGGGCGGTACCGTCCCGTCGGCCTGCAGCTGGCCGGTGATCGACAGCGTGAACCCGGTGGTCCGCATCATCGCGGAGATGCCGTGCGCGGCATCGTAGCGATCAATGACCTCCCACGCCCGCGTCGACCGCTCACCCCCCACCGTCCCGGTCACCACCACGCGCAACGCG